>JAUUDL010000076.1 GCA_030826715.1 Hydrogenimonas sp. | reverse complement strand
GATATTGCCGCGCTCTTGTTCGGGGATTTCGAAGAGCCTCTTTGGTTCGAAACGGAACCATCCGGCGATCAGCGAGGACGGGAACATCTCTCTGGCGTTGTTGTAGTCGGTCACCGCCTGGTTGTAGGCGCGTCTGGCCGCGGCGATCTGCTCTTCGATCTCGTTGAGTGTTCGCATCAGCTGCATGATCTGTTCGTTGGCTTTGAGTTCGGGATAGTTTTCGACCGATACCATCAGGTTGTGCAGCGGCTGCGTCAACTCGTCGGCGATCGCGATCTTCTCTTCGGGGGTCAGATTGGGCTGCATCGCTTTGGCTCGCAGCTGGGTCACCTTTTCGAGAAGACCCTTTTCGTACTGCATCGACTCTTTCATCAATGTCACGAGATTGGGAATGAGGTTGTAGCGCTTCTTCAAAAGCGCGTCGATGCTTGCATAGATATTGTCGCACTGGTTGCGTCGGGAGACGAGTGTGTTGTAAAGAAGTACGCCGATCACAACAATGACGGCGAGGATAATAAGCAGATTCATCATCATCGGCCCTTTTTACTTCATAGTATAGCGAAAAGGGCCGATTGGATGGTTGAAACTATTTTTTCTGTTTTTCCATTCTCTTGCGTACGTGCGGATCGAGGAAACGTTTGCGCACACGAATGTTTTCTGGCGTCACTTCGACCAGTTCGTCCTCTTCGATCCACTCCATCGCGCGTTCGAGCGTCATCTCTCTGGGCGGCACGAGTACGATCGCATCGTCGGCACCGGATGAGCGGACGTTGGAGAGTTTCTTCCCTTTGATTGGGTTGACCTCCAAATCGTTGGGGCGGGCGTGTTCACCGATGATCATCCCCACATAGACCTCTGTCTGCGGTTTGATGAAGAGTGTACCGCGTTCCTGGAGGTTGAAGAGCGAGTAGCCCAGCGCCTTGCCGTTCTCCATCGAGATGAGCGCGCCGTTGGCGCGATGTTCCACGGCACCGACGAAGGGGCGGTAGCCCAGGAAGGAGTGGTTCATGATCCCCTCGCCTTTGGTATCGGTAAGAAACTGTGTCCTGAAACCGATCAGGCCGCGTGCGGGGATTTCGAATTCGATCCGCGTCGTGCCGTCGGGCATTGGGTTCATGGAGCTCATCTCCGCCTTACGGCGTCCCAGCTTGTCGATGACGGCACCGCTGAACTCTTCGGGGACATCGATGACCAGATGCTCGTACGGTTCCATGCGCACGCCGTTCTCTTCCTTGATGACCACCTCCGGACGGGAGATCAGAAATTCGTAACCTTCACGCCGCATATTCTCGGCCAGGATAGAGATTTGAAGCTCGCCGCGGCCGGAGACTTTGAAGCTTCCTTCGCCCTGCTGCTCAAGACGCATCGCGATGTTGGTTTCCATCTCTTTTTCGAGGCGCTCTTTGAGCTTGTTGGCCGTCACGAATTTTCCTTCGCGGCCGGCGAACGGGCCGTCGTTGACGCTGAAGATGACCGAGAGGGTCGGCTCTTCGATATGCAGCGGATCGAGCGGCTGGGGATCGGCTGGATCGGTGACGGTATCACCGACATCGATATCGTTAAAGCCCGCAATCGCCACGATGTCGCCCGCTTCCGCCTCGTCGATCTCGATACGTTCGAGGCCAATAAATCCGATCAGCTTACTGATACGCCCCTTTTTCTGTTCGCCGTTGGATTTGGCCAGAAGCACCTGCTCACCGGCATGGATTTTTCCGTTGAAAATACGGGCGATACCGATACGTCCGACGTAGTTGTCGTAATCGAGCGTGAAGATCTGCGTCTGAAGCGTATTGTCGGGGCTCCCTTCGGGGGCCGGGACATACTCCAGGATCGCTTCGAAAAGCGGCGTGAGGTCCTTATTTTCGTCCGCGAGGTTCCATTTGGCGTACCCGTCGCGTGCCGCGGCGTAGAGAACCGGGAAATCGAGCTGTGTCTCGTCCGCGTCCAGCGCCACGAGAAGGTCGAACACTTCGTCGACCACGCGCTCTGGATCGGCGGCGGGTTTGTCGATCTTGTTGACGACGACGATCGGGCGAAGGCCCAACTCGATCGCCTTTTTGAGGACGAATTTCGTCTGCGGCATGACGCCTTCTTGCGCATCGACGAGCAGAAGCACGCCGTCGACCATCTTCAGAACACGCTCGACCTCTCCGCCGAAGTCGGCGTGGCCGGGGGTGTCGATGATATTGATCTTGAAGTCGTTGTAGCGGATCGCCGTGTTTTTCGAGAGGATCGTGATACCGCGCTCTTTTTCGATATCGTTGCTGTCCATGACGCGCTCGGCCACCTCTTTGTGGGCTTCGAAGGTGCCAGACTGCTGCAGCAGCCCGTCGACCAGTGTCGTTTTACCGTGGTCGACGTGTGCGATGACGGCGATATTGCGAATGTTTTGCATCTGTGTTGGTTCCTGATAGTGTGTAAATTTGCGCCATTATATCCAAAAAAGCTTCAAGACCGCCATCTCTTTTTGAAATCCCCATATCCCGGGCTTTTCAATACCGATGGAACGATTGTTGCTTTCAGTTGTAGACACTCCAAGGCCCGCCTGCGCTCAACGCGACAGTGCGGTTAGAAAGGTAGCGATTTATGTCGTACGGATCACTCTCGACAACACCGAAAACTGCGCAGACATCTTCGGCGCAGACGGCACCGGCACATGTCTACCACAAAGAAGGCGAGGGCCTCTTTTCGATGCTGCTCGAAGAGCTCGCCGACATCTTGGACGAAGGGCAAGAAGAGGGGGAGAGTTTCGTAAAAATCGCCCCTTCTTCCGACGCTTCCAAGACGCCTTTTACCAAAACGCGTTCAATCTATGATCTTTCAATAATGCTCAATTTGATCCCGGAAGATGAAGAGATCCCTGCCCCATCCTTGGAAGTTGGACGGCTTCCGTCATCGACGAAAGTGGTCGATGCTCCGGAAAACCCCATCTCTGATGCCCCCAAACATGAACAACTTTTAAGAGCGCTTGCACTCCGCGCTGACATTGCCGACAAAAACAAGAACGCCGCACTCCAAAAAAGTTCATGGTGGCTACGCGATCTCTCAAAATCCGAGAAAACCGATCTTTCGGACCTACTGGCCAAAGCGCAATCTCTAGGCCTTAAGATCCGATCGGCCAAACTCGAAACACTGCCGGATACCGCTTCGGCGCGCCTTTCGAACGCGGCGGCCCAGATGCTGCAGGAAAGTGATACGAAAAATGGTGGCGAAAAGGGCGTACTTTTTGCGGCCACACTCTCGGCACGCAATAAAAAAGAGTCGAAGGCAT
>JAUUDL010000067.1 GCA_030826715.1 Hydrogenimonas sp. | reverse complement strand
ATTCATCACACTGATCGCCGAGCAGAACGCCTATCTCGACGATTTTCTCTCATTCGCACCCGATTCGATGATCGTTCTTTACAAAAAAGCGACCAACGATCCCTCTTTTGCCGAAGTGGAGCGCATGCGTCAGATCGCCATCAAAAATGCCGCGACCGGCGGATTCGGGATCGATGCGGAATATTGGTTCAAAACGATCACCAAAAAGATCAATGCACTCAAAAAGGTCGACGATGCCATCGCCGAAAAGATACTCGCCGATCTTGACAGCTTCCACGATACCGCCATCATCGATTCGATCATCGGTCTGCTGGTCATCCTGATCATGCTCACAGTCGCCTATTTCAGCGTTTCGGATATGCAGACGAGGCTGAATTCTCTGAAAAACCTCATCATCAAGGTGGCGCAAACGAAAGATCTCTCCACCGAGATCAGGATCTACGAGCACGATGAATTCGGAAGCATCCGTCAAGCGCTTCGCGATTTCCTCGCCGCCCTTCACAACTTTGCCGAACATGCACTCCAGAGCGCTCATGAAAACAAACATGTCTCCACCCAGCTCAACCAAACTTTCGGCCTGATCACTAACAATATCCAGAAAGAGGCGCATATCGTCGAAAGCGGCGCACAGGAGGCGTCCCATCTCAAGGAGCAGCTCACCGCCAGCAATCAAGAAGTCGACAAGACGAAGGCGAATATCCTCGATGCCAACAGCAACCTCGAAGAGGCGACCAATCTGATCCGCAAAACGATCCGTCAGATCGAACATAACGCCATCGTCGAGAATGAACTGGCCGACCGCCTGCAGCAGCTCAGTCACGACGCCGAACAGGTCAAGGAGGTGCTGACCGTCATCTCCGACATCGCCGACCAGACCAACCTTCTGGCGCTCAACGCCGCCATCGAAGCAGCGCGTGCGGGTGAACACGGTAGAGGATTCGCCGTCGTCGCCGACGAAGTGCGAAAACTGGCCGAAAGAACCCAAAAGAGCCTCGCCGATATCAACGCGACGATCAACATCATCGTCCAGGCGATCATGGACAGCAGCCAGACGATGAGCAAAAACATCGAAAACGTCAATATGCTCACAACCGATGCCTCCAATGTCGGAGAAGAGATCGAGAATGTCACCGTCAAAATGACCCAGACCGTTCACAGTGTGGAGACGACGGCGACGGCCATCGAAGATGCCGCCAAGATCATGTCTGAATTCGTCGGGAAGATGCAGGAGATCAAAAATCTCTCCGAAAACAATAAAAAGAGTATCCTGCAGAGTGATGAAAGTGTCAAGCGAATCGGTCAACTGGCCGACGAAGTGCTACAGCAGATCGGTCAGTTCAAAGTATAAAAGAGAGTTTCGAAGAAAAGGCGGTCCCGAGTCACGGGTCCGCCGATGATGTATCAGCCCTGCTGCTGGGCCTCCTGCTGTTTTCTGATCTCTTCACGTACCTGTTCCATATCGAGCTCTTTGACCTGTCGGATCAGATCTTTCAACCCCTCTTCGGGGATGAGGCCCGGCTGCATGAAAAGCACGATGCCTTCCCGCAATATCGCGACGGTCGGAATGGACTGAATATTGAAATGGCCCGCGAGTTCGCGCTGCTCTTCGGTATTGATCTTACCAAAAAGTATATCGGGATACTCTTGCGAAACCTTTTCGAAGATCGGGCCGAACTCCTTGCACGGTCCGCACCAGGGAGCCCAGAAATCGAGGATCACGATCTCGTTGGAAGAGACTTTTTCGTTGAAGCTCTCGGTCGTGAGATTTTCGAGTGCCATAGTTTGCCTTTGTATTGAAGATAGGCGCCATTATGACATGAACGGGTTGAAAAGAGCATAAGAACCCGCCTCACCTCTTTTCGATCGCCGCCTTCACGCTCTCGAAATCTTTCGAAAACGCGAAACAGCTGCGCATGTCGCAGGCAAGGAACCCTTTGGCCTCTTCGGCTTTCAGAAGAAGGAACGGGTAGTGAATGCGATCTATCTTCTTGCGGTAGGCCTCGAGCATGCGCGGGTCGCCTTTGAGCCCTACGATGCCGCGTATCAAACGGATGGAGGCGCGCAGCGCTTCGGGGTAGGCGTCGGGGCGTTTTGAGAGCAAAAGACCGTTGGCGTCGAGTGTGGCTTTGGCGAGGCTTTGTGAGTGAATATCGCTTTCAAGAAGCGCCAGATCGAGCAGGTTGTTGACGATGACCGAGAGTGGCGAGGTGTAGTAGTTGTCGAGCATGTCGGCGTAGCTTTGAAATCCGTCGTCGGAGAGCAGCCATCGCCCCTCTTTTTTGTAAAACCTTTGAATGGCCTGGTCCGTCCACATTTTGGCGTCCGAGAGATAGTGCGGATCGAGGGTCGCCTGATAGGCCGTCAGCGCCGCGTCGCCCATAAAGGCGTAATCTTCCAGCAACCCCGGTTGTGTAGGATTGTCACCGTAGAGGAACTGGTGAAAGAGTCCTCCATTCTTTGGTGTCATCGTTTTTTTCAGTGCTCGGTAGGATGTTTCGGCTTCGTCGAGATACGTCGCGTCTATCGCGCCGGCTGAAAAGAGCGCTTTGACCATCATCGCATTCCAGGCGGTAATGATCTTCGTATCGATAAAGGGATAGGTGCGGGGTTTTCGCAGCGCCTTGAGGATGGTCCTGGCTTCGTCGAATCTTTTGGGAGGATGGTCGGCCATGCGTCTGGCATGGGAGTATTCGGTATCGAAATTGCCATCCTCGGCGATATCGAGATACGCAAGCACCGCTTTGGCGTCGATATCCGAAAATCCGGCATCTTTCAGCGCCTCGAGCGCCTCGTCGTAACGGTAGAGAAAATAGCCACCCTCCTGATGGTCGCTGTCGGCGTTGCTGGCGCTGAAATAGAGCCCCTCTTTCGTCCTGAAACGGCGGTCGATTTCGGCGATCGTTTCACGCACCACTTCGGCATATCGCCCGTTTCCCGTCATTTTCCACGCTTCGACATAGAGCGGTATCAGTTCGGCGTTGGTATAGAGCATCTTTTCGAAATGGGGCATCGTCCACGCCCTGTCGACGCAGTAGCGGAAAAAGGCGCCGTCGATCTGGTCGTACAGACCGCTGCTGGCCATCGCCTCGAGCGTTTCGAGCGCCATTTTTTTCGCTCTTTCGTCGCCGTTCAGACGGTAGATATCCAAAAGAAGGCGAAGCCTCGAGCTTTCGGGAAACTTGGGATGGTCGCCAAAACCTTTGTAGGTATTGTCGTAGTAGCGCCACATCTTATCGACTGCCATTTTCGCAATAAAGAGGTCGGCCTCGATCGGTTTCGGTTTCATATTCGCCATCTTTTTCATCAGCGTCTCGATCGCGGCGGCACGTCGGTCGATCCTGGCCCTGTCGGTACGGTAAAGGCGTCCGAAGTATGGAAGCAGCGTCGTAAGCCCCCTGACGCCGTAGGAGTCGGATGGCGGAATATAGGTGGCGGCGAAGAAGGGTTTGAGATCTTCGGTCAGAAAGATCGTCAGCGGCCACCCCCCGCTTCTGTTGCGAAGCAGCGTAAAGACGCGCTGGTAATAGCGGTCGAGGTGGGGCATCTCCTCCCTGTCGACCTTGACCGGCACGAACCATCGGTTGATCAGTGCGGCGATCTGGGGATTTTCGAACGATTCATGCGCCATCACATGGCACCAGTGGCAGGTGCTGTATCCGATCGAAAGAAAGATCGGCTTGTGCTCTTTGCGTGCCTTTTCAAACGCTTCGTCACCCCACGGATACCAGTCGACGGGATTGTGGACGTGTTGTCGAAGATAGGGCGAAGGTTCCCCTTCGAGATGGTTGACGAATTGGGGTCGGGCTACCGCCATCAGAGACAGCGAAAGGATGAAGATAAAATAGCGTATCATGGGAAACTTTCCATTTTAAATATAACTATATTATCATATATCATAAGGAAGAAGAGATGTGCCTGATTTTGACGATCGTGTTTCTCGTTTTGGCTGCTGGGGCCGTGATGGATCACGACTGGACCTTCGCATCGCTCTATAGTGCCATCGCCCTCTTTTTTATCTGGCTGCTGCAGAACAATGTCCGTGCCGTTTTGAACAAAAAGGGCCGATGCGCCTCAGGCTGCTCTTTGTCTTCTCTTTTTCCTTTTTTGAAAAGAGCGAAACAGCAGGACGATCACGACGATCTCGGTCAGTAACAGCAGCCAGTGCAGATGGTAGACCTCCGTGGCGTGGTCTTTGACGCCGAAGAGCTTTTCCAATAGCTTGTAGAAGAGCCAGGAGGCGAGCATGCCGGCCAGGTAGCCCGCCTGCTTGGCCATATCGAGCCACGAGAGGATCACTTTTCTGTTTAAAAAGAGCGTCTCGGCGCGCACGAGGTAGGCACCGAACATGAAGGTCACCTGATACCCCGCATAGACCAGCAGTGCCGTCGTATAGCCGTAGGGAAAGAGCAGATACCAGACGATCAGAAAGAGCATCACCCACTCCACCAGCAGTGAAATCCGGTAGAAGGCCCTGATATTGAGGATCTTTTCGTAAAAGCGAGCGATGACGAGCATTCCAACGGCGAGCACGATACCGCCAAGAGAAAAGATCGACGGATCGAGTGCGGCATAGATCGTGAAGACAGCGCCGACCGTCAATCCCGTGTAGAAGGAGTTGACCCCTTTGTACCGGATATAGTGGCGCGGCAGGATCTTCAATACTCGATCCCCCTGCGTGCCATGAGCCCTTCATCATAGTAGTGTTTGATCTTTCTCATCTCTGTGGCCAGGTCGCTCGCTTCGATCAATTTTTCACTCGCCCCCTGTCCCGTCATCACCACCTCGAGATCGGCCGGTTTCTCCTTCAAAAACAGCAACAGCTCCGACTCCTCGATCAGGCTGTAGTGCAGCGCCACCACTACCTCGTCGAGCACAAGCATGTCATAATGATTCTGCGCCAATGCTTCCTGAAATTCACGCCACAGCGTCCGGCACATCTCGATCTGCGAGGCGTTGGGCTCGACGATGATGAAACTTCCGTCCCACCGTCTCAGCAGGCGGAACTTTTCGCCGCCGCACGATTGCAGCATCGTGATCTCACCGCTGGGTTCGCTCTTCATGAACTGTACGAAAAGAACGCGGTAGCCATTGCCCATCATCCGAAGCGCCAGCCCCGCAGCCGCCGTGGTCTTCCCCTTTCCATCCCCCGTATAGAGCTCGATTTTTCCGAAATTTTCCATCGATCTACGCCGTTCTCTCTCTGTCGGGGGTGTCGTCTCGTTGCAACAGGTAGAAGAAGGCATGTATATACCCCTCTTTGACCTTCTGTGGTGAGAGGCGGTAGAAGTGGTCCCACGCTTCGCCGCGGCTCTCGTCGTATCGGCTATGGGGGTGTTCGCGCTCCCAGACGATGCGCACTGCATGGCCGATCAGAACATCGAGGGTCAGATCGCCCGAAATCACGAGATCGGGGTTGGAGGCGAAGAGGTCGCTGAGCGCTTCGAGCGCTTCGATGTTGAGCTGACGGTATTCCGGCGATTCGATATGCTGAAGACGGTCATCGACGCGGATAGCAAACGCCTTCTCCCCCGCCGTCGCGTCGAGCGTGAGTTCCCGCCCCAGCCGGCTGTCCGCCGAATATTTGTCGCCGATCACGATGGCCTCGCAGCGCTGGAGCACGTGCCAGACATTTTTGTAGAATCGCCCCTTAAGGCGGCTCATCATGCCCGCCTCCTGGCGCCACGCCATCCACTCTCTCTCCAACGCCGCATCCTTTGCATCCTCGAAGAGGTGCGGGGTCTTTATCGTGGCGTCGGTATCGGTATGAATCGCCTCCATCGCCCGTATCGACTCAGAAAGCGTCGCACCGCTTTGCAAAATATCGCGCAATCGTTGGTAAATTTCATGCGGCGCCATCGACAGAAGCGCCGTGTAGGCGTCACTGAACGAAAGCTCCTTCTCGGTGCCGATGCGGCCGACGAGCAGTTGCACGAAGTGCCATGTCCGCAGCGTCGTCATCCCGTCGAAAAAGGCCGGTTCGGCACGGATCAGTTCACCGACATAGACGATGATCTCCTGGGTCAGCACCCTTTCGGATTCATTGTCGCCACAGAAACGGTCGATAAGCGAGAGGATCGTCGCGCACTTTTGGGGACGGCTGAGAACGGCATCTTTGTGGTAGGCACGCCCCACGGCGATCCGCTTGTGACGAATCACCACTTCCAGCAGAATATCTTCGATCCGCTCATCGACACGCCCTTCTCGCTCGGCACGCGCCCTGATACGGCGCCAATCCGTGCCATCGTCGGGCAAGAGATCGCCCTGCGTCGTTTCATGCACCCTCTGGGCGGCGAAAGCCTCCGGCGTGATGCCGTGCAGATTGTCGATCCGTTCGACATGGACCTCTTCGACAAGGCGTTTCAGCGCCCCGGTCTTAAGAGGAACATCCCGCCAAAGACCTGTCTGAAGGCCCGATAGCAGCGATCGCATCGATGGCCACGCCTCCTCCGAAAGATCGCTTTTGCGGATGTAGAGGGGCAAAAGCGCCGGACGGCTCCGTTTCCAATGGCGGTCCAGGAACTTCAACGAGGCGGCGAAGTGCTCCACCATCATTCGGCAATCGTTCGTGAAATAGAAATCGCCGGGGTCGAAATAGAAGGGCAGAAAAACCACGTCGCGGCCGGCCAGTCGATAGAGCGCGGCGGTCGTGATGGAACGGGCGACCGAAGGGGGCCTGCCCGAGAGCTCCAGTTTCGAATTTTTGCCGATCTGCGCATGGATCTTCGTCAGCGCCCGGGCATGTAAAATCTGTATGGGCATCGCCTCCTCGGACGTGCATGAGGTCACCCCCATGGATGCCAGCCGCTCTTTGACCTCCCTGTCTTCGGCGATCACCGGCACATGGACGACACGGCTCTTTTGACGCTGCGGCGCCGGGTTTTTCGAACGTCCCAGTGGATCGATATCCTCCGGTTCGATCAGCCCCTCTTCGAGCATACTCGAGAGCATATAGAGGCTCTGCGCCCACACCAAAGGGAGATTCTCGTTGGGAACGCGCGTCTGACTTCCGGGATCGGCCCTCTCCGCCTCGATCGACTCCAATGGAACGATATAGAGTTCCGGCAGCAGCGAGAGCCCCTCTTTCTCGACAAACAAAGAAGAGAGCTTCTCTTCCCACTTTCTGGCCTCTTTATCGTCGCGGCGCATGCGTGCATCGAGCAGAAGGTAGGTGAAGAAAAGGGGCCATTCACATTCAATATGCTCGAACTGCCTGAGTTCGGAGGGTTCGTAGTGGAGCCTGTTCGCATCTTCGTTGCTGCACTGATGCCCGTCGAGCAGAAAACGTTTACACCCGTAACGGCCCGCCAGCTTCTTCAGAATTTTTGTTCGCGTCTTCTGCCTCAGATCTTCATCTTCCACGGCGTAGGCAGGGTAGCCTATCACGCTCAGAAGCGCCGCGTCGGTCTCTTTGGAGAGCGACTCTCTGGGAAGCAGCGCCTCCAGGGTGGCGCGGGCCCTGGCGATATCGCTGTAGACCACATGAATGACGCCCTCAAAAGAGCCCTCCGCCCCGAGCAGATCGAATCCGTCCAATGCCTCCAGCGCCGCTTTGGCCATGCCGACGGAGCTGGCGTTGATCTCCACGTCGCCATGGTTGATCTTGTTTCCCCGCTCCCATATCCCGTAATCGGGAGTGACGTAGGCGCGTGAAATGTAGTGCACCAGATTCTGGACGAAATTGACTTCGTCGATCGTCTGCACCACCGGCGTGCCGGAGGCGTGCATCTGCGCCAATGTCAACAGAAACAGAGAGGTCGCATCGATCTGCAGATGGCCCCACTCATCATCCCCCACCACCGGAAGGCCCGTGTTCGTGCCGTATTTGGCGTGGAGGGCGTCGATGGGATCGCCTGAATATTTAAAACGTTCGAGGTGATCGGATTGGCGCATCATCGCCGAAAGAAGCCCGCGCATCAGTTTCGTCGCACTCCCCGCAAGCAGCCGTCTTCTGGCATTTTTCGGGTCGTGTCTGCGATAGGCCAACGCCAGCGCCCAGACCGGAAGGATGCTGTAGACGTTGTCGCGTACCCACGCGTCGGTGTAGTCGCCGTGCGCAGTGATCGCCGTACTCGCCGGCAGAAGCCCCGTCACGGGATCCTGACGCGAAAGGATCACGGCGTCGATCACATCATATTCTCTTTGAAGACGATCTTTCACGCCGCACCCCCGTTCTCGTTTTTTTCTCCCATATCGTATCCGCACTTTCTCATTCAGTAGACCACCGGCATATCTTTTGGCCATGTCACGCGAAATCTCACATCCACACGCGTACTCTTTCGAGGCGGTATCGTCAGGTCGATCGTGAGTTTTCCACGCTTTTGCAGACGGTACTTCATCGGCTGGTCCGCTTTGACGTCGATCAACTCCACTTCCACCTCATCTTTGGTCGAAACGGGAATCCTCTCGACGATGTGCAACGCCTTCTTCTGTGCCGAAGCATTGATCACCTCAAGGGTATATCCATCGGTTTTTTTGACCTTTTTGCCAAAGATAATGCCGTGTTCTCCACTTTTGGAAATATAGGGCTCTCTTCTGACGATAAGATCGTGATCGACAGCCATAAAGATCAGGTATTCATCCCCGTCGTAGCGTCCGTAGACCTTACGTGCCACGACCCGTTTGCCCGATTTGATGCGCCAGCGGTCGTTTTCGATCGTAAACGGGGGTTTGAACCTCACCGCCTCATAGACACGGGGGTCCGTATAGGGAAAGACGACGTTCTGTTTTGTAAAATCGCTCTTGAAACGCCCCACTTCGGCCTGCAGCGCTTCGCCACTGGAAGGCAGATGAAGCCCTTGAATGCGGTAGTGCCTCGTCTTCTCGTGGGAAATTTTCCCGATATTCGCCTCATCGGGTGCCGGAACCGCCTGTGTCATTGCCATTGACCGCTCCATTCGGCTCTTTCCCATCGGCACGATTCTCGATTCGCGTATGATCCAGGGGCGGAACTCGATCGGCCGCAGCACACGGGCGATCGGTACAAAATAGATATCCGCCCGTGTCACGTCGATGTCGATGCCGCTTCGGTTACGCAGCTCGGCGACGCTTCGTATGGTCAGCTCTCCGCTTTTTGGCAGGTCGGCTTCATAGAAAATATCGACCCCGATCAGACCTGCAGGGATATTCAGCTGCAGGTTTTTGCCACATGCATGCGACAGATATCGCGCCTGCAGTGAAGGGGCCATCGACAAAAAGAGCTCCCGAAGCCTCTTGGCTTCACGCTCTTTTATCGTGGCCTTTTTCTGCAAAGCCGCGTAGCGGTTGGCGATCTTTTCGCTCCAATACAGCCACGCTTTGGCATCCATCGTCTGCGGCTTGCTCTGATTGACCATAGTGTCGATCAGCCGCATCTGTGTACGGGCCGCCGTGGCTTCGTCGTCGTCTCTATCGATACGCTTTTTCAGTGCGCAGAGCGATGAGCTCTCTTTGCATGCAGTGGATGCGAAGGTTTGTATCTTCACGTCGCCGCACACTGCTTCGACGTTTTTGGGTGCGAAACCGATGAAGGTCGAAGGGGTTTTCAGCGTATATTGTGCGCCGTCGCGGTAGATGTCGAGTGTCGCCGCCTGCGCGGCATACAAAAGAGCCGTGAGAGACAAGGCGACTGTTTTAAAGATATTATTCATATTTTTTCCTTTACTGCACCTTTCGTGCATCGAACGAGATGACGCTTCCCTCTTCGAGACGAATCTGAAATTCGATCGGATTGCAGCACACTTCGCAATCCTCGATCCCCTCGAATCGCTCCAGCGCCCCGTCTATCAAAATGGAGATTCGCTGCCAGCAGTAGGGACAGACGAAGAAGTATTCGATCATAGGCTGTAATACATCGCTTCGGGAT
>JAUUDL010000145.1 GCA_030826715.1 Hydrogenimonas sp. | reverse complement strand
TCGTCGATGTGATGGAGTATGCCAAAGCGCGCGGCATGACGATTCGATATATCGAATATATGGAAAACGTTCATGCCAAAGCGGGCCTCAAAGGCTTAAGCGGAAAAGAGATTCTGGCCAAAATCAAGGAGAAGTACGCGATCCGCAAAGTGGGACGAGAAGGGAGCAGCCCCGCGTTCAACTATCTCACCGACGACGGATATAAATTCGGCATCATCGATCCGCACAAGCACGATTTCTGCGAAGATTGTAACCGCATCCGTCTCACCGCCGAAGGATTTTTGATCCCGTGTCTCTACTTCGACGAAGCGATGAGCATCGCCAAAGCGGTCAAAGAGGGAGATATCGAAGCGGCCGGCGAAGTGCTCAGGGAAGTTTTGCGCAACAAGCCCGAAAAGAACCGCTGGAGCGAAGAGGATGGCGAAGAGTCCAGCCGCGCATTCTACGAAACAGGCGGATGATGATCTACCTCGTCGAACACTTCTTTTCCATTCAGGGTGAGGGGCGCTACAGTGGCGTACCGTCGATATTCCTGCGTTTCGGCGGGTGTAACCTTCGCTGCCCCGGATTTGGTGAAACCATCAAGGACGGCGAAGTGATTCCAGGGTGCGACACGGTCCGAGCCGTCTATGGTTCACATTTCAAGCAGACGTGGCGGACCATCGAAAGTGCCGATGAGATCGAAGCGATCATCGCATCCTACATAAAAGATTTGGGCTATCGCCCCGATATCGTGCTCACGGGCGGCGAACCGATGATTTATGCAAACGATCCAATCTTCAACGAAGCACTCGGCCGCATAGTGGAGGCTGGATTTCGGGTGACGATCGAGACCAACGCCACGATTGCGCCGGATTTTGTGCGTCATCCTTTCTATTCCGACGTCATTTTCGCGATGGCGGTGAAGCTCTCCAATAGCGGCGAACCTTACGAGAAACGGGTCATTCCCGAAGCGATCCATGCATTGGCGACACGAGGGCGAGACCCATTTTTCAAATTCACGCTCGATCGTGCGATCGTCGAAGATGGCGCCCATGAGCAGATCGAAGGGATCACTGAAGGGCTTGAAAACGAGGTCTATTGCATGCCGCTGGGTGACTCGATCGACAAATTACAGATGCATGCACCTGCCGTCGTTGATTTTTGCTTGAGGCATGGTTACCACTACAGCGACAGACTCCATGTTCGACTCTGGAACCGAGAGGAGAAACGGTGAGTGGTGAATGGTGAACAGTGAATGGTGAATGGAATATGGAAGGGATTAAATAATGATTATTCGTAAGCTCTATAAATTCGAAAATGCCCATATCGTGCGACAGTGCACATCCAGGCGCTGTAGCCGCAGTCTTCACGGTCACTCCTACAAAGTGGAGCTGCTTTTCGGTTCCACGACACTCGATCGCGGCCAGATGGTCTATGATTTCGGTTTGACCAAAGGGATGATCAAGGAGTTTATCGACAGTTTCGATCACGCCATCACCCTTTGGAGCGGCGACGATCCGGCCTATCTGGCCGATATGAAAAAGTGGAGCGAGCGGTGGGTTCAGCTGCCTGTCAACCCTTCCGCCGAGCAGTTTGCGCGCACTATCTTTCTGATCGTCGACCGCGTGATGGAGCAGACCGAGATGGTCAACGGCGAATCGGACGTGCAGCTTGAGGGTGTCATCGTGCACGAAACCGAAACCGGGTACGCCCATGCGGACCGCAAAGATGCCTACGACTCCACGATGGGTCCCACAAATCTTCATACCATTACCTTCTCGGAGCGCGTGAAAGAGGAGTGGTCGAACCCGAAGATGTTCGACGAACTTTTGGCAAGAAAGCGTTTCGTCAATCCGACGGTGGTGTAACTGTTTATATCCGTTGACTTTCAAGAAGTTGCGTGCAAGCGCTTTTTAAGGTCGATGGGCATAAGATAGGGCACCGAAAAACCAGAGAGAAAAAGGAGAGAGTATGAGAAAAGTCGCGATATCGTTGGCCGTAGCGGCCCTGGTCATGATGACCGGATGTAACGAAAAAAAGAGTGAAGAGGCATCCAAAGGCACGACACCGACGCAAAAGAGTGTCGAGCAGAGTGCCCCGGTAACCGCTCCGAGTGCTGCGGCATCGAAAACGGCGGAGGAGCCGGCTGTTTCCACCGAGGCGAAAATGGAAGCCGTGACGAAGGTGGAAGAGAAGGCTCAAAAAGCGGCCGAAACCGTCATCCAGAAGAGTGAAGCCATTACGCAGAGCGTGAAAGAGGAGACGACAAAAGCCAAAGAGGCGCTTTCGGCCGCGACCGAAGCACCCAAAACGGCGACAGCCTCCGTCGATGCCGCGCAGCTTTTCGTCAAATGTGCCGGATGTCACGGCAGCAAAGGCGAAAAGCACGCCCTGGGACAGAGCAACATCATCGCCGGACAGGCCAAGGCTGACCTGATCAAGAAGATCGAAGGGTACAAAGACGGCACCTATGGCGGTGCGATGAAGGGTGTCATGAAAGGCCAGGTCGGATCGCTCACGCCCGAGCAGATCGACGCACTGGCGGGTTATATTTCTACTTTGAAGTAACCGGCAAGAGGCACCATGCGTCACATCGGTGCCATCACCTCTGCAGAGAGGTGAAAATATCCACCGCCTCTTCGGCGGTAGTGTCACAATGCAGCGGGATCATCTTGAGTCGCATTCCCTCTTTCAATGCCGATATTTCCGGATCAAGCACGATAAGGCCATCGGCCTCTTTGAGCGGGCTCACCATGCCCGGCCCCTGTTTTAAGAGCGGATAGAAGGCTTTTCCGTCAAATTTTCCCATCCAGACACTCGGCCGTCCCGGCTTGATCGACTTTTCGCCGGCGCAGACCGTCTCGATCGGCGCAATGTAGGGCGCTTTCATCCCCATCAACCGGTGGATGATCGTGCGGCCGAAGAGCTCGAAATTGACCGCGGCGGCGGAGGGGTTGCCCGGCAGGTTGAGAATCCAGGTGTGGCCGATCCGCCCCACCGTCGTTGGTTTGCCCGGTTTGATGTTGACCTTTTCAAAAAGCGTCTCCATCCCCAGCGCTCTGAAAGCCTCTTTGGTGAAGTCGGCATCACCCACGCTCACCCCGCCGCTGGTGATGATCAGGTCGCTCTGCAGCGCCGAGGCGATGTGGGCTTCGATCGATGCCATCGTATCGGCCGTCGCCCCGGTGAAGGTGGTCTCACACCCCAGCTCGGCGGCACGGGCGACGAACATCGGCGCGTTGGAGTTGTAGATCTGGTGCGGTTCGATCGTTTCAAAGTGCATCCGCAGTTCGTGCCCGGTGGCAAAGACCGTGACCCTTGGCTTTTGGAAGAGGCGAAGATGGGTCACGCCCTGGCTGGCGAGCAGTGTGACGGTGTAGGCGTCGACCTTTTCACCTCGTTGTAGAATCGGCTCGCCTTTGGCGATATCTTCGCCGCGTCTTCGAATGTTGGCCCCTCGTTTGATCGAAGCGGGTAGGCGCACCCCCTCCTGTGTCTCTTCGGTGTTTTCCACGGGGATCACCGCCTCGGCTCCTTCCGGCATCACTGCCCCGGTCATAATGCGAACCCCTTTGCCGGCCGTGACGCGCAGATCGCTCTTTTCGCCCGCGAGCACCGTCGCTTCCGGCTCTATGACGTCGCCGGCGTCGGCCATCGTGACGGCGTAGCCGTCCATCGCCGAGTTGTCGAACCGCGGCAGGTCGAACCGGGCATGGAGATTCTCCGCCGCGATGCGACCCAGTGCCGACTCGATCGGTACGATTTCCGTCCTCGTCGCGTTGACCTGCGCATGGATCAGCCCAAGCGCCTCTTCGATCGTGACCATACTAAACCTTTCATTGCCGCTATGCCGGCATTTTTAGATCGATTATAGTACAATCTCTCTTATGGAAAAGATGCAATCAACTATCATTCAGATGCATATCTGGCCCCTGGTCGCCCTGGCGCTGCTGGTAGCGGTCAATATCGTCGTCATCGTCATGCAAAAAGATGACCGACAGCTCAAAAAGTATCTGAGCATCCAGGCGATCGCCTGGATCACGCTGATGAGTATGGTGGTCTTCACCGGCGCGGCGATCATGGCGTGGCTGCATATGCCCTTTCGCATCAAGATTCTGGCGATGATCGCCGCGGCCGTGGCGGTGAGCTTTCTCGAGCTTCGCCGCCATCTGGCGACCAAAAAGGCGCGTGCGGGGCAGGCGTGTTTCACGAAGTTTCGCCACAAGGTGCTGCGCTACTACATCTTCGAGCTGCTTTGGCTGTTGATGGTCGGCGGCCTGGCGCCGCAACTGCCGTAAAAGGAAAACAAGAGTGCAGTTTCTCTACCATCCCGATGCGGGGCTTCCCGACATCACGATCGAAGGTGAAGCCTACCGCTATATCTTCAAAGTGCGCCGCCATAGGCAGGGCGAACGCATCGCTCTGCGCAACATGGCTGACGACTACCTCTACTTCTACCACATCGAGAGGGTGACGCGCCGCGAAGCCGATCTGGTCTTCGAAACGAAAGAGAAGTGCATCGTGATGCCCGAAAGGTCTTTGCATATCGGATGGTGCATCGTGGATCCTAAAACGATCGAAAAGACGCTGCCTTCGCTCAACGAGCTGGGAGTGGCGAAAATCTCATTTGTCTATTGTGACCGCAGCCAGAAAAATTTCGCCCCCGACCTCGAGCGACTGAAGCGCATCCTGATCAACTCCTCGCAGCAGTGCGGCCGCAGCCGTTTCATGGAGTTGGAGGTCGTGCAGAACATTGAAGCGTACCTTCAGACCTACCCACAAAGCGCGATGCTCGACTTCGGCGGCAGGCCACTGACATGCGGTATGCACCTCGACTCGATTCTCATCGGATGTGAAGGGGGTTTGAGTGATGCAGAGCGAAACTTATTCGAAAAACGGACGATATATGGTCTGGATACGCCGTTGATCTTGCGGAGCGAAACGGCCGCAACGTTTGTCGCATCCCTATCTCTGGTTGAATGAAGGTCTATTGTGCGTCTTTGGGTGTTATGGTTTGTCTGTTCTCTCGTGTCGATGGCGGAGGTCAATCTTTTAGATCCAGGGCATGGGTCGGCCATGACATTGAAACCGAGCGAGTATAGTGCGAGCTACCCTGCAGAACGACTGACAGATGGCGAAACCGATCACTATTGGCTGAGTAAAAGCAAACATTTTATCAACGATGCCATTTTTAGATTCAACGACCATTTCACCTCTTACTCTTTTAACTCTTTTGTACTCTACAATCACGGCAGCAGTCCATCGATCGATGCTTTTTCACTGCTTGCTTCGGATGATGAAAATCTTGCGTCAGATACCGGTAAAAAGGGGTGGAAACGGGCTGTGGCGAGCCATGATCGCGTCAAACATTTCAATATGCTTTCATGGATCGAGGGGGGTGTCTACCAAGACAGCGCGAGTCAATACAGTTCGTCATATCCGGCGACC
>JAUUDL010000006.1 GCA_030826715.1 Hydrogenimonas sp. | reverse complement strand
TGGCTGTTTTCAATGATATTTCTCCGATTCATGCGATACGCGATCATTATAGAACTAGTATCGGCAAAAAAGATGAATCAGTTAGTTTCGCTATAAGAGAATATTTCATAGGTTTTTATATTGTAACGAGGCTTATATCTCGATCCCAAACCAGTTGCGAACTACATACCCGATGCCGAATGTAATGAGAGAGACCCCGAAAGTGATGAGAGCCATTTCTCGGACGCGTTTGAAGAAAGGTTCGTCTCTGGCGACGCTGATGTAGAAGTTGTAGGCGACGATGGCAGCGACGGCGGCGGCGAACATCACGGCGAGGGCCGGAAGTGTGGTATTAAAAAAGAAGTAGGGCAGCACCAGCAGCAGCGTCGTAAATATGTACGACAGTCCTGTATAGACGGCGTAGGTGGCGGACCGGATCTTTGGTGACGGGTTGTCGCGCGCTTCGAGGTAGGCCGAACCGGCCATCGAGAGGGAAGCGGCGATGCCCATGATGGCGCCCGTGACACCGACGCTGAAGCTCTTGTCGAAGGCGAACGCGATCCCGGTGAGGGTGCCTGTCAGCTCCACGAGGGCGTCGTTCATCCCCAGTACCACGGCGCCGGCGTAGAGCAGTTTTTCGTCGTTCAGCATATTGAGCAGTTTGGTTTCGTGGTTCGACTCTTGCGCGTAGATGCTTTTGGCTTCGGGGTAGAGGTCGAAAAGTTGCCGGTAGAACTCTTCGGCGCCCTCTTCGCGCTTTTCGAGCAGCTTCAGCGCGAACGATAGACCGAAAAAGCGTGCCAGAAAAAGATAGAAAAGGACGAGGTGGCGCCTTGGTTTCAAGGACTTTTTCGTGATCTTTTCCCAGAAACGGTAGTGGTTTCTCTCCTCCTGTGCGATCTGCAGGAGGATTTTGCGGTTTGCTTCCTTTTTGGCGAGTTTGGCGAGGCGGGTATAGATGGCGTATTCGTCGATTTCGCTCTGCTGCTGCGCGAGTGCCTTTTGGGTGTCGATGGCCCCCGATATCAAAAGACCTTCGAAGCGGGGTTGAAAACGACGATCGAGGGGAGTGTTTTTTTGAGCGCTTCCATTGCCTCTTCTTCTATCTCGTTTCGTTGCAGGTCGAGCCATTTGAGGTTTTCCATCCCCTCGATCGGGCGGGGGTCTTTGATGCGGTTGTCGGCCAGGTCGAGGTAGGTGAGGTTGGGCAGATCGGCCAGTGGCGAGAGGTCTTCGATCTCGTTGTGGTGGGCGACGATCTTTTTGACTCTTTTCAAAGTGGCCAGCGGCTCGAGGTTTGCGATGCGGTTATGGCGGATGAAGAGGAATTTGAGCTCTGCCAGGTTTTCAAGTGGCGAGAGGTCTTCGATGTGGCAGTGCGAAAGCGCCACTTTCTTCAGCCCCTTCAAAGATGAGAGCACGGTGATGTCGTTTATGGGATTGTTCGAAAAGGAGATGGCACGTATCCATGTCAGCGACGCCACCTCTTTTGGAATCTCGGTCAGTTTCAGGCCGCTGAGGTCGAGATAGGGGAGCTTCTCGTTTTTCGTGGTTTCGATGCGCTTCATCGCCTCTTCAACATTGCCCGTCTCTTTGAGATTTCCCATCACAACATTCCCAGCTGCAGTTTCGCTTCGTCGCTCATCTTCTCCTGCGTCCATGGCGGCTCGAAGGTGAGGTCCACATCGAGCTCTTCGATGCCGTCGACCTTGTTTTTGATGTTTTTGACCAGATTGACGATCGATTCGGCCACCGGGCAGAAAGGGGAGGTGAGGGTCATCGTGATGTGGCACTTCGCCCCGGTTTCGCCCTCTTTGCAGTCGATATCGTAGATGAGGCCGAGATCGTAGATGTTGGCCGGGATTTCAGGATCGTAGATGTTCTTGAGCTCTTCGATCACCTTCTCTTTGATTTTGTCGAGATCGATCTTTTGGCTCATTCGGACTGCTCCTTGCACATCTGCGCGTATCGGTAGACCATGTTCAAAAAGGCCTCCATCCCCTGCTGTCGTACGGGGCTGAGCAGCTCCATCAGCCCGATGTCGGCCAGTTTTTTGGGATCGAACGAGAGTATCTCGTCGGGCGTTCGGTCGTTGAATATATCCAACAGCAGCACGATCATCCCCTTGGCCAGGGGCGATTCCCCTTCGGCGCCGAAATGGACCTTTCCGTCTTTGCATTCGGCGGTGAGCCACGCTCTGGAGGCGCATCCCTTCACCAGCGTTTCGTCGTTCTTCTTTTCCGGGGGCAGCGTCGTGGGCGATTTGCCCAGATCGAGGATATATTCGACCTTCTGGTTCGCGTCGGGGAACATCTGCAGATCCTCTTTGATCTGCGCCACTTTTTCATCGATCGTCATAGGCTCTCTCCTTGATAGACATGGTCGAACATTTCGGTCACTCTGGCCTGCAGATTCTCGTCCTGCAGGCTCTCTATCACCTCTTCGGCGAAGGCGCGCACCAGCATCTTTCGCGCCTCTTTCTCGCTGATGCCTCTGGATCTGAGGTAGAAGATCTGCTCGGGGTCGAGCTGTCCGGTGGTGGAGCCGTGGGAGGCTTCGAGGTCGTCGATGTAGATCTCAAGCTGCGGCTTGGAGATCATATAGGCCCCGTCGTTGAGCAAGATGGCGTGGGCGTTTTGATGAGCCGCCGTGCCCGCACCGCTCTGTTCGACCAGCACCAGGCCGTCGAAAATGCCGCGGGCTCGCTCTTTGAGGATATGTTTGGCGAGCTGGTCGCTGCGGGCGCCGTGGCCTTCGTGCACGATGCGCGTCACATTGCCCCGCTGGCTTCGGCCCGTGCCGCAGAGCAGATGCCTGGCCTGCAGGTGTGAAGCCTCCATCAGGTCGAGTTTGTAGAGATTGAGCGTTTCACCGCCACCGAAATCGAAGGTTGTAAGCGCCGCACCGCTCTCTTTTTCAAGTCGCATGCGGTGGGAGGCGATGAGGGCGGCATCCCCCTCTTCTGCGTTGTGGGTCCTGACCCACTCGAAACGGTGGCCGGGGTGCAGGTCGATGTCCCATCCGGCCATCACCAGGGCGTTTGGCGCTTCTTTGGTATCGAAGGTTTCGACGCACCGCACGCCATCTTCGGGGCGCATCTGAAGCCGGTAGGCGACGAGGGTTTCGGGCCTCGTGATGCGGTGGATGACTTCGAAACGGCAGCCGCTTTCACATCTCAAACGGATCGTTTGCGCCGCGACGAGGTGGTTGAGGTAGTAGAGCGGGTCGTAATGTTTGGGATCGACGAAATCGCATACCTGCGTGCTCACCTGCACCCCTTCGGGGGCATGGGTGACGATGCCGTTTTCTATGACCACCGCTTCGCCTCTTTCGATCTCGCCCTGCCGATCGGCATGGAGGCGGTATTCGCGCATCAGAACCGCTTCGATCGGGAAATACCTCAAATGTTCGCATTTTTTGTTGGGCATCCCCAGCGTCTCGAGCCGTTCCAGGGCTACCTGCCGGACGGTCGCGTCGGCACACTCGAGTTTTATATCCGTGGGTTTCGCACCGTGAAGGACGAGGGTTTTCATGACGTCTCTTCCCCGAATATCTTATACCCTTCCGCTTCGATGCGCGGCACGAGCTCAGGCCCGCCAGTTTCGATGATGCGCCCGTCACGAAGGACATGGACGTAATCGGGGGAGATGTAGTCGAGAATCCGGCTATAGTGGGTGATGACCAAAAAGGCACGCTCGGGGCTCTTGATCGCGTTGATCGCTTCGGCTACGCTGCGCAGGGCGTCCACGTCGAGCCCCGAGTCGATCTCGTCGAGGATGATAAGGTCGGGTTCGAGCAGGTGCATCTGCAGCACTTCGTTTCGTTTCTTTTCGCCGCCGGAGAAGCCGACATTGAGCGATCGCTGCACGAAATCGGGCGAAATGCCCAGTTCGTCCAGTTTTTTTCGAAGCAGTTTCAGGAATTCGGCGGCATTGAGAGGCTCGAGCCCTTTGTAGGCGCGCTTGGCATTGAGGGCCGTGCGCAGAAAATAGGCGTTGTTGACGCCGGGCACTTCGACAGGGTTTTGAAAACTCAAAAATATCCCCTCCAGCGCTCTCTTTTCGGGCAGCCAATCGAGGATGCTCTCCCCTCTGTAGCGGATGTCGCCGCCGCTCACTTCTATGTCGTAGTGGCCGACGATCGCCTTGGAGAGGGTCGATTTTCCCGCCCCGTTTGGCCCCATGACCGCATGGACTTTCCCCTTTTCGAGGGTGAGGTCCAAACCTTTGAGTATCTCTTTGTCTCCGATCTTCGTATGAAGATTTTCTATTTCCATCATCATCCTACACTTCCTTCCAATGTCAGATCGAGAAGCGCTTTGGCTTCGGCCGCGAACTCCATGGGCAGTTGCCCCAGTACCTCTTTGCAGAAACCGTGCACGATCATCGAGACCGCATCCTCTTCGCCGATGCAGCGCTGCCGCAGATAGAAAAGCTGCTCGTCGCTGATCTTGCTGGTCGTCGCTTCATGTTCGATCTGCGCGCTCATGTTTTTGCTTTCGAGGTAGGGAAAGGTGTGCGCACCGCATCTGTCGCCGATGAGCAGAGAGTCGCACTCGCTGTAGTTGCGGGCGTTGTGGGCCTTGGCACCCACCTTCACCAGGCCGCGGTAGCTGTTTTGCCCCTTCATCGCCGAGATACCCTTGGAGATGATCGTGGAGCTGGTGTTTTTGCCCAGGTGGATCATCTTCGTGCCGGTATCGGCCTGCTGCGCTTTGGTCGTAATGGCGACCGAATAGAACTCGCCCACACTATTGTCGCCCTTGAGGACGCAGCTGGGATATTTCCACGTGATCGCCGAACCCGTCTCCACCTGTGTCCAGGATATCTTGCTGTTGACGCCTTCGCAGATGCCCCGTTTGGTGACGAAGTTGTAGATGCCGCCTCTGCCTTCATCGTCGCCCGGGTACCAGTTCTGGATCGTCGAATATTTGATTTCGGCATTGTCCAGGGCGATAAGCTCCACGACCGCGGCATGGAGCTGGTGCTCGTCGCGTGTCGGAGCCGAGCAGCCTTCGTTGTAGCTGACGTAGCTCCCTTCATCGGCGATGATGAGGGTCCGTTCGAACTGCCCGGTGTTCATCGCATTG
>JAUUDL010000080.1 GCA_030826715.1 Hydrogenimonas sp. | reverse complement strand
TCGTTTGACCCTGAAGGGGCGGCACCATCGCCGCACGATTGCGTCGTTGCGACGGCATCGGTGTAGCTTCGGCTACACCTCACCGCCGCGCCTTGCACTCGCACGACGCTGATGCCGCGGATGAGGGTGTATACTGCGTAACATCAGTTATAATATCCCGCCGGAAATGGCGGGATGTGCTACATGTGGTTTTCGAGGTATTTGGTATCGAAGCGGTTTTCGATGAAGTCGGGGTTTCGCATCATGCGACGGTGAAAATCGACGACGGTCTTGATACCGCCGATCTCGAATTCGTCCATCGCCCGTCGCATCTTCTTGATGGCACGGTCGCGGTCTTCACCCCAGACGATCACCTTGCCTATCATCGAATCGTAGTGTTGCGGTATGATGTAGCCCGCATGGGCGTGGGTATCGACGCGCACATCCTTGCCGCCCGGTGCGATCCATCGGCTGATCTTACCGGTTGAGGGGATGAAACGGACCGGATCTTCGGCCGTGATGCGGCACTCGATCGCGTGACCCCTGAGGTTCACCGCGCTCTGGTCGAAGAGCGTGTCGCCCTCGGCGATTCGGATCATCCATTCGATGATGTCGATACCGCTGACCATTTCGCTTACACAGTGCTCCACCTGCAGGCGCGTATTCATCTCCATGAAGTAGAAATTCTTGTGCTTGTCGACCAGAAATTCGAACGTACCGGCACTCTCGTAGCCGATATGTTTCGTCGCACGCACCGCCGCTTCGTGCAGCTCTTTTCGGCGCGCCTCATCCAGGATCGCCGCGGGAGACTCTTCGATCAGTTTCTGGTGACGTCGCTGCATCGAACAGTCGCGTTCGCCGATATGTACGACGTTGCCGTGGCTGTCGGCGAGGACCTGCACTTCGATATGGCGCGGATTCTCGATGAATTTTTCCATATAGATCGTGCCGTCGCCAAAGGCGGTGATCGCTTCGCTCTCGGCCGCCAGGAAGGCGTTTTCGACATAGCTCTCATCCTCGACGACACGCATGCCGCGCCCGCCGCCGCCCGCTGCGGCTTTGAGAATGACGGGAAAGCCCATCTCTTTGGCCATCTTTTTGGCCTCTTCGACGCTCTTGATCGCCCCGTCGCTGCCCGGAATGACGGGAACGCCGGCCTCCTTCATCACCTGCTTGGCTTTGGATTTGTCGCTCATCAGCGCCATCACTTCCACGCTGGGGCCGATGAATTTGATGTTGTGATACTGGCAAATTTCGACGAAGTTCTGGTTTTCACTCAAAAAGCCATACCCGGGGAAGATGGCGTCGCATTCGCTCACCTCCGCCGCCGCGATGATGGAAGGGATGTTCAGATAGCTCTCGTTGCTTTTGGCGCCCCCGATGCAGATGGTGGCGTCGGCCAGGCGAAGGTAGCTCACATCTTTGTCGGCCGTGGAGTAGACGGCGACCGCCTCTTTGCCCATCTCTTTGATCGTCCGTATTGCGCGCAGGGCGATCTCGCCGCGGTTGGCGATGAGGATTCGTTTGATTTCAGCCATCGGCTTACACCTTTTCGACGAGGAAAAGCGGCATGTCGTACTCGACCGGCTGGCCATCTTCGACGAGGATTTCGAGGATCTTGCAATCGAACTCCGCTTCGATCTCGTTCATGATCTTCATCGCTTCGATGATGCAGAGCGTCTGACCCTTTTTGACGACGTCTCCTACATTCACGAACGGCGGCGAGTCTGGCGAAGGGGCACGGTAGAAGGTACCGACCATCGGCGAGGTGATATAGATGGCGTTGTCGGGTATCTTCTTTTCACTTTCGGCCGCGGGCTGGGCGGCGGCGGCCGGTTGGGGCGCAGCCACAGGTTGCGCAACGGGTGCGGCGACGGCGGCAGGTGCGGTTTCGACCCCCTTCTCCAGCGTCAGCGAAAACTCGCCATCCTGGAGTTTGAGCTTATTCAGGTCGCTCGTGTTAAACAGTTTTATCAGATCTTTTATCTCTTTGAGGTTCATCGTCTTCTCCGAAGTTAAAGTTGAGTGTAATATAATATCGAAATTATGTTTAAGAGGATGAATGATGGGGCTTAAAAGCGACCGATGGATCAGAGAAAAAGCGCTCAAAGAGAAGATGATCGAGCCGTTTTGCGAAGAGCAGGTGGGTGCGGGCGTCGTCAGTTACGGACTCAGCAGCTACGGCTATGACATCCGTGTCAGCGACGAATTCAAGATCTTCACCAACGTCAACGCCGAAGTGGTCGACCCGAAACATTTCGACGAACGCAACGTCGTCGACGTCAGGGGCGACGTCTGCATCGTACCGCCCAACTCTTTCGCGCTGGCGCGGACGGTGGAGTATTTCCGCATGCCGCGCAACGTGCTGGCGATCTGTCTGGGCAAGAGTACCTACGCCCGTTGCGGTATCATCGTCAACGTCACGCCGTTCGAGCCCGAATTTGAGGGGCACATCACGATAGAGATCTCCAACACCACGCCACTGCCGGCCAAAATCTATGCCAACGAAGGGATCGCGCAGGTACTCTTTCTCGAAGGTGACGAGATGTGCGAAACCAGCTACAAGGACAAGGCGGGCAAATATCAGGCACAGACCGGCATCACGCTGCCGCGCATCCTCGACAACCAAAAGTCGTGAAACAGGCCGCCATTCTCGTGGTGATCGTACTTTTCGTGGTCGTCGCCTTCACGCTCAACCGCATGCGACACGCCACGGCAAAACCCCATATACACCTCAGCGAACAGGCGCAAAAAACATGCCCGCAGTGTTGCGCCACATCCAAAAAAGTGAGCGTCGCGCAACTGAAGTCCGTCCCTTACCTCGAACACTACATCGAAGAGGTCATCATCCACGGATCGAAGCAGAAACTGGGGTTCAAATATGGTGATATGCCCGAAAAGATGGCCGATCCGGCACTATCACCCAAAATCGCCGCCTATGTCGTCACCCTCTCAGGCAAAAAGCCGACACACCCGGAATGGGTACGTGAGGGACGCCTCTACTACACCAGCAACTGCGGCGGATGCCACGGCGAGGACGGCAAAGGGGTGCATGGCACCTTCCCCGACCTCACCCGCGATCCGCTGCTGGGCATCGAAAAGCACTTACGAAAAGTGAAATAGCCGTTATTTAAAGAGTGCCGCGAGCGATTTCCAGTCGATCTTTTTCATCACTTCCAGCGCCTCTTTCCAATCCATATTCTCGAAATTGCCCGCCAGCACCGCGTTGGGGGCTATCTGCACAACGATGCCGCCGCTTTTCTCTTTTTTGTCATACCCGATCCCGACAGAGAAACCGTCGATCTTTTCGACCTTCATCATCTGATCGTCGCTCTCCATCTGGAAACCGCTGCTGTAAGGTGCCCACATCATCATCGCTTGCATGCCGCTGACAACTGTAACATCGAGACTTTCGTCTCCGTTACCATAGTGCCGTTCGGCCGAAACCATCTCTCCACCCATCATCGGCCCGCTGGCTTTCATCCCCGAACACTCATCGGCCTGCCAGCCGGATATCGTCGGCAACCGCTTACAGATCTCGTGGTAGTCGGGCAGCGCCTGGGCTGCAAGCAGTGTGGCCGAAAGGGCCAGCGCCGTTAAAAACAGACCTTTTTTCATCGTCTTTCTCCTTCTTTGTATAGGTATATGGTATCAAAATCGCTAAAAAAGAGATTTTCGCCCATCGTGCCGAACGCCACAACCGTCTGGTTCACAGGAAGTGGGATATATTGCACGGTTTTCAGAAAGCGGGCATCGATAATTTTCAGATCACACTTTTCTCGCTTGATAGCCCCCTCATATCGAGCGAATCGATTCGAAACTGGATGCGGGGCGACGATCCACCTTCCGTCATCGGAAAGATCAAAAAGAGCGGCTCCGTCACGAGCCGGAAAACGCGTTTCAGCCATTTTGCGTCCACTCTCGGCGTCGAATATGAAAATTTTACGAACATGATCTGAAACGACAAGCTTTCTGTCATCCGGCGTGAAGGCGGCACTCACGAATCCAAAACGGATCGGGTCTTCGAACTTTCTCAACACGGCACCTTTGGCATAGTCGATGAGACGCCCGTTCCGTCCGCCCAGCTCGAAAAGATAGGGGCTATGGTGGGCGAAGGCGATAAAGGTGCCGACGCCTTTTGTCACAAAACGCCTCCGAAGAGTGCGGACATCGTAGAATCCGAGCTTCCCACCTTCCCGCGTGATGAGCGTATTGAAGTTCGGGGCGAAAACATAGCATGGCGCACGCCGCTTCATCCCGTAGTAATCCCCCGTCGAATCGCCGCAATGAAAAAGAAGCGATTTTTTCATCACTCTTCCGGAGCCAAGATCGATGAATCGGATCGCCTTTTCGCTCCACTCTTTGGGATTGTGCATCAAAAAAGTGAGCACTTTGCCATCGGGCGTAAATTTCACCTCATCGACCGCATTGGCGAATATCCATTGACGCTTGACGCGATAGGTTCCGGTATCCACGAGAGTGATACGGGCCACGGCGTGATATCTTCCCGCTTTGTCTTCGTAGCTCAGATCGGTCATCGCCGCGAGACGGCTTCCATCGGGCGAAAACTCGAGCGACACCACCTCTTCGTCCAGCCCTAATTTGATTTTATGAACATCCCCGTCGCTGCCCACGAGAACGATCCCCGTTTCCCCGAGGTTTCCGTAGGGTTCGGTGGGTTCTCCAGAATGCATCGCATACAAAAGCGCGCCCTTCAAAAGCAGTGGCATCGCCTCTTGTACCAGGCTTGGAGGCAGGATCGACTGCACCCATGCGGGCGTCTCTTTTTTCATCGCCCCGGCCGCCTCTCTTGCAACCTTTTCGTTCTCTTTCTCCCAGCCCTCCATGCTGCCGTACTCTCTTTTGATGCTACCCTCGATGATGCGACGTATGCGGGCTTTCTCCTGTGCCACCTCCTGCGGCGTAGGCTTGATTTTACTCACATACCCGAAAGCGGCAAACCGGCGTGTGAGGGCAACGGGGGTGAAGTAGTAGGTCCCCGGGATCTTCACCGTTTTCACGAGGTGGTACGCGTCGTAGCCATGCGACACGGGTAGCGTGACATGGGTGCGATGTTTGATGGGGGTATGCGTCCCCGCACACGCCGTCAAAAACAGAAGCCAAATAAGAAGAAATAGATGTTTCATCGTTTACCTTCCCATCGGCACGGGCGGCACCGGAAAATTTCCCGGCATCGACGGAATGACCGGAAGGGGCTGTGCCGAACGTTGCGCCTCTTCGCCTATCAGGATCTTTCCTCCATGACCGAAAGATTTAATCTTGAAGCCGTATCGCCCTTGCGCATCGACAACTTCGAGCATGCCGAAGGGGACCTTTTCGCTGACGACAATATATCCGTTGCTCTTGTCCGAAATTTTTACGGCATCGACCGACCTTTGCGAAGGGAGCCGATAGAGGATCTTTTTGATTTCCGGCACATGGGTGCAGTCAGGTGGCGTCTTGATCTGCGCAGGCGTGAAGATGGTGCTCAGACTGCCGCCCATCATTTGGGTATACAGGCCGATCTGCGATTTGTCGATCATCAGCACACCCATGTTTGTTTGCACCAAAAAAAGCGTCGGATCGATCGTCAGAAATCGGATGGTGCGTCCGTCATACACCACATCCTTGGGGACGATCCTATACCATATCTGCATCGGCATCGTCATCTGGACTTCGATCCCGTAGAGCTTTTGGCCCTGTATCCTCTTTTGCCCCAGGTAGACCGCTTTGGTGCCATCGGAATAGAGCGCCCAGTCACCCCTTTGAAGATCTTCAAACGCTTGTTTCACGATACGGTTCTGCAGATCGTGAAGTTGTTGCGCCACACTGTAACACTCACGATTTCCAGCCGCAAAAGCGAGTCCGAAAAAGGCCATCAAAACAACAATCACTCTTCTCATGCGATTCTCCTTATCTTAACAATTCGATATGCGGGCAGAGGCGATCGTCG
>JAUUDL010000075.1 GCA_030826715.1 Hydrogenimonas sp. | reverse complement strand
TTCCGCCTGAATGCGCTGTATCACCTTCCTGGCGTTTTTCGTGTCGCAGTTGGGCAGCAGCAGACCGAAACTGTCGTCATCGAAACGCCCTACCAGATCGCTCTCCCTGATCGTATGGCGCATCGCTTCGACGAGCCGTTTGAGCACGGCATTGCCCGCATCGTAGCCGTAGGCGTCGTTGATGCTCGAAAGCTTGTCGACATCCATCACTACGAATCCTACGGGCCAGTCGTTGCGCTTGCAGAGGCGGATCTGCGTCGATGCCATCTCTTTGAACACCTTCGCCTTGTAGGCGCGGGTCGTCTCGTCGCGCAGATGGGCCTCTTTCTCTTCCGCCTCACGCTGTGCACGGGCGCTTTTGAGCGTGAAGAGTTCGTAGAGCCCGTACGCAAAAAGCGCGAAGAGGAGAACCCCCGCACCCTCGTCCGCCACGGGAGCCCCATCCCCCGCAACGCGCTGCAAGGCGATATGTGCGCCAGCCACAAGTGCCGTCAACACTGCAGCACCTGCAAGTGCGTAAAGAGCCGTGTTGATTTTGGTTTTTTTATCCGTTTTTTTCATAGGCGATCGCTTCGGAAAAATTTTGAAATAATATTTACTTTATCATAATTTCGCTTATGAATCGCTCCACTATCCTTTCCGGCCGCCCTGCGCGACGGCCAGGCCAGCGGCGACGATGCAGATGATGCCGATCCATGTCCACATGTCCGGAAAGGGGTCGCCTACGAGCAGTCCGAGTGCGATGGAGAAGAGGATGTTGCTGTAGCTCACCGCCCCCACGATACCCGCTTTCGTCGCCCCGTAGGCGCGTGTCATGTAGATCTGCGCCAGTGTCGCGAAGAGTCCCATCAGCAAGACATAGAGCCATGTCATCCCTTCGGGCATCACGAATTGCCCGAATATCATGTCGAGTTCTGGCATATCGACCCACGGGCTTACCGCCATCAGAATGAGCGGGCCGATCGTGCCGATGCCCATGAACGACAAAACGATGGCACGCGTGTCGTAGTATTGTTTCAGCTCCCTGACGGCCGTGTAGGCCAGCGCCGCGCCCGCCCCGCTGAAGATTCCGAGCCATGCGCTTTTGTCCAGCACGAGCCCCGATGGTTTCGCGATCAGCACGATACCGACGAAACCGACCAGCAGCGCCGCCCAGCCCCAGGGTCCCAGCTTCTCTTTCAAAAAGAGCCACGCAAAGAGCGCCGTGAATATCGGAGAGGTCTTGGAGTAGGTCATCGCATCGCCGAGCGGAATGTGGGCGATATTGTAGAAAAAGGCCAGCAGCGCCAAAAAGCCCATCAGTCCGCGGAAAAGCAACAGGATGGGCCTTCCACCGACATGTTCCATCGGGTGTTTCAGAAGCGTCGCCGCCACGATCGCCACACCGAAGACATTTCTGAAAAAGACGACCTCCAATGAGGGCATCGAAGCGCTCAGCAGCTTGGCGAAGACCCCCATCACGGCAAACATCAGCGACGCAAAGAGCATATATCTCACGCCCGCGTCGACGCGGTTGAAACGTGCGATCATGAAATGGTTATTTCTTCACCTCGAAACGAGTCAACTTGCCGCGTACATCACCGAACATCACCACATCTTTCAAAAGCGCTCGGAGCACGACATTGTCAGGACGCAGCGCCAGATAGAGCTCGCCACCTTTGGATCCGAAAAGTTTCTGATAGATCGTCACCTTGAGGTAGCATGCACCGTCCCGCAGTTCGCGCCGCAACTTCTCCCTGGCTTTGCCCGTGATGGTCTGGACGCGCACTTTTCCCGTTTTTTTCTCTGCACCGACGGCCTTGAGCGTGGCGTCGAACGGTTTGTCGCACGACCCGATGATCGACGGAACGTTGAAATAGAGTGAAAGGATGTCATCGTCGGCATAGTAGGGAAGCGTCCCATTGGTCTCGTACTCTTTTTTTCCATGGCGATATTGCTCCTTGCGGAAAAAGACCTTTTTATGCCGTCGGTCGAAAAAGTAGATCTTCACTCGCCGCTTGCCGGAGTGTTTGACATCTTTCTTGAACATCCGGGGCACCAGCCGGCCCTTTTCGACCTCCCCTTCGCTTTCGTAAATCTCCACGCGTCCGCCGCTGAGAATCTTCGCCAGCCCGGTCGCTTTGGCCACCATTTTGATCTTGTAGTGGTTGTCGCTTTTTATGAGCCAGGCATCCGAGACGCCCATCTTGCCGAATATCCCGTATTCGACCTTGTAACTGGCGTGCATCGTCTCGCCATAGACAATACCGACACACAGAAGTATAAAAAACAGCGCTCTTTTCATCTTTTGATCCCTTTTTGATTCAACCTATATCTTTACACTACAGATTCAATCATAATTTGGATAAAATATCAGTAAAATTTAAAGAAAAATCGTGAATCAAAGAGAGATATGAAAAAAATAGCTATTTTGGGACAACCCAACGTCGGGAAGAGTTCACTTTTCAACCGTTTTGCCAGACGACGCATCGCCATCACATCGGATATGGCCGGCACGACACGCGATGTCAGAAAGGAGATCGTCGATTTCGATGGCAAGGAGGCCGAGATTCTCGATACCGGCGGTATCGACGAGAGCAGCGAACTCTTTCGCCGCGTTGGAAACAAAGCGATCGAGGCGGCCGAGGCGGCCGACCTCATCCTCTACATGGTCAACGGCAAAAGCCTGCCCGACAGTCGGGACAAGGAGCTCTTCTACCGGCTGCAGAAGCTCGGCAAACCGATCGCGCTGGTGATCAACAAGATCGACAACGACAAAGAGGAGGAGCGCGCATGGGAATTCGGCGAGTTCGGCGCCAAGAACCTCTTCGCCATTTCGGTCTCGCACAACCGGCGCGTGGGACAGCTGGTCGAGTGGGTCAAAAACCATCTCGACGTAGTCGAACCGCTCGAGGCGCAGCTGCAGATCAGTGATGAGGCCGACGCGCTCGAAAACCTGATCGCGCAGTTCGACGAAACGGGAACCTTCAAAGAAGAGGAGGACCTCAGCCAGATCAACGTCGCGATCATCGGGCGCACCAACGTCGGCAAGAGTTCGCTGCTCAACGCCCTGCTCGGCATCGAGCGGGCTGTCGTGAGCGACGTGGCGGGGACGACGATCGACCCGGTTGACGAAACGATGATACTGGGCGAAAAGAGCGTACGCTTCGTCGATACCGCAGGCCTTCGCCGCCGCGGCAAGATCCAGGGCATCGAGCGCTATGCGCTCGGCCGCACGCGCGACATGCTCGAAAAGGCCGACATCGCGTTGCTGGTGCTCGATGCCAGTGCCCCGCTGAGCGAGCTGGACGAAAAGATCGCCGGATTGGTGGACGAATACAAACTCGGCTGCATCATCGTATTGAACAAATGGGACGAAGCGATCGGAAGTTACGAGGAGGTGGTGAAGGAGCTTCGCTACCGCTTCAAATTCCTCAGCTGGGCGCCCGTGCTCACCGTCTCGGCCAAGTCGAAAAAACGGGTCCACAAAATCGCCGATCTGATTTTGAAAGTGTTCGAGAACTACACCCGCCACATCCCGACCGCCGATCTCAACGAAGTGATCAAGCAGGCGACGATCAGGCACCACATCCCCTCGTTCAAGGGACGGCCCGTCAACATTCTCTTCGCTTCGCAGTACGCGATCAAACCGCCGAAGATCGCCCTCATCTCCAACCGTCCGAAGGGAATTCACTTCAGCTATATCCGCTACCTGACCAACCAGCTGCGCGAACATTTCGACTTCGAAGGCACCCCGCTCATTCTGATCCCCAAGAAGCGTGGAGAACGGGAAGAGGAAGAAGAGGCATAGTACCCGGAAGGGTCATCAACCCCCTTCCATTGCCCGTTCACTATTTCCCGTTCACCATTCACTATTCTCCAATCAGAAATCGAGCGTCAGTTTACAGGCGAGTGAAAGCTCGCACGCTCTGCCTTCCAGGACATAGTGCAGTTCGTATATATTTTCCATGATATATTCGACATCCTCGAAGACCTCCTGACTCCCGGCGATGAGCAGTTCGTCACCGACGTGGATCGGCTCTTCGGGTTTGGGGAGCAGGATCTCCTCTTCACCGCGGCGGATATAGAGAATCAGCATCGGATTCTCCTTTCGCCAGTCGTCACGTCTGCGGTGGAGGATCGAATAGGGAACCTTTTCACCCGTTTCCTGGATATGTTTCACCAATGCATAGGCATGGTCCTCGTCCACGACGATTTCCATTGTATCGGGATTGTTGCCGATATGCTCCTTGAGCAGTCGAACGACCCTCTCTCCCCACTCTTCGCCCCTGTATTTCATCAGCCGGATGAAGCGGTCGGCCAGCGGCTTGGCCAGAATGTTGTAGGTTTTGTTGACCATCAGCGTTTCGAGCATGATGACACGGTCGATCTTGGCGGCTTTGAAGACGACATTGTCGTTCAGGTGGTTTTCACGTGCGACGGTATAGATATCGGGATTGATCCGCTTGGCCGCCATGATGATCGAAAGGTTCAACAGGTCGTCTTTGGTGGCGGCGACAATGCACGAAGCCTCCTGCACATCGGCCTTGAGCAAAATCTTTTTGTCGTCGGCGTCGCCGATGATCACCTTTTCGCCCCGTTTGGCCTTTTTGGCCTTCTCGGGACTCGCTTCGATGAAGATATAGTCGATACCCGCACGTTTGAGGCCGATCTCGAGGGCCTGTCCCATCCGTCCGTATCCGCAGACGATGTATTTGCCTTCCCGCGGCAGTTTGTCTTTTTTGC
>JAUUDL010000124.1 GCA_030826715.1 Hydrogenimonas sp. | reverse complement strand
CCGTGATCCCATCCGAGTGAATTGTTGTAGTTGACGTTTCGTCCGAACTCTCCGAATACGACGATATTGATATTACTCTATCCCGCTGATTTCATATGGGCCATCGCCGCTTCGATCGCCTCCATCAATTGCGTCATTCGACGGGTATAGACGTCGATGGCGTTGGAGTGGTCGTCCCAGCCGCCCAACCCCGGGCTGCCCATACTCACGACCCGCGTATAGGGGTTGTGAATCAAGAGATTCATCGCCGTCTTCAGACGGCTGCCGAAGACGTTATCCTCCGGATAGGCCACCCCTTCTGGTAGCTCGATGTTGTGGATTTCATCGGCGAAGGCTTCTAGCGTCGCACGGCGCGTGAAGGACTCCTTGATCTTTCCGGTAGGGTTGTATCTCTGCGCCATGGCGTCGAAAACGTTTCCATACGTGGTATTGGAATCGTGGTCGAGCACCCTTGTTTCATAATACCAGCGGTCCCGCCTGTATGGGTTGTCCGATCCCGTGCCGAAAGCGACCGGTTTCAGAAAGGCTTTGAGATTGAGATCCTCTTCGGTAAAGAAGGTAGACTCGCCTTCCATCGTGACAAAAGGGATGCTCTTACCGACATCTTCGGCGCTTGTCGGTTCGCCCACTACTCCTTTGTGGTAGAGAATAGAGGCGAGATTGGCGATAATACCCGCTCCGCCTTCGGTATCCCTTCCCCTTTGGGCCTGTGACGTACACTCGCCGTGCGATTTGAGATTATCGACGGTCCGGTAGCATGTTCTGAAAACATTCATATCTCCGGCGTCGAGCATCCGCTGCATCGCGTATCCGCCCGCATTACCCCAGAAATTGTCGTTTGTAAGCTTGATGTAACGCTCGTTGCCCAGAGGATAGGGATTTTGGCTCTTACTGCTGATCTCTTTGATATTGGTCATGTTGCCGGCAAGTTCCGAAGGACCGCCATAGAGATAGACGATGATCGTCTGGGCATCGTTTTGTTCGTAGACGCTTGAATCGAATTCGATCGCGTCGTAATCGAGATCGGCGCTGCGAAGCGAGAGAGGCAAAACGGATGCGAGCCCCATCGCACCGAGACCTTTGAGAAAGTGGCGTCTGCCGAAATGTCCGTTGTTTGTATGGTTGTTTTTCATGCTCTATCCTTATTTCACTGCTTCGAATTCATAGACAAGGCTGAGTCTGGAGAGATAGTTCAGGACCATCTGCGCGAAATAGCCTCGCTCTTTCAGGTCGTATTCCGGATTGGAGTTGCCGGAGAGGTCGTACCATCGAATATTGTCGAACGTATCGGCATTGTATTTTTGATCATCGATCATATCGGTCAGGAAATTTTTCTCTTCATCGCTCGGATGACGTCCCACGACCGTCATGAAGAGTCTGTCGATGATGTAGGCCGCACGTCTTCTTTCGTTCGCATACCACAGATTCTGGCGTCTTCCTCTCTCGTCGAGTTCTTCGGGTTGAATCAAATCGGCAGGGAGGTTTTCGAACATTTCAGTCAACGACCAACCGTCGTCACTCGATTCGAGCGAGGCGTTGGTCTCGTAGTTGACCATCACAGATTCGCGTATTGTCTTGTGAAACCAGGCAAAAGACTGCGAGTCGAGGGGCACTTCCACCTTGCGGCCCAGTTTGTAACGCATCGTCGACTGGTGCATATTGTCGAGATTTCTCGCCAGATAGTAGAAAGAGTGGTATTTCGGTACCCATTTTAGCGATTTCGCCAACGGGAAGAAGGCCTCTTCGAAACTCTTCGTTTTGGCGGAATTGAGCAGATACTCTTTCGAAAAAACGATCTGTTTGAGAAGGCCGGTCCACGTTTTCGGGTGGCTCGCGACGATACTGTTCACGATGGTACGTTTCCTGGCCTCGGAGTCGTTGGGGAAATAGAGATCGACCAGGCGTCGCGTCACGGTCGGAACAAAGGTCGGCTGTTTGACCAGTTCGCTGTAGAAATCGACACCGTTCTTGATGCTCTTGCCGGGAAAGAGCCCGTCGATCGGTTCGACGTTTTCATCCAGTGTCACGACAAGCGTATCCGAACGCCGGTCAAGCTGCCAGTTTTTCAGCGCTTTGCCGGCAAGCGGCACGTGGGCGTCGTTGAAATCCATCGTATAGATCTCCAGCATCTCCCGCCCATTGTCTTCCGGGCTTCTGAAGCGACGCCAGTTTTCGTCGGTCATCATGTGGGTGAAGGTGATCCATTGCATGCTGAACCCCTCGTCGAAGTCACGTACGAGATCACCATAGACATCGATCGCATCCACCGTATAGACCGTGTCGAGTTCGTAGGCGGGAGAGAAGAGGATCGTTTGGCTCAATACATAGGCCGCCCACCGGTTGAAGTAGGCTTTGCCGGGCGCGAGCGTGTAGAGGCGCGCCAGCATCTTCGCGACAAGTTTCGCATCGCCGTATCCATATTCGAAATAGCGGATCTTCTCTTCCGTCGCTGCCAGTTCGGCATCGCTGTTCTCTTTTTCAAACAGGGCATGTGCATCAGAGATAAAGGTTCCCGAATTGACCGATGCGTTGAGTTCGTCGAAACCGACGCCGTAATAGAGCGTACCATAGAGTTTGAGGGCCACCTCGAACCGCTTCTCTTCCGAAAGCGCATTGAACGTGCCGTCGTCCATCGGTTGAAGGCCATATTTTTGTGTCGGAAGTTCCTGTGCCGTGACCGGAATTCCGTAGAGGGTCACCGCGCTTCCCTGACTGCCTGCGACAGACCCGGTGGAGGTGGCAGCCCCACCACCCCCACAACCTGCTATCGTCACCGAAGCCATCACCGCCATTGCGAGATGACGCCATTTTTTCAATTCTATCCCGTACATAGACTATCCTTTCTCAATAATACTGTGACCGTTGGATGCAACAATGTTACCGTATGAAAATAAATTGTCACTTGCTGTTTAAATTGGTACACACAACCGGAAGGGAAAGGGAGGGAAATCGCAAAAAGTGTTTCTGTTTGCATATAACGTTGCGAGAGAGGATTCGCAAAGGCAACCTGGCGATCTTCGGAATATCCGAAGATCCATGGCTTTCCGTCCCTGCTTCACAACAGGTTTGGCGACTGTATGTGCATTATATCACAAGTGAGAAATCTCCCTTATGATTTTATGCCAGAAATTCGTTCATCGTCCAACAGATCGGCCACGATCGCGGCGATCTTTTCTCTGTCGGGCTTGTATTTTTCATTGCCGAAGATCTTCGCTTCGAGATGACGGGTGATCGCTTTGAGCTCTTCATCTTTCATCGCGTAGGGAATGATGAGCGCAAGGAGTGTTCTGTCGTCCTTGGTACGGAGTATCTGCGTGACGATATCTTCTGGCTCTTTTTTCTTTTTGAAACGGGTACCATAGCGTACGACGAGCCACAATGTCAGGGCGCCGAGCAGAAAACCTCCCGCAAAGGCGAGCCAGATCGGCGTGGATGATCGATATTCGGTTTCCATGGCCGCCAGGCTCTTTTTGTGTTCATTTATTTCGGTTCCCGCTACATTTTCCTCTTTCGGCTGTGATGTCGCCGCAGGTGGTGCCTTTTTCACGCCACCTTTGACATGCACATCGATCGGTGCCGTTCTCTTTTCGACGACGCGCTTTTGATCGGGATCGTAGTAGCGCAGCGTCAATGAGGGGAAGGTGAAGTCATGATCGGCTACGACCGTGATCGTCTGGGTAAAAGTCCCGCCGTACCGTCCATTGATAAGCCGCGTCTTGATTTTCGGATCGTCGGCATAGACGACGGCATCGGGAATATGTGGATCGTATTTGCGGATATCGTCGATATTCCCCTCTCCATCGATTCGAACGTTCACCCGTACCGGCTTGTTCGCCTCCACCACGGTTTTGTCCGCTTCGGCATGGATGTCGAAACGGCCATAGAGCTCCACACCACCCGGGAGCGGATCGACATGGAGCGTTTCACGACTGGAGGCGATACGCGTCCATTTGAGCTGGGCGAAGAATCCGTTGAAAAAATCGTCGTTGAAAAAAGGATCGTTACCGAACGGCTGGCGGACACGCACCCGCTTGGCCAGTTTCATCGTCAAAGGTCCCACCTGGAAAACCCCCGCCTTCTGGGGAAAAATCAGATAGCGCTGCGTTTTGGTCCGGTAGGACCCTTCGACACCGTCAATCGCATCACCCACCTTTTTAATCCAGAAATCGGAGAGCTCGAGTTTGGGCATCTCCATCTGAACGAAACCAGCATCCGGTTTGTAACGAACCGTCACATTGAGTTCCAGTGGCTCTCCCACTTTCGCCCTCTTTTTACTCAAAGATATCAGCAGCTGCGCTTCCGCACCGCCGGCGGAGGGTGCCGGCGTATCGACGACGTGGATGGTGAGAGGCTCTGTCTGAACACGCTTCCCGTCCGCCTCCACCGTCAACGGAGGAATCGTCACATCCTCCATCGGTGCGAAGGTATAACTCTTTGAGAATGTGCGTTTCACCGAGCCGTTGACGATCGTGATGTTGGAGCTCTGCGCCGATCCGAGTATCGGGTACTTTCCTATCTGCTTCACGGTCGGAAACGAGACGTCGCTCCCATCGGCGCGAATCGTGAATGTGACGGTATCGCCGCGTGTTACTTCGGGCTTGTCCACTTCGATATGGACATTGGCCGCACAGACCCACAGGGGCAGTAAAAGGGCGATCAGCCATACCCATCGTCTATTACCACGGTTTCGTCTCATCGGGGCTCCTTTTTCCATTTTTCTCCGACGGCAGGGGCAGCATCAGTGTCGGGGTGCCTCTTTGGTTGAGGACCCTGTTCCATTTCCTCACCTCCATATCGCTGATCGGCACCTTTTTTTGCGCTTTGGCACGCATGGCCGCCTCTTTTTCTTTCTGGGCTTTCGTCATCTCTTTTTTCTCGCTCTTCTTGTCGCCTTGTGTCGATTTTTTCTCACTCTCTCGTTTCTTATCTTTTTTCTTGGATTGCTCATCTTTTCCGTTTTTGCCCTGTTTTGATTGTTTCGAACCGCTTTCACCCTGCTTCTGTTTCCCGTTTTCCTGTTGCTGTTTGTCCTCTTCTTTCTTCTCTTGTTGCTCTTTCGATTGGGGTTTCTGTTTTTTCTGCTGCTGTTTTTTGAGCTTTTTCAACAGTTCCAGGTTATATCGCGCATCTTTGTCCTCTTTGATCTTCAACGCCTCTTCGTAGGCTTTGATCGCTTCGTCGATCTTTCCCAGGCGGGCGTAGCAGTTGCCACTGTTATAGAGCTTGTCGAATGTGAGCTTCGGTGACTTGACAGCCTGAAATTTTTTCAAAGCATCTTCGTAACGCCCCATTTTGTAGAGTGCATCGGCCTGATCGAAAAGCGCTTCGTTATTGCCTTTTTGGGCGATTTTCCCATAGGCTTCGGCCGCTTTGTCGTACTGCTTGTCGGCGTACGCCTCTTTGGCCTGATGAAGCGTCAAAAAGTCTGTGATACCCGCCTGAGCGAATATAGCCAGCAGCAGTATGGCACCCAACCATCTCATGCTTTCCCTCCACTCTTTGGGATTTCTCTTCTTCGAATCGGCAAAGAGACCCATGCGCTCCAAAACAGAAACAGCGAGCCGGCAAGCGGGTAGTAGAAGAGCTCTTCCCGATCGCGTATCGTTTCGGATTTGTGCTTCTGGGCCTGGATTCTGTGCCGTATCGCTTCCGCCATTCGGCGCATATCGCCCGAACCGAGCGAAAATGGCATGTAGAGACCACCCGTCTCTTCGGCAAGCGTTCTGACCGCCGGATTGAGCCGGGTGATGACGATATTGCCCTTCTCATCTCTGACGACGCCGTGATCTGTCTTCATCACACCCCCTTTGTCAGTCCCGATCGCGTAGACGAAAACCTTGATAGCGTGGCGTCTGGCATAGTCGATCTCTTTGGAAAAATCTCTCTGATCGCCGCCGTCGGTAAAGATGAGCAGCGCCTTTTTGTCTCGATCTTTCAGGAGGCTCTGCGTCACCTCCAGCGGCGCCATCATATCGGTTCCCTTCAGCGAAACATACTCCAGCCCCATATGCTTCACGAGGTACCGAAGCGACGCGAAATCGTGCGTCAACGGAGCCACGAGAAAGGCGCGCGAGCTGAAACCGATCACCCCGATGCGTGCTTCTGTCGTCACATCCAGCAGATCGAAGAACTTCCGTTTGGCCAGCTCGAACCGGTTAGGGTAGACATCGTCGGCAAACATCGATTGGGAGATATCGAACGCCACGATCAAATCGATCGTCTCCTGCTCCACCTTGATCTCACCGCGATCGATGACCGGCCGCGCGAGTGCCACGATGGCCAGCGCCATCGCTGCAAGCAGCAGCGCGCGCCGCCCTCTTCGGCCCAGCCAACCACCGCGGCGGACCATCTTTTCATACAACTCAGGGGTAAAACGGTGCTTCAACGAATCGCCCCCACGCTCTGCCAAAATCCACAATATCGGCAACAAAAGCAGTAATATTAATAAATATGGATAAATAAACTCCATTATACACCCCTTTTTCGGCCAATATTGCCAAGAGCGAGCAGGCCCATCAGCAACAGTGCCGCCGAGAGCGGCCACATATAGAAATAGCGCTTTTTGATGTAACGATTCCCTTTGATCTCGCTCTTTTCGAGCCGGTCGATCTCTTTGTAGACCGCTTTGAGCTTGGCCACCGAGTCGGCTTCGAAATATTTTCCTCCTGTCTCATCGGCGATCTTCCGCAGGACGTAGGGGTTGAAATCACCCGGCTCTCCCACCCCGATCGTATAGACCTTGATGCCATACTTCTTCGCCGTCTTGATCGCGACCTCCAGCGGGACGGTCCCGGCGTTGTCCATGCCATCGGTCAGCAAGATCGCGATCTTTCGCCTGGCGTGAGAGTTTTTGAAAAGCTTCGTGCTCATGAAAAGCGCTTCGTAAAGCGCTGTCCTGTGGGTGCCGGCGATCCCCACCTCCACCTTGTCCAAAAGCCTCAGCAAAGAGGCTTTGTCGTAGGTGAGCGGTACGGCGACATAGGCGAAATCGGCAAAAATCGTCAATCCGATCTTGTCGTGTTTGCGCTCCTTGACAAACTGAGTGACGATCTTTTTGACGATATCGAACTTGTTGTTTTGCGCCATCGATCCGCTGGCGTCGAGAATCAGCGAAATTTCGTACCCTTTGTCGTGCTCGAGCACCACCTCGTTCTTGATGACGGGGCTTGCCAGTGCCGTGACCAGCAGTGCAAAGGCGGTGAAGCGTATCCATCCTTTCGATGTCGGACGCTTTTTGGCCAGCTTCGCCAGAGTATCGGCACCTGGAAGCAGGATCGTCTCGAACCGCGCGGGGCACCACTTCTGGCACAGAAGATAGATCAATATCAGAATGAAAAGCCACGGGTATTCGAAAGTCAGGTGCCCCATTACAGAACCTCCCGAATCAATCTTCTCATCGCCTCTTCATCCTCAATTGATAGCGGCGGCACCTCTTTTTTGTATTTGTACCGCTCCAGTCGCTTCTTGATCACTTCTAAGCGTTGGCGCTTGTCAACATCGTCACCGATAAGAACCGGAAGGTACTCGTCGAAGGCATAAACTGCCGATTTGGCATCGTGGAAATCGATATGTTCGAGCATCTCTTTGGCGATCTGCATCGGATCTTTTCTTCGGCGCCTCAGAATCGGCCTGCGCGCTCTTCTTTTGTACAGCCAGTATGCGATCGATGCCACGATCATCAACAAAAGTGCGACAATGGCCAAAAAGAGCCACAACGAATAGTCCGGCACCTCTACCGGCGGACGGATGTCTTTCAGTTTCTGGAGCGTCGCGTTCATGTCGCCGTTCATTTGAGCATCTCCCGAAGTTTGAGAAATGGATCTTCGTCGGTATAGATCTTGGTGAAACCGATCCTGTTTTTGAGAAAATGTTCCCTCCAATTCTCATCGAGGCGCTCGATCTCGCTTTTATAGTTCCGGCGAAGGATGTCGTCGAGATCGATCGAATGGGCTTCACCGCTGACAGGATCTTCGATACGCCATGAACCCTCGATGTCGGGATCTTCCTCGAAGCGGTCCCGAACGATGACGGTATAGAGCTCATGCCTGGCACCGAGCAACGACAAATCGGCGAAACTTCTGAAATCGCCGATCATCACGACGATGGAGCGCTGCCGGACGGTATGGAGAAGGTGGTCGGCGAATGCCTGCAGGTCGCTCTTTCTGTGCAGCGTGTCGAACGAGAGAAGCTCTTCGACCTGTGCGTAGATCGTGTTCTGGCTCTTGGTCGGTTTGTAGCGCCGCACTTCCGCCTCGTCGAACAGAATCGTCGTCACGCGGTCGGAATTTTTGATCGCCGAAAGTCCGAGCAGAGCCAGGATTTCGGCGGCCACCTCCTGTTTTTGACGGACCGAACCGAAGTAGAGGCTGCCGGAGATGGCGAGACCCAGGACGATATTGAGTTCACGCTCTTCGTTGAAAACGTTGATATAGGGCTTTTGCTCTCTGGCGGTGACGTTCCAGTTGATCTTCCTGACATCGTCACCGTAGCCGTATTCTTTGAGCTCGGCGAAATCGATCCCGTTGCCCTGGAACTTCGAGATATTGTTGCCGATATTCTGACCGAAAAGCCGCCGCTTCGTTCGGATCAGAATCTCTTTGGTTTTGCCCTTCATGGCAGCGGTACGGCCTTTTGCAGCGCTTCGACGACATGATCGCTGGTGATCCCGGCCGCTTCGGCTTTGTAGTTGAGAATGACGCGGTGGCGCAACACATCGTGCAGCACTTCGGCGATATCGACAGGTGTGACATAATCCTTGCCATGGATCAGCGCCACGGCGCGGCTGGCCCTGAAGAGGTCGATCGATGCACGCGGGCTGGCCCCGAACTCGATATATTCAGCCATCGCTTTCAAGCCGTAATCGAGAGGAAAGCGGGTCGCGAAGATCAGTTTGAGCATATATTTCTGCACCGCATCGTCCACGTGGACGTTCGCCAACTCTTTTTGCATCTGGGCGATTTCGGCCTTGTCGGCCACCTGGGATATCTCCCCGAACCCTTTGGCCGCGACACGGCTGACGATCTCGAACTCCTCATCGATCGTGTTGTACCCGACGTCGACCTTGAGCATGAAACGGTCCAGCTGCGCTTCGGGAAGGCGGTAGGTCCCCTCCTGTTCCACGGGGTTTTGCGTCGCGAGCACGAGGAACGGTCGATCGACGCGGTAGGTTTCATCAGCGATCGTCACCTGTTTCTCCTGCATCACCTCCAACAGCGCCGACTGCACCTTCGCCGGCGCACGGTTGATCTCGTCGGCCAGCAGCAGGTTGGTAAAGACCGGCCCATGTTTTATTTTGAACTCCGCGTTTTTCGGATCGTAGATTTCGGTACCGGTGATGTCACTGGGCAGCAGGTCGGGGGTAAACTGCACCCGTTTGAAATCGAGCCCGAGACTCCTGGCCAGGGCATTGACCGCCGTCGTTTTCGCCAGGCCCGGCACCCCTTCGACCAGCAGATGGCCTTCGCACAGCAGGGCGATCAGCATCGAATCGACAAGATGCCCGTGCCCTACAATCACCTTGCCGACCTCTTTTTTATCGCTTCTATCTTTTCTCGAGCTTCTGTCGTTTGGTTCATCGATCACTCCGAAACATATAATTTTTAACTGATGTTACGCACTATACACCATTATCCGTCAAACGAGAACGCATACGATGCGAGGCGAAAAGGTTCGGGTGTAGCCAAAGCTACGTTCGGTTCTTTTCAACGACGTCAGCGTGTGCGTTATCGTTTGACCCCGATGGGGCGGCACCATCGCCGTACGATTGCTTCGTTGCGACGGCATCGGCGTAGCTTTGGCTACGATATCTCAATACAAAGCAAACAATTTTGCTTTGTATTGAGTGAAATCGCTTTGATACTAAACAAAATCGCCTTGCACTCGCACGACGCTGATGCCGCGGATGATGGTGTATAGTACGTAACATCAGTTTTTAATGCGAATTATAGGAAATCTTTCCAAATAGGAGCGAACGATAGGTAAACAAAAGGTAAATCGCCGGGGGATCACTCCCCTTTCGGCAACGCTTTGGAGATCTCCTTGAAGCTGGTTTCGATATTGTCGGGATCGAAATAGACCGATTCGGACGGAAAGGCGAATTCGAGATGGTGGCGTTCGAGGATCTCCCATATTTTGAGCATCACATCCTGCTTCACTTTGAGCCACTCCTCCCAGTTGACACTTTTGCTGAAACAGTAGATGAGTATATTGACCGAAGAATCGGCGAATTCGTCCAGATAGACGAGCAGCGTGCTTTTGATGCCGTACTTGTCTTCTACCGACACCAATTTTCTCTCCCGCATCGAGCGCTTTTTCACGGCACTGCGATCGACCTTTTCGGGTGTCGCGATGCCGGGATGGTCAATCAGCATATCTTTGATCTCACCGACCGCAGCTATCAGATCCTCCCGGCGCGATCCGTAGGTAACCCCCACGACCATTTTGATGCGACGCCCGACGGTACGGCGGCTCCAGTTTTTGAGTGCGGCGTTGGCCAGCGTAGCGTTGGGGACGACGATCAGCGCATTGTCGAATGTGCGGATGATCGTACTGATGAAGCCGATCTCCACGACCGTCCCTTCGACATCTTTCGTTTCGATCCAATCCCCCTGCGAAAAGGAGTTGTCGAAGATGATTTTCAAGAGTCCGAAAAAGTTGCTCAGCGTACT
>JAUUDL010000021.1 GCA_030826715.1 Hydrogenimonas sp. | reverse complement strand
GGAGGCAGTCGTCGCGGCCGAATTTGGCCTCCCTTTCATCGTATTTGACGCTGTAGGTGCCGCTTCTGTCGATCGGCGTATCGAAATCGATCGGCTCTTTCATTTTTCACCACTCCGTTCGTCGCCCCGCTTTTCCCAGATCGTCATCTGCGCGACGGAGTGCTGGAACTTTCTGGCGGTTTCGCGTATCACAAATGGAATGTCGCGGGTTTGAAGCAGCCTGAAGCCAGGTTCCAGATGTCGCTTCAGCCCCTCCAGCGTCGTGACGCTCTCGCCATTTTCGTCGATATAGCCGCCCAGCCACTTCTCTTTGGGGGTATACGCTTCAAGCCACGTATAGGGCGATGCGAGCACCAGCAGGCCGCCGGGCAGGATCCTTTGGGTGATATCACGCAAAAATTTCGCCGGATCGTAGAGCCTGTCGATCAGATTGCCGGCGAAGACGAGGTCGTAGTCGGTGAAACGTGGGTTGAGATTGCACGCGTCGGCCTGCCAGAAGGCGACGCGGTCGGCGACATCTCCGAGCCTTTGGGGAAGTGACACCTCATTCTGCTCTCTGAGTTCGCCTTCGACGGAGATGGTGTAGCGAATCTTCCCGGCCGTGCGCATCGTCTCCGCTACCTGGATGAAACGGGCGGAGAAGTCCAGTCCGGTCACCCGTTGAAACGCAGTGGCCAGCTCCAGCGTGCTGCGGCCGATCGCACAGCCGATATCGAGCGCCTTTCGCCGCTCTTTTCCTCGACTGGCCTCTATGCATATCTTCGCGCAGGTTTGCGGAAAATTCTCCACGCCGAAATAGCTCGCCCCCCATCCGAATTCGCAGTATTGGCTCACCTGGATGTCGCTTTCGTATGATAGACCACTACCGTCTTGGGCCATTGGCGCTTCTTTCACACCACTCTCGACATAGCGCAACCCTGCATGCTGGAAGAAGTGGCGCCTGAAAGCATAGCGGGCCGACCGGAGCATTTCGTTGCCGCTGCTGGCGAACGAGCCCCCTTTGATGAGGTTGTGGCGTCCGTCGAATGTGGGGACGGTAAAATCGTCGTAGATTGGATGGACTTCGAACCCTTCGAACGGGTAGATTGGCGTATCGGTCCACTGCCAGAGATTGCCGATGGCGTCGTAGAAATCGCCATGGCGAAACTGCGTGACGGCGCAGGCGGAGGCGTAGTGCTCCAAGCCGATGTTCGCCGGTGCCTTTGCGGGCCATTCAGGCACGTCGGCGACGCCGCTGAAATCGCGGAGGCGCATCCACTCATCCTCGCTCGGAAGCCGCAGGTTGCGCCCCGTTTTCTCGCTGAGCCATCGGCAGAAGGCGCGCGCTTCCAGACAGTTGAGATCGACGGGCCAGTCCCAGGGCATCGGCATGATCTGTGTCAGCGCCCGGTAGTCGTACCCATCCTTTCGCGGTATCCAGAAGATCGGATGCTCGGCCTTTGTGTAGCTTCGCCACGCCCACCCTTCGTCGTCCCACCATCGCTTTTCGTTGTAGCCGCCCTCTTGAACGAAGGGGAGAAATTCGGCGTTGGTCACCAGATATTTCGAGGCTTTGAAATCGCCGACTGTGGCTTCATGGCGGCCATATTCGTTGTCCCATCCGTAGTAGTCGAAGTTTTTGCTTTTGCCAAGCCTCACCCGGCCGCCGGGAACATCGAGCAGTTCGTTTCGGGGGGCATCTTCGGGCCGCGCGGCAAATTTTTGTGCGCAGGGCCATGCCGGAGAGCTCTGGACACGTCCTATGTCGGTCTGGCGGATCAGGACCGAAGAGGTTTCGATATGGATCCGCTCGTGTTCGATCCCCATCAAAATCACCCACCACGGCGATTCCCACGTGATCGGCAGTTGCAGCGGCAGCGTCGTGATGAGGCGATCGACGCTTTCACGCACTTTTTGGCGGTAGCTGCGAACGGCCTGCACACTCGGCCAGTCGTAGTGCTTTTCGTTCAGGTCGTCCCAGCTCATCTCGTCCACACCCACCGCGAAGATCGATTCCATCTTTTCGTCGATGCGCCCCTCGATCAGTTTGGCGAGGAACAGCTTGTTGATAAAAAAGACCGCGGTATGGCCATAATAGAAGATGTGCGGGTGTCGCAATGGTTCTGGCCGCAGGTAGAAGGCGTCATCGTCGGCGAGGAGGCCATAAAGCGACTCGAAAGTGTCGTACGTGTCGTGGAAATAGCGGCGTATCTCTTCGCGTTTGGCTTCGGGATCGTCTCCAAAGAGTGAAGGTGGGCGCATTCGACCTCCTTGTTTTTTGCCTATTTTATCGAAAGAGGATAAAATCCGTTTCAAAATGGACGTTTCTTCAGGTTCAAGGTTCTGTAAAGTTTTTCGTTCATTCTCAAAATCCCATCCCTGGGATTTTTCCGAGGCTTCGGGCTGTTTGGCACCTCCTGTGCCAAACGGACGCCCTCAGAACCACTCAAAACCTTATAGAACCTTGAACCTGAAGATGCAGTTTTCAAAAAGGCGCTCGTTTGCAGGAGATATTGAACAACCTCACCACCTACGGCTACATCATCCTCTTTCTCTATTCGCTGGGCGGCGGTTTTTTCGCCCTCGCGGCGGCGGGAGTTCTCTCGTCGATGGGGAAGATGGATCTGACGACCTCGATCGCAGTGGCGTCCGTAGCCAATTTTCTGGGCGACCAGGCCCTGCTGCTCTTTACCCGGGCCAACAAAAGTCAGATGATGGAATACCTCAGAAAGCACCGGCGCAAACTCGCCTACAGCCATCTTTTGATGAAAAAGTACGGCACATGGGTCATCTTTTTGCAAAAGTATATCTACGGGGTGAAGACGCTCGTGCCCATCGCCATCGGGCTGACCCGCTACGATGCGATGAAGTTCGCCATCTACAACGCACTGGCGGCCATACTCTGGGGCGTTGTGATCGGTGTGGCGAGTTTCCTGGGCGGAAAGACGATACTCTCTTTGTTGCAAAGCGCCAAAGAGAATCCCTGGGTGCTTCCGCTCATCGGCGCGTTTCTCATCGCGGCGATCGGCATTCTGATCGCCCGCGCCGCGAAAAAGTGATGACGCTTTTGATTACTCTTTGCCCCTTGGGACGAATGTGAGGCAGACAGAGTTGATGCAGTAACGCAACCCGGTCGGCGGCGGGCCGTCTGGGAAGACGTGCCCCAGGTGGGCGTCGCACTGTGCGCATGTCACTTCGGTGCGGACCATCCCGTAGGTGGTGTCGGTATGCTCTTCGAGCGCCTCGGGCGAGATGGGACGGGTGAAACTGGGCCATCCGGTGCCCGAATCGAACTTGTCTTTTGAATCAAAAAGCGGCGCGTTACAACAGGCACAGTGGTAGATGCCGTCGCCCTTGAAGTTGTAATATTCGCCGCTGAATGCGGGTTCGGTCCCTTTTTTACGGCATACTGCATACTGTATGGGCGTCAGGATGCTCCGCCACTCCTCTTCTGTCTTGACCACTTTTTCCATGGGTACTCTCCTTCTATGTTGTCTTTCGGTTGTCTCTCGGTTTCAAGTGAGAGTATTCTTTCATAAATGAGAGGAAAAAAGAAACTTTTTTCACAATAGTTGGAAGGTTTTTGTTTCGTCAAAGAAAGAAAGAGTAAAATTACGATATAGATACAAACTCAACAGGGGAAAAGGTATTATGACACCCAAAGGACTCGACAAACTGGGACTCGACAACATCGGCAAGGTTTACTACAACCTCGACTACGACGAAGTGATCAAGCATACACTCGAACGCCTCGAAACCAAACCCACCGCGCTTGGAGCGACCACGGTCGATACGGGCATCTTCACCGGACGCAGCCCGAAAGACAAATATTTCGTGAAGCAGCCGCCGAGCGAAAAATATATCGCGTGGGGCGACATCAACCAGCCGATCTCGCCCGAACTCTTCGACGAACTCTTCGACATCATGAAGAAAGAGCTCTCCGGCAAGGATCTCTATATCTCTGACGCCTATGTCGGCGCCAGCCCGAGCAGCCGCCGTTCGATCCGTTTCGTCAGCGAGATCGCATGGCACGCCCATTTCGTCAAGAACATGTTCATTCGCCCGAGTGCCGAGGAGCTTGCGAACTTCTCTCCCGACTTCACCCTCTACAGTTCCGGCAACGCCGTCAACAAGAAGTTCAAGGAACACGGCCTCAACTCCGAAGTTTTCGTCGTTTTCAACATCGAGGAGAATATCGCGCTCGTCGGCGGCACATGGTATGGCGGCGAGATCAAGAAGGGCATCTTCACGATGATGAACTACTGGCTTCCGCTCGAGGGCAAACTCTCGATGCACTGTTCGGCCAACATCGGCGAAGAGAACGACACGGCTCTCTTCTTCGGCCTCAGCGGCACAGGAAAGACGACGCTCTCGACCGACCCCAAACGCCGACTCATCGGTGACGACGAGCACGGTTGGGACGAGCATGGCGTCTTCAACTTCGAAGGTGGATGCTACGCGAAAGTGATCAACCTCGACCCCGAGAGCGAGCCGGAGATCTACAACGCGATCAAAAAAGGGGCGCTGCTCGAGAATGTCGTGCTCGACGAAGATGGCAACGTCCTTTTCGACGACAATTCCAAAACGGAAAACACCCGCGTCAGTTACCCGATCGAGTTCATCGAAAACCACGAGTGTACCCTGATGGGGCCCCATCCCAAAAACATCATCTTCCTCTCGGCCGACGCGTTTGGCGTACTGCCGCCGGTGAGCAAGCTGACCAAAGAGCAGGCGATGTACTATTTCCTCAGCGGATACACCGCCAAAGTGGCGGGAACCGAGCGCGGCATCACCGAACCGGTGGCGACATTCAGCGCCTGCTTCGGCGAGGCGTTCCTGCCGCTGCATCCGACTGTCTATGCCGAACTTCTGGGCAAGAAGATCGATGAACACCAGGTCAACGTCTATCTCGTCAACACGGGCTGGACCGGCGGCCCTTACGGCGTGGGCCATCGTATGAGTATCAAGGATACCCGCGGATGCATCAACGGCATCCTCAGCGGCGCCATCAACGAAAGCGAATTCGAAACGCTGCCGATCTTCAACCTGCAGATCCCCAAAACGCTCGAAGGGGTCAATACCGAAGTGCTCAATCCGATGAACACATGGGCGGACAAAGAGGCCTATCTGGAAACGCTCAAGAAACTGGGTACTATGTTCCAGAAAAACTTCCATCGCTACGACGATGCGGCCAACGCGTCGCAAATCGCCCAGGCCGGTCCCCAGGTCTGATTCCCCTCATCGCCCGGGTCTGCCCGGGCGTATCTCCTTTTTCTCATGCCTTTTCCCAAAAAATCCGTTCTGATCACCGGCTGCTCTTCCGGCATCGGATACCACTGTGCCCATGCCCTGCGCGATGCCGGCTTTCATGTGCTGGCCACGGCCAGAGACGAAGCCGATGTGGCGCGCCTGGCCAAGGAGGGGTTCGATGCCGAGCGCCTCAACCTTGACGATTCGGCGTCGATCGACCGTGCCGTCGCGTGGTGTAGGACATTGACCAATGATCGCCTCTATGCACTTTTCAACAACGCCGCCTACGGACAGCCCGGTGCGGTGGAAGACCTGCGGCGCGACGTGCTGCGGGCGCAATTTGAAACCAACCTTTTCGGCACCCACGAGCTGACCGTGAAGCTGCTTCCGATGATGATCGAAGCGGGGGAGGGGCGAATCGTGCAGAACTCCTCGGTGCTCGGATTTGCCGCGTTGCGTTACAGGGGCGCCTACAACGCGAGCAAATTCGCACTCGAAGGACTCAGTGACACGCTTCGGCTGGAGCTGCGCGGGACAGGGGTCGACGTGGTCATTCTGGAGCCCGGCCCCATCAGAAGCCGTTTCAGAGAAAACGCGCTGAAGATGTTCGAAGCGCATATCGATCGGAGAAAGAGCCGTTTGGCATCGGTGTATGAAAAGAAGCTCTCGCAACTTCGAAGCAGTGAGGATGCTCCGTTCACGCTCGGGCCGGAGGCGGTCGCGGCGGCACTCTTGAAGGCGTTGCAGGCTCCGTCGCCCAAACGTCGGTATCGCATCACGACACCGACGAAGCTCTTTTATTGGATGAAAAAGTTTTTTCCCGAATCGTGGATGGACTCGATACTGGCAAAAGTGGAGTGACGGGATATAGCCCGAACTATTTGGGGAGGTAGCCCATCTCCTGGAGGACGCCTTTGATGTCGAAGTTGAAAAAGAGCATCTTATTTTCGTGCTCTTCATACAAAAGGACGTAGATCTTCCCCGACGTTTCGTTGTAGTAGGGGTCGCTCATGAAGAAGCGGTCGCGCTTGGTCGTGATGTAGCGCAGAAAAGAGCGGCGGTTGAGTCCCTCTTTGCCTTCATATTTGAGATGATCTTTGTAGATGTTGGGTGACTCCTGGATGCAGTCGTCGTTGACCACATAAGCGACCATTAGGTACGGGGTCTCTTTGACCACCTTCTGAAGCCCTTCGAGCGAATAGTCATCTTTTTCATGCTCTTTGAGCAGATTGATCAGATAGTTTCTGATCTCCTCTCTATGTTCACAGTAGGCCTCCTCAATCTCTTCCATCTCTTTTTCGTTATCGGCCACGGTTGATCCTTCGTCAGCAATTTCGTTCGGCAGTGTACGTTTTTATGCACTTTATTACCATTATTACAGCTATTATAGCATTTTTGCCTTTAGGAGAGCTCTAAAAATCCATGGAGAGAGTTAGACCTCGTCGATGTAGGTGTGTCTGATTTCCGTGAAGCGGTCGATATGTTCGAGAAAAAGATCGGTCAGATGCGGATCGAACTTTTTGCCACGGTTGTCGCGGATGAAACTCTGAATCTTCTCCTGCGGCCAGGCGGGTTTGTAGATGCGTTCGACGCTGAGTGCGTCGAAGACATCGCTGAGCGCTACGATGCGGCCGAAGATGTGGATCTCCTCACCCTTGAGTCCGAATGGGTAGCCCGTGCCGTCATAGTTTTCGTGGTGCTGCGCGGCGATGATGGAGGCCGATTTCATCAAGGGGCGCTCCGAACTCCCGAACATTTCGGCCCCTTTGAGGGCGTGGGTCTTCATTACTTCGAACTCTTCGGGTGTGAGTTTGCCCGGTTTGTTCAGAATATGGTCGGGTATTGTCAATTTGCCGATGTCGTGCATCGGTGCCGCGGCGGCGACCATCTCTATCTCATCCTCCTCCAGTCCCAAAAGCTGTGCCAGGAGTTTGGAGTATTCGGAGACTCTTTTGACGTGCAGACCTGTCTCCTTGGAGTGGTTTTCCGCCACTTCGCCAAGGCGGAAGAGAATCTCTTTTTGTGTATCGGTGATCTCCTCGTTAAGGCGGATCAGTTCGGTGATATCCTGGTGGACGCTCACGATCTCTTCGACCTTTCCGTCGAGTCTGTAGATCGGTTTGAAGATGGAGTTGGCGATGCGCTCTTTTTCACTGTCCGGTTTCTTGCAGCGGGTTTTGATGGAGATCAGAGATTGCGTTCGTGTGGCCTCTTCGATCGCCTGGGAAATTTGAACCTTGACGCCTTCGCAGAGAGTGTAGAAAGAGGCACCGAGAAGCTCATTTCTGGATGCATCGATCGCCGTTTCGAAATTGTGGTCGACCTTTTGGATCTTTCCATCGGGCGTGAAACAGCATACGGCTGTCGCCTCGTCGATGATCTTCTGGTACTGCTCGAGATAGTGGATGTTCTCGTTGAGGGTGTATTTGGTCTCTGAAAGTTCGTTTTGCAGGAGCTTGCGATACTGTATCAGTTCGGTGACATCCTGCATGAAGAGGGTGAAGCGGACTCGGGGATCGTTGAATTCTCGCATCGGGATCAGCGTGACATGGAAATATTTGGTGAAAGGGGTTCGGATCGCATAGACCAGTTCGCCGTGCCACTCGACACCCGACTTCGCACTCTCTTCGAAGCGCTGCTGCTCTTCGGCTGTCTCTGCCATGAGATAGCCATAGAGGGGTTTGCCGTGAAACTTCTCTCTTTCTATACCGAGCAGATCGGCGAGTCTTTCATTGATATGGACGATATCGAGATTCTCGTCCAGTTGGACGATATAGGTGCTCTCCTCGATCGCCCGCTGGTATTGTGCGATGGTCGTCTGCATCCTTTCATGCTCGGCTTCGATGACCAGCCTTTTGGCCAGCTCTTCCAGCTTGCGAAGCAGACGCCTCAAATCGATGGGTTTGGTCTCGTAGGCGGTGATATTGACTTCGATCGCTTTGAGCAGGTAGTCGCTGTCGTTGAAGGCGGTGGTGATGACGATGGGGATATCCTGGTCGATCTCGCGGACGGCACGGGCGAGGTCGATGCCGTTCATGTTGGGCATCTGGATATCGGTCAGGATGATGTTGGGTCGTAGTTGAGGAAAAATCTCGAGTGCTTCTTTACCGTCGGTGACCGCCACAATCTCTTTGACGAACGGTTCCAAAGAGAAGAGCACCTCTTCTCTGGCCGTTTCATCGTCCTCGGCGTAGAGAATCGTCAACTCGTTGAGATAGCGGGTCGTGTTCATTGCACTGTTTCCTTTTTCGTTTTGTAATGGACCGTAGCGCTCAAGCCGTTTTGCATGGTTTTGAGTTCTTCGTAAGCCTTGCAAAGACGCAACGTAGGGTAGAGATCTTCGATCTTGCAAAGATCGATTGTATCGCTCTGAAACATTGCCATCACCTGGCGTCCACGGGGGCTTTTGGGTATGTTCATGGCATTGACGATGATGTTTCTGCTGGCGTTTTCATCGTAATCTTTTCGCAAATAGACGAAATTGCCGATGAAAAGGTCGGTCTGGTCGTAGATGGCTATCTTCTCTTTGATCTGGGGGTTGAGTTCGCAGGCGGTTTCGAAAGAGGCCTGCGTGGCGACCGCCATATCCGCTTTGTCGAAAAAGAGATTCAAAATAGCCTGTGCCGTATTTTTCATGAGTTTGAATCGTGGAGGGGGCAAGCCACGTTTCAATGCACGATATTTGAGATAGAGTTGGGCGTTGTCGGCGAGCATGGGAAGAAGGACCGGCCGGGAGAACAGCCTTTCGAGAGGTTTTTTCTCCATCCCTTTGTGTACCAGCAGGTAGAGGTGCTTGGACTTGGTTTTGCTCGATTTGAAACCGACGACACCGGGTTTGAGTTTCGACAGATCGAAATACTTGACGATGACCAGCGGTGTGGCGACGATCAAGTCCAGTTTCCCTTTTCGCAGATCTTCAGCCATTTTTTTGGGATCTTTGTAGAAATAGGCGTGGGTCATAAAGTTTTCGGAGGACGCGATTTGCTTGATCCATACATCCATGCCTATTTTAAAATCGCTCGAACGCATCGCGTAGGATGTGCTTTGGTAGAAACCGATGTTAATATTAAAAGGATTTATGCCGCCTGCTCGCACAGACGATGGCAAAATCATTGACAGAAAGAGGATGAAGAATATGGTCAATCTCATGCTTTTAGGCTCTCTTTCGTTGGAATTTTTATGGTAAATTTTGCCCCAAGCTCGCTGTTTTGCACGAAGATCTGACCGTTCATATTACGAGAAATGATAATTTTTGACATGTAAAGCCCCAGGCCCGTCCCGCTGTTGGCGTCTTTGGTCGTGAAGTAGGGGTCGAATATTTTTTCGATGACATCTTTTGCTATACCTCCCGCATTGTCTTCTATCGTAATAGCAATATCGTCCGAATCTCTGAAAGCGTGAATGCCGATCCATTTTTGGTCTACCTCCCGCTCGATCAACGCATCTTTGGCGTTGACCAGGATATTGAGGATCACCTGCGAAAATTCACTGGGGAAGCCGTAGGCCACGAGGTTTTTCTCCGTTTCCATCGTGACGTCGATCCGATGGTTTTTGAAACTCGATTCGACCAGGTCGAGGGCGGAAGCGAGGGCGTCGGCGACATCGAAAGACTCTTTGGCCTTGTTCGGTTTGAAGAAATTTCTGAAATCGTCGATGGTGTGGGACATCGAATCGATCAGCTTCATCCCCTTTTGCGTGACACGGTCGATATAGTCGGCGTCGAGTCTGCCGGTATCGTAGGCGATCTGGATATTCTGCATCACAAGCCCCAGCGAGTTGAGGGGCTGACGCCACTGGTGGGCGATGTTGCCTATCATCTCCCCCATCGCGGCGAGCCTGGATTGCTGAATCAGCATTTTGTCTTTCTCTCTGTTCTCTTCGACCTTTTCTATAACCCTCTTTTCGAGCTCTTCGTTGAGTTGTTGAAGTTCGCGGGTGCGTAGTTCGACCTTCTCTTCGAGGAGGCGGTTGGTTGATTGGAGCATCTTTTGGTTGTCGCGTAGATTTTGGATCATGAGGTTGACGTTTCCAACCATTTCACCGACTTCGTCTCTTCTGTCTGTCTGAACCCTCACATTGAGATCGCCCTGGGCGACTCTCTTGGCTGTATCGTTGAGTTCGATGATGGGCCGGGTAAGCCACCTGGAGAAGGCATAGGCGCCGATGAGTGTAATGAGCAGGATGAACGCCACAGTCAGGAGCCCCTGGCGCAGCAGATCGTTACGAAGTGTCTCGATCTCCCGGGTATCGAAGCCCAGATGGAGCCATCCCCAGTGAAAGCCGTTGAAAACCAGTGGATAGACGTAGTGAAAGACTCTTTTGCCATCGGAAAACGGGGTTTGCTTGATCGTATAGAGGCTTTTGTCTGCCTGCATCGCCCGGATATCCGGTTGGAGTTTTTCGATACGCCATCCATTTTTGGTCGTCACGATGGTATCGCCTTTCATTCTCGGAGAGATGACGATATAGCGGATATTCGGACTCTTTTTCAGGATATTGAGGTTGTTTTCGAGAATCATCCCCTTGTCGTCGACGACCATCGCATCGGCGCTGACAAGTTCGATGGAGCGGGAAACGGTCTCGGCCTGCGCCTGCATCATCTTGAGGATCATCTGGTTTTCCTGCTGCCCAAAAAAGTAGCCAAAAAGGGCGATGGCGACCAGGGAGAGTCCGAACATCGCCGCGAAAACGCGGAAAAAGAGCCGTTTCTTCATTGGCTTCCCCTGTCTGCAAACGTCTCTTTATTCGAGCATGCCCCATCCATCAGGCGTTTCGTCGCTTTGGCATAATCGATAAATGGCAGCATAGTTTCCGCTTTGATCGCTTTTTGTGATTTAACTTGTGCCAAGATAAGGAGGTTTCGTCCCGTCGTTGAATGCATGACTTTGTCATTGGACTCTTTGATCTTTTTTGTAAGATCGGGCGAGAGATCATTGGCATAACATGTGACACCATAGATCATCACGGCCGGAGAACGATCGACGACAACGACCTTTTGAGCGATATCGGGATTCATCTCCAGTGCCATCTTCCAGCTCTCTTCCGGGACGATGGCATAGTCCGATTGCTTGAAAAAGAGTTGGTAGATAGCGGTGCTGTTTTTTTTGGTAT
>JAUUDL010000007.1 GCA_030826715.1 Hydrogenimonas sp. | reverse complement strand
AGTAGCATGGTCGCTGCGATGGAAATGCTCATGCGATTCATATTTTTTTCCTTTTCGAGTTTTTAATATGATAATCGGTATCAATAAGCGAAGGAATTATGGCCGATATCGCCTTAATTGCTACTAAAACGATAATTGTTATCAATTAAAATATCCGAATGGCTCACTGTTGCCGGATGTAATGCTTCTTCTTTGAAGGTATAGTGGCGGAATTAGAAAGATGAAGAGGTCTATTGGAGTCGTATCAGCGGTGGCGCCGCCTGCCCTGTGCCCGCTCTATGCGGCGTTCGATTCTTCGGCGTAGGATTTCACGGCGCAGCTTTCGCCGTTTTTTGAGTTTCTCTTTCAGGATTTTGCGTATTTTGCGCCGCTCTTGCGGCGAGGCATGTTCGAAGCGTTCGATGAGTGCATCGACACTCTCCTCTTCGAGCGGTATTTCGCGAAAACGCGGAGGCCTCTCGGCACTCAGCGGATCGACGCCCGCGAAGAGGAGCAGTAGTGCCAGAAGCATCCAACGTCTTGCATTCATTCCTCTCTTCTCACCTTTTGCCTCTTATTTTCGCAGGTCACGACGCAGCTCGCGCCGATCGTGCCGCAACTCTCTCCTGTCGCGTCGGATTTCCCGTCGGTCGTGACGGATTTCACGCCTGTCATGACGCAGCTCGCGACGCTCTTTATGGGTGATTATACCATCCTTTTTCGCTCGTTTGCAGTCTCGCCGCAACTCACGTCGGTCGCCGCGCAGTTCTCTGTGGTCGAGCCGCAGCGCTTTGCGGTCCATATGAAGCTCCCTGACATCGTGGCGGATTTCGCCTTTTTTGTGCATATGGCCGTCCGCCATCGAAGCGGTGGCGCACAAAGCCGCGACGGCCATCGCCGCCAGCGTCGTTTTGAAAAGTCGTCTCATCGTATACTCCTTGTTCTTGTGGTTTTTCGAACATGGAAATGATAGAAAGAAAGCGTTAAGGGAGTGTGAGCGTGATACGGGTGCCCTCCCCCGGACGGCTCTGCACGGCCAGGCCGATGCCGAGTCTGTCGCAGAGGGTCTTGACGATGTGCAGCCCAAGCCCCATCCCCCGCTCGCCCTCTTTGTAGAAGCGCTCGAAGACTCTGTGGGGGTTTTGGATGCCGACACCGGTATCTTCGATGGTCAGGGTCCGGCAGTCGCTGCGAACCGTCACCGATCCGCCGGGGCGGTTGTATTTGCCGGCGTTCGAGAGGAGATTGTCAACGATCCGGATGAAGGCTTCGCGGTTGAGGGCGATTTCGCATGGGTCGGCATCGATGTGCCACGTTATTTTCGGATAGAGCGTTTCAAAGGTCTTGACACGCGATCGCAGCGTCTCGTCGAGGCGGAAGGTTTCGGGCTCCATCGGCAGGTCGCGGACAAGAAGTTCGAGGTTTTTGTAGAGCGAACCGATCGTCTTGGCGCTGCTTTCTATCCTGTCGACCGCCGGGTCCTTGCAGGTTCGCCGCAGAAGTTGGGTATTGAGCGCAATGGCGGTGACGGGGGTGTTGAAGTCGTGGATGACATCTTTAACGAACCGCTCCATCAGGGCCAGCGCATCACGTAGCGGCCGCAGGGCGTAGAGGGAAAATAGAAGCGCAAGCAGTGCCGCGGAAACGAGCAGTCCCGCCCCGATACGCCACACTTTTTCGCGCACTTCTGTGAGCCCCGCGTCGTAGCGCGATCGGGGCATCATCACCTTGAGCGCCTTGTCGAGTTTGCTTTCGGGAATCGGAAAGAGGGCGTAGACGGTATCGGGGCCTACAATGAGGTGGCCGAAAGGGTGGGCGCCTTCGGGTTTGACGATGTCGATATCGAAATCGTTGCCCTCCAGAAGAATACTGTACTCGCGCATCTGCGTGAGGATGCGGTCTTCGTAGAGCCTTTTTTGTTCGTGGTAGTAGAGGTAGAGTGCCAGGGCGCCCACGGCCACGAGTGCTGCGAAAAAGAGGCCGAACGCCTTGAGCAGCGACTCCTTCTCACGGGCATTCAAGCCGGTATCCTACGCCGCGGACATTGACGATGTTGAGCCCGAGCCGCTTTTTGAGTTTGGAGATGTGGACTCTCAGTGCCATGTCCGAGGGGGTCTCCATGACGTCGTAGCACGCCTCTTTCGGAAGGGTCTGCCCTTTTCGATCCATCAGCAGACGCAGAATCTCCTTTTCGGTACGGGGGATGTCGGTCTCCTTTTCATCCACGCGAACGGTCATCGTGCGGGGATCGAGCCGAACGTTGCCACAGACCCGTTCGTCCGATCTGCGCCGCAGGGCGGCGTTGACACGGATGAGAAGCTCCTCGATGTCGAAGGGTTTTTTGATGTAGTCATCGCCGCCGGCATCGAACCCTCTGGAGAGCGAGGCGGTGTCGTTGAGGGCGGTGACGAAAAAGGCGGGTGTCGTATCGCCCGCGTCGCGCAGTGACGCCAGCAGGTCGAACCCGTTCATGAAGGGGACATTGACATCCAGAAGGTAGAGGTCAAAATCCCCGTCATAGGCCACCTCGGCCGCCTCCTCGCCGTTTTGGACCCGCGTGACGGTATGCCCTTCGGCCTCGAGCACGGCGGCGATCGTCTGGGAGAGGACTTCGTCATCCTCGAGCAGAAGAATACGGGCCATCGTCTCTCAAGCCGCCGCCAGCGTGGTCTGACGGAGCCTGGCGGCCTCCTGGAAGAACTGATGGGCCAGTACGATGACGAAAAAGACCTGTCCCAGCACACCCACCGCGGGGATGAGCGAAAGCAGGTAGAGTATCAGCGTCGTGGTGGCGATGCGCCATTTGGCCTCTTTGAAGACGATATTCATCTCCTCTTTGTCGAAGATCTCGCCGGCGACATCGCGTGTCAGAAGCCGGTGGAAAAGGAAATAGAAGGGTCCGTTGACCGCGACGATATTGACCAGCGGAACGAAATAGAAAGGCAGCGAAACGATAAAAAAGAGCAGAAAGAGTCCGAGCTGCTTGAGCATGAAAAGGAGGTATTCGCCGATGGAGACAGTCGCTTTTCGCTCGATGGTCGGATAGTGGCGCTTCTGTACCTCGGCGACGATGTAGGGGGTGAAGAAACCGATGATGATGACGGCCAGAATGACCGATACCAGCACGGCAAATCCCCCGCCGATGACGTAAAAGAGCGTGCCGGCGAGCGCTTTGAAGATGAAGCTGCCCATGATCGTCGCCAGTATCGGATACTCTTTGGCAAACTGCGCCAACTCGTTCTGCGCCTGGGCGGCGTCAGGGTTTTGTGACGCCTGCGCCGCGACGCTGAGCATGTCGAAAAACTCTCCGGAGAGATAGTAGAGAAAGATGAACGCCAGTATCATCGTGATCAGAAACGGCGCGGTGGAGAGCGTGAGAAACTTGGTGGTGAAAAAGTCCGAAAGCGCTTTGGTGAAGATCGCCCCTTCGCTCTCAATGTCCGGTCTTTGGTTCGTCATGGTCGTCCTCCTGTGGTTCGATGACGATCGTATCGTCGGCATCGCTGTTTTCAAGCGCGTTGGTTTCTGAGTCTTTCTGCTCTTCCTGCGGGTTCTGTCCGCCGGCGACGGGGCCGTGGAGCGCTTCGATCAGTTTGGTCTTCTGCTCGATCCCCAGATCCTGCGAGGCGACGGTATCAAGAATCTTTTCGGCGATCTTCACGCGCGCCTCGTTCTCTTTTTGGCGGAAATATTTCTGCAAATTGTCTTCGTAGGCGCGCAGTTTGTCTTTTCGCCGCCTGTCGAGGTACCACAGCAGCAGTGCTCCGGCGAGCAGCAGCAGTAGGATGCCGCCAAGAAGAAGGTAGCGCTGCATCGCCTGTTCGTGTTCGATCGCCAGCAGGCGCTCTTTCTCTTTGAGAAGTTCGAGCTCCTTTTCACGCTGAAGCGCGAGCGCTTTGAGCTCGGACTCTTTGGAGATCTTCTGCAGTTCGATCTGTTTTTTCGCCTCGATCTGCGCGATCTCTTTTTGGGTTTTGAGCTCCTCGTCGCTGACAAAGGTGCGGTATTTGGTGCGAGCGGGCTTCTCCTGACTCTTTTTCGGTGTGTCGAAGCCGCCGTTTTTTCCGTTGTCGGCGCTGCAGCCGGCCATCGTCACGATCGTTATGAAAGCGAGTAAAAACGAAAAAAGAGTTTTCATGACCATTCCCTTACAATATCAGAAAGTATAGCATATGGACTCAGGGCTTTTTAGAAGAGCCCTTGTTATAATGGCCCCAAAAAAGAGGAACGACAGATGTACGACGTGTTGATCATCGGCGGCGGCGGTGCGGGTCTGAGCGCCGCGCTTGCCGCACGCGAGGCGGGCGCGAAAGTGGCTGTGCTGGGCAAGAACTATCCGACCCGTTCGCAGACTTCGATGGCGCAGGGGGGCATCAATGCCGCGCTGGGCAACGTGACGGCCGATTCGGTGGCGTCGCATATCGCCGATACGCTCAAATCGGCCGATACGCTGGGCGATGAAGGGCGTATTGCGCGCTTTTGCGAAAAGGGGCCGGAGGCTATCGCGTGGCTCGAGAGTCTGGGGACACCCTTCAGCCGCCTCGAAGATGGCAGGGTGGCGCAGCGGCGTCTGGGCGGTGCGGCAGCGGCCCGCGCCTGTTACGCCCAGGACTATACGGGGCTGAAGATCCTGCACACCCTCTACGACAGCGCGCTCAAAAGTGGCGTGGCATTTTTGGACGAACAGTTTCTGCTCAATTTCATCGTCGAGGAGTCGCGCGTGCTTGGCGTGACGGCGATCGAGATGAAAAGCGGAGAGGTCAAGGCGATCGGCGCGCGGAGCGTCGTCATCGCCAGCGGAGGATACAGCGGCCTCT
>JAUUDL010000103.1 GCA_030826715.1 Hydrogenimonas sp. | reverse complement strand
GCCCTCTTGAAAGGAGCCTCTCTTTTCAAAGAAGCGTTCAAAGGCTTTCTGGCGACGGAAACGATGCTGGTCAAAGGGGTCAACGACTCTCCCCAGGAGCTGGAAGGGACGGCGAAATTTTTAAACAAACTCGGGCCGGACAAAGCCTACATTTCAGTTCCCACGCGCCCACCGGCAGAAAGCAGCGTCGAAATGCCCACAGACGAAACGATCATGATGGCCTACCAGATTTTCAAAGGCAAAGGTGTAAACTGCGAGCTTCTGATCGATTACGAAGGAAACGATTTTGCCTATACCGAAGATGTGAAAAACGATCTTTTGAGCATCACCTCCGTCCATCCGATGCGAAAAGAGGCGGTCGATGCCTTTTTGAAAAAAGCAGGCGGAAGCTGGAACGATGTCTCGGCCCTGATCGAAGAGGGAAAAATCAAAGAGATAAGATATAATGACCATCTTTATTATGCAAGAGTATTGAAAAAGCCCAAACATCTGAAGTAAACGAAATAAACGGATTGAACATGCACCGATCATTGACATTGGCTCATCTTTTAGTCGTCACCGCTCTTTTCCTCGGATGCGGCGACCATGCACCCAAAAAGAGTTACGATGCGAAAGCGCTTATCGTGCAAAAATGTGCCGAGTGTCACAACCTCGATATGCCGCCCAAAACATTTCCTGACGAAAAAGCGCCTCCGATGATGGCGGTGACCTTTCATGTACGCGACTTCATGAAAGTCGAAAACCCATCGGAAAAACGGCAGAAATTCATCGATTTCGTTACCGATTACGTCATCAACCCATCCGCTTCCAAATCGTTCTGCGACAAAAAGAGCTTGCAGGAGTATGGCGTGATGCCCTCACAGAAAGGGAAAGTGACCGAAGATGAGCTCGAAGCGATCGCAGGCTATATGTACGACCACTACGATCCTGAAAAGTTTATGGAAATCATGACACAGCGGGCACGATTCATGGCGCTTCCGGCCTACAAGCGGGTACTCGAGACGAAAAACTGTCTCGGATGCCACGGCATTGAAAAAGACAAAATCGCCCCCTCTTTCAAACGTATCGCCAAAAAATACGGCCAAGCCGATGAGGCGACGATCATCAAGAGTATCGAAAACGGAAGCCGCGGAAAATGGAAAGGTTTCAAAGTGATAATGCCGCCTTTCAAAGATTTGAACGAGAGCGACAAAAAAGCGATCGCCAACTGGATATTGGAACAAGCGAAATAGAGATGGAATACCTGCTCTATTTTCTCGTCACCCTGATACTCTCCACCCTCTTTGCCATGGGCGGTGCGGGAGCCGGCATTGCCGTGATACCTGTTTTGCATCTCCTTGGAATCGAGTTCAACCTCGCCAAAGCGGTGGGGCTTTTTGTCGGCTTCACAACCACCTTCACTTCCAGCATCATGAATTTCAGGCGGAAGGTTCTCGATGTGAAATTTGCCCTCCCGCTGGCTTTGACACTACTCGTATTCGCCCCGATCGGCGCGCAGCTTTCACGGTTCGTGGACGAGCAGATCGTCAAGATTCTCTTCATTCTCTTTCTCTTTTTCAGCGCCACGATGATGATGTTTTTCAAAAAAGAGGCGAAAGCGCATTATCAAAAGCCCTGGATTCTGGCGGTTCTTGGGATATTCGTGGGCCTTATTGCCGGGTTGCTGGGTGTGGGAGGCGGCAACATGCTTCTGCCCATCTTGGTACTTCTGGGCTTCGAGCCCAAAAAAGTAGCTGTCGCCGTCAGCTTCGTCGTGCCATTTTCGGCATTCACTTCGTTTTTGAGTTATGCCAGCTTCGTGCAGATGGACTGGCTGCTTCTGGGAAGCTGTACACTCGCCGCCATCATCGGCGGATTTATCGGCAACTATGCCATGCATGTCAAACTCACGCAACGCCAAACCAAAAGCGTCATTGCAGTCATTTTGTATATTCTGGCCATTCGCATGACCCTCACACTCATCGCTTAAGGGCACCTCTAAACAAAAGACTCTATAATCGTTCCACCACAACAAAGGACGGTTCTTATGAAAAAGTTTCCAAAAGCGCTCTTGCTGCCCGGCATTATCCTGACACTTTCACAGGGAGGGTGGATGGATTCGCTCGGCTCGATCGGCGATTCACTTACCAAGAGCACGCAAAGTGCTACGACATCCAAGAGTACGAGCCTGAGTGACTCCAAGGTCGCCGATGCGTTGAAAGAGGCGCTGAGACTCGGAAGTGACGAGGCGGTCAAAATGCTTGGCAAAAAGGATGGATTCTATGGCAATCCTCTCGTGAGAATTCCCCTGCCCTCAAAGTTGGAGTCGGTCGCTTCGATGCTTAAGAAAGCGGGAATGGGAAGTTATGTCGATCAGTTCATGCTCTCGATGAACCGCGCCGCCGAAGCGGCGGTGCCGAAAACGACCAAAATCCTGGCCGATACCGTCACGCAGATGAAATTGGAAGATGCCAAAAAAATCCTTAACGGCCCCGAAGATGCCGCGACGACCTACTTCAGAACCCATGCCGGCGACAAACTCGCGGCGGCCATCATGCCTATCGTCAAAGAGGAGATGGATAAAAACAACGTCACCCAATATTACAAAATGATGATGGAAGCCTATGAAAAATATGGCGCGCCCGTAGCACAGAACAGTTATGTCAAAGGTTTGATGAATGCTTATAACGGCATGCAGTCGGGCGGCGAGAAAGAGGTCGCCTACGATCCAAAAGATCTCGATGGCTACGTCACACACAAAGCGCTCGACGGACTCTATACGATGATCGCCCAAAAAGAGAAAGCGATCAGGGAGAGCAAAGCCGCTCGCACAACCAAACTGCTTCAGGAAGTTTTTGGGAAATAAAAAAGCCGGGATCGCTCCCGGCTTTGAAGATAATGGGGATTAGGGGTTGATGCGTACGACGATCTCGCCGTTTTGCGCATCGAAGAGGACGCGGTCGCCCTCTTTGACCTTCTCTTCGAGGATGAGCTCGGCGAGTCGGTCTTCGACAATCTCGTAGAGCGCCCTCTTGAGCGGCCGTGCACCGTAGACCGGGTCGAATCCGGCCTGTGCCACCAGCTCTTTGGCGGCATCGGTGAGCTCGATCGTAATGTCGCGCTCGGTCAATTTCTCCTGGATATTCCTGAAGAGGATATCCACGATCTTTTTGATCGCCGCCTGATCGAGCGGGTTGAAGATAACCATGTCGTCGAGTCGGTTCAGGAATTCGGGCTTGAAGTACATCTTCAGCTCGTCCTTCACCGCCTTTTCACGGTCTTCGGGATCCTTGAACTCCATGATCTTGTCGCTGGCGATGTTACTCGTCAGAATGATGATGGTGTTCCTGAAATCGATCGTCACACCTTTGTTGTCGGTCAGCCGGCCGTCATCGAGCACCTGCAACAGGATATTGAAGACGTCCGGATGCGCCTTTTCGATCTCGTCGAAAAGGATGACGCTGTAGGGCTTTCTGCGCACCGCTTCGGTGAGCTGTCCGCCCTCTTCGTAACCGACATATCCCGGAGGGGCTCCCACCAGGCGGCTGACCGCATGTTTCTCCATATATTCACTCATATCGATACGGATCAGCGATTTCTCCGTATCGAAGAGGAATTTGGCCAGCGTTTTGGCCGTCTGGGTTTTGCCCACACCGGTGGGCCCCAGGAAGAGGAAGCTTCCGATCGGACGGTTCTGCTCGCTGAGCCCCGCTTTGTTACGTTTGATGGCGCGTGCGACCGCTTTGATCGCCTGATCCTGTCCGACAACCTCTTGCGCGAGAACCTCTTCGACATGGAGGATCTTCTCTTTTTCGCTCTGGAGCATCTTCGTGACCGGAATCTGCGTCCAGCGGCTCACAATCTTGGCGATCATCTCTTCATCGACTGCGTTTTTAAGCAGCGTTCCCTCTTTTTGCATACGCTCCCACTGCTCGTTGAGCTGTTTGAGCTGCTCTTCGAGTTGCGGAATCTTGCCATATTCGATTTCGGCGGCTTTGTTGTAGTCGCCGGTTCGCTTGGCAGTTTCTGCTTCGTGGCGAAGTTTCTCGACCTCCACCTTGATCTGCGCGATTTCGTTGAAGACTTTCTTCTCGGTCTCGAACTGCGCTTCGAGTTTGCGTCGCTTCTCTTCGAGGTCGGCGAGCTCTTTTTCGATCTCTGCCAGGCGAGCCTCGTTCTTCTTCGACTCTTCCATCATCAGCGCCTCTTTTTCGACCTGCAGGCGGCTGATCTCACGCTTCACACGGGCCAATTCGCTCGGCTCGCTCTCGATCTGCATCTTCAGCTCCGCCGCCGCTTCGTCGATCAGGTCGATCGCCTTGTCGGGCAGATAGCGGTCGGTGATGTAGCGGGCCGAAAGTTTGGCCGCCGCGATCAACGCGCTATCGAGAATCGTGACGTTGTGGAACGCCTCGAGACGCTCACGCAGTCCGCGAAGGATCTGCAGCGCCTGGTTGATGCTCGGCTCGTTGACGTGTACGGGCTGGAAGCGTCGTTGCAACGCGGCATCTTTTTCGAAATATTTTCTATACTCTTTGAGCGTCGTCGCACCGATGGTGTGAAGCTCGCCGCGCGCCAGAGCCGGTTTGAGCATGTTGGCCGCGTCCATGCTTCCCTCGGATGCTCCCGCACCGACGATGGTATGGATCTCGTCGATGAAGAGGATCACGTCGCCGCTGCTCTTGACCTCTTCGATAACGGCTTTGAGGCGGTCTTCGAACTCACCGCGATATTTCGCACCCGCGATCAGCGCACTCATATCCAGTGCAATGACACGCTTGTTCTGCAGGCTCAAAGGCACCTCTTTGTTGACGATTCGCTGAGCCAGGCCTTCGACGATGGCGGTCTTACCGACACCGGGTTCACCAAGCAGGATCGGGTTGTTTTTCGTTT
>JAUUDL010000008.1 GCA_030826715.1 Hydrogenimonas sp. | reverse complement strand
AGCAACAAGCTCATTTTGTTGGGGAGTATCTGCCCATCGAGCAGTTCGGCGTGCATCGTCCCCTTCTCGCGAAGCGTGTCGTAGTCGATCTTGGCATTGGCGCGTGAATCGAAAACATGCGGATAGAGCAGCATATCGGTGAGTGCTACTGTCTGGATATTTTTGATCTGCACATCGGCTTTGCCGTTTTTGTAGAGTGCGTCGAACGCACCGCCGAGTGTATCGGAGTGGGCGGTCGCCTGCACCAGCGATTTGGAGGTTTTGACGTCTCCGGTGATCTTCATCGCGCCTTTCATGTGCTGGTTGGTCAGGAAGTAGAGCTTGTCGAGGTTGGGGACATTGAGGGTGTAGTCGGTGGCCAGGCTCCCTTTCGCGATGTCAAATATGAGTTTCTGGTTCTGAAGCTTCGCGATCGAAGTTTGCACGTCCGCTTTGGAAATCGCTTTGGTCTGAGCGAGGCGGGTGTCGACATCGGCTGCGAATGTCAGGTTGGCAGGAACGGAGAGGTTGAAATCTTTTTTGACAGGTACCGGATGGACCAGGCCTTTACGCACTTTGGTGACGATCGTCCCTTTGAGATTTTCCATATCGAGGCTTGGAATCTGTGCTTTAACATCGAGATTGCCTTCGGCATAGACGGGTTGGTCGACCATATGCAGGAGCTTGTCGATCTTCAGATGGGTGATCGTCGCTTCGAGGTTTTCGGGCTCGAATTCACGAAGAGCGAGATGATAGTCGGTGGCACTGCCCGCGACGTCGCTGGAACCGTCGATTTTCATCATCCGTCTGTCGCCTTTGACGGTGCCCTGCGTATGAAAGGGCCCGTTGAGCTTCTGGCCGATCAGTTTCTGCAGATTGGCAAGTTCAGCTATCTGTACCTTATAGTTCGCGTCGACACTTTGGGCGAAGAGATTCATCGTGCCGTTGGCTTCTATAGCAGTGTCTTTTCCGATTTTCAGCGCCACGTCGAAGCGGTCGGGACGCAGGACGAAGCGTTCGAGCGTCGTCGGCAGCGGGACGTTTGCCGCAATTTTCGATTCGATGGTGGGCTTGAGCAGCTTGTTGCCGGGTGCGGTAAAGAGCAGGGCATATGCCGCACCGATGAGCAGAAGGATCAAAATGACGATGGACCAGAGATATTTCATTGGACACGCTCCTGTTAAAAATGATATCGATTATACCATTTATATAGACATCCGCATTACTATCCGACTGAATGATGGATACGAAATAAAATATTAGTCCTATAGACTAAAGAATATATAGGAAAACAACTAAATATAGTGAAAAAAATCTTGACAAGCATCGAAATATGATGTAAAATTTCAGCACTTTAAAAAAGTAACTGCTAAAACCAAACAAAGAAAGGAGAATCAATGAGCTTTCAACCACTAGCCAACCGCGTACTGGTCGAGCGTGTTGACGAACCGCAAAAAACGGCATCAGGCATTATCATTCCCGATAACGCCAAAGAGAAACCCCAGGAAGCGGTCGTTCTGGCCATTGGACCGGAGGTCGAAGAGGAAGGCCACATCAAAGTGGGAGACAGAGTCGTGTTCGGCAAATACAGCGGAACCGAAATCACGATCGACGGAAAAGAGTTGCTGATTCTCAACAGTGATGATATTCTCGGAATTTTGAAATAAGAGGAGGGTGAAAGATGGCAGCTAAAGAGATTCATTTTTCAGATGCGGCACGCAACGAATTGTACGAAGGCGTGAAAAAACTGGCCGATGCGGTCAAAGTGACGATGGGACCGCGCGGACGCAACGTTCTCATTCAAAAAAGCTTCGGTGCGCCGAGCATCACCAAAGACGGCGTGAGTGTTGCACGTGAGATCGAGCTGAAAGACACCATTGAAAATATGGGTGCACAGCTGGTCAAAGAGGTCGCGAGCAAGACGGCAGACGAAGCGGGCGACGGTACAACGACTGCGACCGTACTGGCCCACAGCATCTTCAAAGAGGGACTGCGAAACATCACCGCGGGTGCCAACCCGATCGAAGTGAAGCGCGGTATGGACAAAGCGGCCAACGCGATCATCGAAGTGCTCAAACATCTGGCCAAAGAGGTCAAGGATAAAAAAGAGATCGCGCAGGTCGCGACGATTTCAGCCAACTCCGACGAGACGATCGGTAGCCTGATCGCCGAAGCGATGGAGAAGGTGGGCAAAGATGGCGTCATCACCGTCGAAGAGGCCAAAGGTATCATGGATGAACTCGAAGTCGTCGAGGGTATGCAGTTCGACCGCGGTTACCTGAGCCCCTACTTCATCACCAACGCCGAGAAGATGGAAGCGGAGCTGACCAATCCCTATATTCTTCTGACCGACAAGAAGATCACGAACCTCAAGGATATCCTGCCGGTGCTCGAAGGCATTCAGCAAAGCGGACGCCCGCTGCTTATTATCGCCGAAGATGTCGAAGGCGAAGCGCTGGCGACACTGGTTGTCAACAAACTGCGCGGCATCCTCAACATCGCAGCTGTCAAAGCGCCGGGATTTGGTGATCGACGTAAAGCGATGCTCCAGGATATCGCCGCACTGACAGGCGGTACCGTGATCAGCGAAGAGGTCGGACGCACACTCGAAAGCGCTACTGTCGCCGATCTTGGACAGGCCGGCCGCGTCGTGATCGACAAAGACAATACAACGATTGTCGATGGCAAGGGTGATCGTGCCGATGTCGAAGCACGCATCAAAGAGATCAAGATCCAGATGGAGAACACCACGAGTGACTACGATCGTGAAAAACTCCAGGAGCGTCTGGCGAAACTCTCCGGTGGTGTCGCGGTCATCAAAGTGGGTGCTGCCACCGAAACGGAGATGAAAGAGAAAAAAGACCGCGTCGACGACGCCCTTTCGGCGACCAAAGCGGCTGTCGAAGAGGGAATCGTGATCGGCGGTGGTGCAGCTCTGATCCGCGCGTCGAGCAAAGTCGAACTCGATCTCGAAGGTGACGAAGCGATCGGTGCGGCCATCATTCTTCGCGCCGTGACCGCGCCGCTGAAACAGATTGCCGAAAACGCAGGATTCGATGCTGGCGTTGTCGCCAACAACGTCGTGTGCGCCGAGAATGAAAATACCGGTTTCAACGCGGCCACCGGCGAGTATGTCGACATGCTTGAAGCGGGTATTATCGACCCGGTCAAAGTCGAACGTGTCGCTCTGCAGAATGCGACATCGGTTGCCAGCCTCCTGCTGACGACCGAAGCGACCGTCAGCGAGGTCAAAGAAGATAAACCTGCTGCTCCGGCAATGCCGGATATGGGCGGTATGGGAGGCATGGGCGGCATGATGTAAGCCTCCCGGCTTCCACCGACCCTCTCAAATATACTTCTTAGTGAAGCCCGGCATCAGGCCGGGCTTTCTGCTTTTAAAATTCTTCCACTATCAAGTAATATATATAAAAATCCAAACCCTTGATGATCGAATTTCCACGTGTTGCCATATTTTTCTCCTTATTTTTATTGGAAAAACTTTTTCCTTTGATAATTATTACGCATTTACTCTTAAAAGAAAATTATTTTCCATTGAAGTAAATAAACTTTATTGCATTATTGAAATTATTTATGTATAAAAAGATAATGATAAATATTTCGGTAAAATGCCGGGATTAAAAAAGGGGGATTTTATGAAAGGTTCCACAGTGCTGCTCAAAGAGCACGAGCTCAAAGCGACACCGCAGCGCCTGAAGATTATCTCGATGCTTCATACACACGGACATATCAGTATCGAAGATCTTTACAACGAGATGAGAAAAGAGTTTCCCAGCGTCTCGCTGGCGACGATCTACAAAAACATCAACCAGATGATCCAGAGCGGCCTGGTACAGGAGGTCAAGCTCCCGTCACAAAAGCCGGTCTACGAACTGGTCAAAGAACCGCATCTTCATATGGTCTGTGACAAGTGTCACAAAATCGAAGATATCGTCATCGGCACCGAAAAAATCATCGAAGAGGCCGAAAAGATCAGCGGCTACAAAATTCTCGAAAGCTTCATTACTCTGCGCGGCATCTGTCCCGATTGCCAAAAGAAGGCGGCCGAAGAGGCCTGAGTGCCTCGAATACGGCGCTTTCCGTCGCCATGTAACTTACAAACTCCTTATGATCTGCACAAATGAGCCTGTTGGTTCAACTCTCTACCCTTGATGATATGATCTTTCTGACTAAAAGTTTGGATTTTTATATATATTACTTGATAGTGGAAGAATTT
>JAUUDL010000133.1 GCA_030826715.1 Hydrogenimonas sp. | reverse complement strand
GCCGTTTTGCAGTGCCGTCCCATCGAATTCGAGCGTGACAGGCCCATCTTCGAAGATGCAGCGTACCGCATCGTGTCGGCGTATGGCATAGGGGGCGGCGACCATCGTACGAAGAAGTGTTTTACCCTTCGCGATGTTCTGCCGTGCCATCATGGCCCCGTCACGGATCGACGTGACAGGCTCGGCATAGTACCTGCCGAAAGGCACGGTGGCGGCCGACAGGTCTGATAAGTGGATTATTTTATCTTTTTTTATTTGATGAATCGCTTTATAGATACCTATGCGCCCGTCGACTTCATATTTGAAAAAGAAGCGCCTCTTTTTACAACGGACCATAAAAGTGCCTTTGTTGCCAAGAAGCGCTCTTTCAGGAAGCATGAGTGAACATCCATCACTGAAATGAAACCCTTGAAGACGTCTGGAGGTGGGTGCGACATGGATGGAGAGAATCTTCAGCGTCGGAAACCGCTTCGTATATCGCTTTTGAAGTATATGTTCAAGACGTCGGAAACGGTCGGCGGACCCTTTTTCGAAAGTCACGAGACTCGAAACCGCCTCAACCGATGGGAATCCATGCTGTTTCAATACATTCTTGAGGCGATAGGCAGGGACTTTCCAGATACGTCGATGCGCAGGCATGTTCAGAAGACAGGTCCCGTTACCCTCCAGTCCGAAAGTCTTTGGAGATATACAGGACTCTTCGAGGATATAACATTTTTTAAGATGAATCGTCTGTGAATAGAGTGTCGTTGAAAAGAGAAAAAATGTGAAGATTGTCAAAAGAAGAGTGGAGCGGGAGACGGGGGTCGAACCCGCGACCCCGACCTTGGCAAGGTCGTGCTCTACCACTGAGCTACTCCCGCTTCATTGATGTGATACATGGTACCGAGGGCCGGAATCGAACCGGCACGGGCGAATGCCCACCAGATTTTGAGTCTGGCGTGTCTACCAGTTTCACCACCCCGGCTTTTGGTACTTTCGCGTTTCACTGCCGGAATTTTATTGCGACAAAGCTTAAACACCGATTAAAAAATAACCGGTGTTTAAAAACTCAAACTATTTCGCGACCGCTTCTTTGAGCTGTTTGCCCACTTTGAATTTCACGGCGCGTGTCGCTGGAACTTTGACGACACGATCGGTACCCGGTACTTTCGCTTCGCGTGCGGCGCGTTCGGCTGTCGTGAACGTACCGAATCCGATGAAACTGACACTTTTGCCTTCGGCGAGTGCTTCGGTGACGGTTTCCAGAGCGGCGTTGATGACCGCTTCCGTATCTTTTTTAGAGAGTCCCGCTTTTTCGGCGACTGCCTGGATGAATTCAGCTTTTTTCATAGGGCTATCCTTATGGAAGATTTACGCGTCCATTGTACAATGTTTTATTTCAAATTGCAAGAAATATTATAAAATTGCTAAACAAAATCCCCATAATACCGATGTTGTATACATAAAATTAAAAAAGGAACCGGTTTTGCTTGAAGAAAACCGACACAGCGAAGGGATATCAGAAAGATGAGAGTGACCCAAAACAATTTTTTCAATACATTCATATCCAACCAGCAAAATATCAAAGAGCAGCTCAATCGGCTCAACCAACAGATCTCTTCGGGAACGAAAATCAAATATGGGGATGAAGATCCCTCGGTTTTTACCGATACGCTGAGGCTCGATTATGAAGAGCACACATTGACCCAGGCGGTCGATGTGGCCACGGACGCCCAGAACTTCGCCAATAATACCGACAGCGTGATGTTCCAGTTCACCGATGCGCTGACCCGTTTCAAGACGCTGCTCGTACAGGCGGCCAACGGCTCCAATGCAGACAGCAACTTCTACGCCATCAGCAACGAAATGAAATCTTTGAAGGAGCATCTGGTCAACCTGGGCAACAGCTCCATCAATGGACGGTACCTCTTTTCCGGAACCAAGCTCGATACCCAGCCGCTCGATCTGACAGGCGCCTACCATGGTAACGGCGAATCGCTCAAAGCGGTCGTGGGAGCGAAGGTGGAAGTGCCCTACAACATACCCGGCGAAGAGCTCTTTTTGGGCGAAGATGCCAATATCCGAAGAGAAGTGACGACGAATATCCCGCTCAAGCGGTTCAATTCGGATGAAGCCGTGACGCTGGATACGACACTCAGCGATATCACGGGCAATGCCAACAGTTACACTTTTACCGTCAAGGGCAAAAAGAGTGACGGCTCACTGCTTGGCGGCACGGCTCCTGTCAATCCATTCACCATGAATCCGGATGATAGCGTCTCCGATATTCTCGAAAAGATTGAAAACACTTATGGCGGCAATACGGTGGATGCCAATCTGGTCAACGGCTACATCACGCTAACCGATAAACTCAAAGGCAGTAGTCTGCTCGACTTCCATCTCTATGCCACGGATGGCAGTGGCAACGAAATCGCATTCGTCAAAAGCGCTTCGGGAAGCGCCGCAACGTATGACGGAATCGATTTCGACAAGGTCGGTGACGGAAAATATCGGGGAAATATGCCCCAGATCGTCAAATCCGACGGAAGTTTCGCCACGGTTTCGACCAAGCTGCAGGAGACGTCGGCTATCGACTTGACGGGTGGCAGGAATTTTTCGCTCTCGATTAACGGATCGACCGTGACCTATCCCATCGATGAAACGACAACGTATCGACAGCTCATGAATGCCATCGAAACGAACGTGGCCGCTGTGACGGGCAACGAAGCGAAAGCGAATTTCGATGCCAATGGCAGATTGGTGGTCTCTTCGGTTGGATTGACGCAGTTTTCCATGAAGGACAGTGCCTCGCCATCTGTCATCTTCTCCGCCAACGACGCATTGACGGTGGACGATCCGAAGCATGACCTTTTCGCCTCTTTGGACGAAGCGATCGAAGCGGTCGAAAACGGCAGACTCTATCCTGACGGCGACGATCCACTCAACCCTCGCAATCACGGCATCGAAAACGCGTTGGCGCGAATCGACCACGTCATCGAGCATGTGAGCAAGGCACATACGAAAATCGGGGCGATGTCCAACAGTCTCAAGTATGCCGTAGAGCGCAGCGAAACGCTTAAAATCAATATCCAGACACTGCGATCGGACATTCTCGATACCGATATCGGAGAAGCGACGGTCAAACTCAACCAGCTCAGCCTCAATTTCCAGGCGATGATGGCCTCCATCGCCAAAGTGCAGAATCTGTCGTTGGTGAACTATCTTTAATGCCTGCCGTTACATCGGTTGAATACGATATAATCACGTCTTAAAACTTCTGTAACAAGGAATGGATCATTTTTAGGACCGCTCTTACTTTGACGATCGCCATCTTCTTTTGTTATGGTGCCATTGCCACCTTTTGGCCCGAAGCGCACATGGTTGGAACCTTCGGTGCGGCTTTGGGAAAGCAGAACCTTCACCTTTTCGGATATCTGGCCTATGCCGATTTCATCTTTCTGCTCTATCCGCTTTATCGTCTCTATCGGCTTCGAAAAGTGGAGGATTTCGAGATTGAAAGTTTCGCGGCGTGGCTTTTGTTTCTCTTCTCTTTGCTGATCCTTCAGGCGCTGGTCGTGCAGCCGCCCATGCAGGGGTGGATCGGCGGAAGCATCGTCGGATTTTTGCACCCTTTCATCGGCGACGCGGGGGTCTGGCTCTTCTGGCTGATGACGCTGACACTCTCGGGTGTGATTTTGTGGGGTGAAAAGGTCCACTGGAAGCTCTCGGATCTACGCAGTATGTGGGAAGAGAAGAGGGAGTCACGCAAGAGCGATTCCCTCGCACAATATAATGAAAGCAATATCGATGAGGAAGTAGTCGACCGCAGGGTGAGCGAGACTCAAAAAACTTCCATTGCCAAGAGTGCCGAAGTGGCCGATGCCGTGTCAGAAAACGAAGAGAAAACCGTACCTTCCGAAGAGAGCGGGCTATCTTTAAAGACGACGTCCAACAGCATCGAACCCCTTGAAGCGGCCAAAGAGCGTGATGAAGTGGCTGTAAAGAAAGATAAAGAGCCCGATCACAGCGGTATCGAGATCGTCAAGGAGATCGAGGAGAACAGGAAACTGCTCGATCAGATCGATATCGGCGAGCAGGAGAAACCGAGAAACTTCAAGCTCCCGAAAATCGATTTTCTCCAGAAACCTCCCAAAAGAAGCCGCGAAATCAACGAAGCCGAGATCGATGAAAAGATCGGTGACCTTTTGGAGAAACTCTCCAAGTTCAATATCGAAGGGGATGTGGTCAGAACCTATGCCGGCCCGGTCGTCACGACGTTTGAGTTCAAGCCGGCTGCACATATCAAGGTCTCTAAAATTCTGGGCCTCCAGGATGACCTCGCGATGGCGCTTCGGGCGCAGACGATCCGTATCCAGGCACCCGTACCCGGCAAGGATGTCGTCGGTATCGAAATTCCCAACAAACAGATCGACACGATCTATCTTCGGGAGATCCTCGAAGACAATATTTTCAGGAAGTCCAAATCGCCTCTGACGATCGCACTGGGCAAGGATATCGTCGGCAAACCCTTCGTGACCGATCTGAAGAAACTGCCGCACCTGCTGATCGCGGGGACGACGGGAAGCGGAAAGAGTGTGGGGATCAATGCGATGATCCTCAGCCTTCTGTATCGAAACTCTCCCGATCAGCTCCGGCTCATGATGATCGATCCCAAAATGCTCGAATTTTCGATCTACAACGACATTCCCCATCTGCTCACCCCCGTCATTACCCAGCCGAAAAAGGCGATCACGGCACTTTCGAACATGGTCGGCGAGATGGAGCGGCGTTATCAGATGATGAGCCAGACACGCACCAAAAACATCGAAACCTACAACGAAAAAGCGAAAAAGCAGAAGATGGAGCCGCTGCCCTATATCGTCGTCATCATCGACGAGCTGGCTGATCTGATGATGACAGGCGGCAAGGATGTGGAGTTTTCGATCTCCAGGCTGGCACAGATGGCCAGAGCCAGCGGCATCCACCTGATCGTGGCGACCCAGCGACCGAGCGTCGATGTTGTCACCGGCCTCATCAAAGCCAACCTTCCTTCGAGGATCAGCTTCAAGGTGGGACAGAAGATCGATTCGAAGGTGATCCTCGATACCGTCGGCGCCGAGTCGCTGCTCGGACGGGGCGATATGCTCTTTACGCCGCCCGGCGGCGGCGGTCTGATACGGCTTCACGCCCCATGGAGCAGTGAAGAGGAGATCGAAAATATTGTCGAATATCTCAAAGCGCAGCGACCAGTGGAATATGACCAACACTTTCTCCAGGAGAGCGAAGAGGAGGGCACTTCAGGAGGTGGAAGCGGTACGGTGGATGACATCGACCCGCTCTTTGACGAAGCCAAACAGATCGTTTTGAACGACAAGAAGACGAGTATCAGCTACCTGCAGCGGCGTCTACAGATCGGTTATAACCGCGCGGCACGCATCATCGAACAGCTCGAAAGCCTCGGCGTCATCTCCGCGCCCAACGCCAAAGGAAACCGCGAGATCATCGGAGGGTGATCCCCCGTAGGCACAAAGATGGCGTATCTCATGTGCCATCGTGATCCATTAGACTTCACAAATTCTGCGAAATGCCGATATGATTTGAACGGAACCTCCTCGATGTGGACGATTGCGCAATGCGATCAAAAGCGTTCACACCATGAAAGCGAATGTAAGAATGCGTATCTTTATTGCCATACTGCTGTGTCTGCCACTCTTTGCAGGCGAAAGTCTGCTCGAGCCTCTGCCCGAAAGTGTGGCGATCGACCACCAAAAGGCGTTGTTAGGGAAAGCACTCTTTTTCGATACAAAGCTCTCAGCCGACGATACCGTCTCCTGTGCCACCTGCCACAATCTCGAAGATGGCGGAGACGACAATCTTCCGGTCTCTTTCGGCATTAAGGGGAAACGGGGGAATATCAACGCCCCCACGGTGCTCAATGCCGGTTTCAACTTTCGCCAGTTTTGGGACGGGCGTGCCAAAGATCTGCAGGAACAGGCGGAGGGGCCTATCGTCAATCCTGTCGAAATGGGCAATAGTTTCGAGCATCTGATCGAAACATTGAAACAGAGTCCATACGCTCCCCGTTTTCAGGCGCTATATGAGGACGGGGTGACCAAAGAGAACATTACAGACGCCATCGCGGAATTTGAAAAGGCGTTGGTGACGCCTTCGCCCTACGATGACTATCTCCGGGGCGATAGCGAGGCATTGACCCCTTCGCAGAAAGAGGGGCTCGAACTTTTCAAAGAGAAGGGGTGTGTCGTCTGCCATCACGGCGTCAATCTGGGCGGGACAATGTATAGCAAATTCGGCGTCGTCGTCTCCTCCGATTCGATCAATACGGGGCGCTACAATGTGACGAAAAATCCGCTTGACACATACTATTTCAAAGTTCCCACGCTCAGAAATGTCGCATTGTCGGCTCCCTATTTCCACGACGGAAGGGCCGAGAGCCTCGAAGAGGCGGTGGCGATCATGTCGAACGTTCAATTGGGCCGGGCGATGGAAAAGGAGGAGATCGACAAAATCGTCGAATTCCTTCAAAGTCTCACGGGGCGTCTACCTGCCATCGCCCGACCATAAACGGAAAGAACAAACGTGAAAAAGAGATTTCATATCGATCGGTTGACGCTTCTGATCGCAGCTATCGGGATGATCTTCACGGGACTCTTGATCTATCTGGTCAATATCGATCGGGATATCGAGCACTATCATGAAGATACGGCACGATTGTACAGACTCCATCTTCTCGATGACGCTTTCGACGCTTTTTTGTTGCAAAAGATCCAGGCACGCAATTATGAGACTATCAATAAAAAGATGTCGGAATTCGAAGATATATTGGATGCCCTGAAGCGCAGGAAGTTGAGTCGGGTCTATGGTACCGACCTGCAAAAAGAGCTCAATGAGATCGAAGCGCTCTATGAAAAGAAGCGCCAGGCGATCGAACATTTCAAGTCATACAATGCCGCCGCAATCAACTCTCTTCACTACCTTTTCGATCTGAGGAAATCGTTGATGTACGATGCCTCTTTGTCCCAAACGGCCAAAGAGGGTATCGAAGAGATCCATTTCGGCATCATGCAGATGATACTCGGATTGCAGCTGAATACCGAAACATTGCAAAAGAAACTGAATGCGTTCATCACGCCATCGATGCGCCAGGCCAATATCAACCTGCTTTATTACTACAACCATATCCAGGCGTTGATGGAGAACCTCAAAATGCTCCATGAGACGGCTCGTAACGCGAAATCCATCGATTTGGAAAAAGCCATCGAATCGACCCAGATGCGTCTCGATGCGGCTTACGAGAGAAAGATTTCAATCGAAAAGGCGATATCGCTGCTCTTCTTTTTGACCGTTTTCGCGCTTCTTGTCTATTTGACCATACTGCACAAAAAAGCGCAAAAAACCTATCGGGAGTTGCGGGCGTTCGTCTATGCTGTTGAAAACAGCGACAACAGTATCGTGATGACGGATCCGGACCGCCATATCGTCTATGTCAACGATGTTTTTGAAAAGAGCTCGGGCTATACCAGGGAAGAGGCACTCGGAGAAAATCCACGCATTCTCAAATCCGGCGAACAGGATCAGTCGTTCTATGACGAGATGAACCGCACACTCGACAGGGGAGAGAAGTGGAAAGGGGAGTTCATCAACAAACGCAAGGACGGCTCGCTTTTTTATGAAAAAGCTTCTATCGTTCCAGTGTATGTCGATGGCGAGTTGACGAAATATCTGGCGATCAAGCTCGACATCACACGGTATGTTGAGCAGCAGAAAAAGCTTGAACTTTCTGCTGCGGTGTTTGAGAATGCCCAGGAATCGATCATGATCACCGACAGTGAAAACCGTATCGTATCGGTCAATCACGCCTTTACGGTGATTACCGGATACAGCAAGGATGAGGTGATCGGACGCAATCCGAACATTCTCAAGTCGGGGCGTCAGGATGCGGAATTTTATAAAAAAATGTGGCGAACCATTCATGAAACAGGAAAATGGCATGGGAAAATCTACAACCGCACCAAAGATGGCGAGATCATGCCTGCATGGCTGACGATCGCGACATTGAGGGATAAAGAGGGGGACATCGTCAACTATATCGCGATGGTGACCGATCTTCGTGAAATTATTTCGAGCCAGGAGAGGGCGGAATATCTGGCCTATCACGATACGCTGACAGGGCTTCCCAACCGAGCCTATTTCGAAGAGTATCTCCACCACGCCGTCGAAATGGCCCGCAGGAACGAAACGGTGCTGGCGGTACTTTTCATCGACCTGGACCGATTCAAAGTCATCAACGACACGCTCGGCCATGAGGTGGGGGATCTTCTGCTGCAAACCATCGCCCGGCGCCTGCGTGAGACCCTGAGGGAGTCGGATACCGTCGCACGCGTCGGGGGCGATGAGTTCATCGCGGTCATCGAGACCGTTCAATCGGGCGAGGATGTGGCTGTTGTCTGTCGAAAACTTCTCCACGCGATGGCCCAACCGATTCGAACAGGCAACCATACGCTCAATGTCTCCGGCAGTATCGGTGTGGCACTCTTCCCCGACCACAGCAGCACCATTACCGAACTGATCAAACATGCCGACAGCGCGATGTATCTGGCCAAACAGTACGGAAAGAACAATTTCCGATTCTACAGGCCCGAGCTGACCGACCAGATGCAGCAGCGACTGCAGATCGAGCAGGGTCTCTCCAATGCGCTTGTAGAAAGAGAGTTCCATATCGAGCTCCAGCCGCAATACGTTCTTCACAACGGCGAGATGGTGGGAGCGGAGGTCCTTTTGCGGTGGCACAGCCCCGATCTTGGAAACGTGCCGCCCGATCAATTCATACCGGTGGCCGAAGAGACGGGCAAAATCATCGATATCGGCAAATTCGTCTTCGAAGCCTCATGCCGTGCGCTGGCCGACCTCGATCGACTCGGGATCGAACTCGCTTCGATTTCCGTGAATGTATCGAGCCGCCAGTTCGCGGAGCGGAGCCTGCCGGAGATTTTCGAAGGGATCGCGGCCTCTTGCGGCGTTGCGACTTCACGGATCACGCTGGAGATGACGGAGCGTTACATCATGGATACAGCCACCCACAACGACTCCATTCTGACCGATTTCCGCAATCGGGGGTTCAAAATATCGGTCGACGACTTCGGTACGGGATATTCATCGATGAGTTATCTCAAACGGCTGCCGATCGACACGATCAAGATTGACAAATCGTTCATCGACGACGTGCCTGGCGATCCAAGCGATTGCGTCATCACCAAAGCGATCATCGCACTTTCGGAGAGTCTTGGCTATCGCATCGTCGCCGAAGGGATAGAAAACGATTCGCAGGAGCAATTTTTGGTGCAGAACAGATGCCGTATAGGGCAGGGCTATCTCTATGCCAAGCCGTTGCCATTCGATCAGTTCGTCGATTTCTGCAGGTCACGGGACCTCTCGTCGGCTCCTTAGATGGGCCTATCCCGTAACATGAGTGTTCCGTCGTTTGATTGTTTCCCGACGCCTGGCGCGCCGATATCCCCAAAATCATATGGTTACCATTTTACACATAGTCAAATTTTGCTGTTACATCCGGTTACAGCCATGGTCTCTTTGTGCTTCTCTTTGATAAAATGAGTCAAACCAAATCATATGAAGGAGCAATAATGGGTTTTATGGCCGATTATGAAAAACATGTCAAAGAACGCGAAGCCCTCGGGGTCCCGCCACTGCCGCTGGATGCCAAGCAGACGGCTGCCGTGATCGAACTTCTCAAAGAGATTCCGATCGTCGAAGAGAAGAAATTGCTCGACCTTCTTGAAAACCGTGTGCCGCCGGGTGTGGATGACGCGGCCTATGTCAAAGCCGCCTTTTTGAACGATATCGTCCAGGGCAAGGCGAAATCCGCTGCGATCTCACCCGTTCATGCCGTCAAAATGCTCGGCAAAATGCTCGGTGGTTTCAACGTCAAGCCCCTGATCGACGCCCTGAGCCACGAAGATCCGGAAGTGGCGCAGGAAGCGGCCAACCAACTCAAGCATACAATGCTCGTCTATGACGCCTTCAACGATGTGAAAGAGTTGGCCGAAAAAGGGAACAAATACGCCAAAGAGGTGATGGAGAGCTGGGCGAACGCCGAGTGGTTCCTGAGCCGCCCGCCGCTTCCCGAAGAGATCACCGTCACCGTCTTCAAGGTTCCCGGTGAAACCAATACCGACGACCTCTCTCCGGCGAGTGAAGCCTTCACCCGAAGCGACATTCCGCTCCATGCCAACAGCATGCTCGCCAGCAAGATGGAAGATCCGATCGGAACGATCAAAAAACTCAAGGAGAAAGGCCATCCCGTCGCCTACGTCGGCGATGTTGTCGGTACCGGATCGAGCCGTAAATCGGGTATCAACTCCGTCCAGTGGCATCTGGGTGAAGATATTCCGGGTGTCCCGAACAAGCGCACCGGCGGCATCATCATCGGCAGCATCATCGCGCCGATCTTCTTCAATACCGCCGAAGACTCCGGCGCCCTGCCGATCGAAGCGCCGGTCGACAAGCTGGAGACGGGCGATGTGATCACGATCAAGCCCTTTGAGGGCAAAATCTACAAAAACGGTGAAGTGGTCAGCGAGTTCAAACTCAAGCCCAACACCCTTCCCGATGAATATCGTGCCGGTGGGCGTATTCCGCTCATCATCGGCCGCAACCTCACCCGCAAAGCGCGTGAAGCGCTCGGTATGCCGGAAGAGAATATCTTCGCCCGTCCCGAACAGCCGGCAGGCAAAGAGGGTGTCGGATTCACGCTCGCGCAGAAGATGGTCGGCAAGGCGTGCGGCATGGAAGGAGTCTATCCGGGCATGTACGTCGAGCCCGAAGTCAAAACCGTCGGTTCTCAGGACACCACGGGTGCGATGACGCGTGACGAAATCAAGGAGCTGGCGGCACTCAGTTTCGGTGCGGATCTCGTGATGCAGTCGTTCTGCCATACCGCGGCCTATCCGAAACCGGCCGACGTGAAACTGCAGCATACGCTGCCCGAATTCATCACCAGCCGCGGCGGTGTGAGCCTTCGCCCGGGTGACGGTATCATTCACAGCTGGCTCAACCGCATGGTCCTTCCCGATACGGTTGGTACCGGCGCCGACAGCCATACCCGCTTCCCGATCGGCATCAGCTTCCCCGCGGGATCGGGCCTCGTCGCTTTCGCAGCGGTCACCGGCACGATGCCGCTGAATATGCCCGAATCGGTCCTCGTGCGCTTCAAAGGGGAGCTGCAGCCGGGTATCACGCTGCGTGACCTCGTCAACGCGATTCCCTACTTCGCGATCAAGCAGGGACTGCTGACCGTCGAGAAAAAAGGGAAGAAGAACATCTTCGCCGGGCGAGTGCTCGAAATCGAAGGGCTGCCGTTCCTCAAATGCGAGCAGGCGTTCGAACTCTCCGACGCATCGGCCGAAAGAAGTGCGGCGGCGTGTACGGTCCATCTGGACAAAGAGCCGGTGATCGAATATATCAGCTCCAACGTCAAGCTGCTCGAAGCGATGATCGACAACGGATACGAAGACAAGCGTACAATCCAGCGCCGTATCGACAATATGAAGAAGTGGCTCGAAAACCCCGAACTGCTCGAAGCGGACAAAAACGCCGAATATGCCGCGGTCATCGAGATCGACCTGAACGAAGTGACCGAGCCGATCGTCGCCTGCCCGAACGATCCGGACGATGTCGCCACACTCAGCGAAGTGCTGGCCGATCCGAAACGACCGAAAAATATCGACGAAGTCTTCGTCGGTTCGTGTATGACCAACATCGGTGTCTTCCGCGCCCTGGGTGAAGTGCTCAGAGGCAAAGGTCAGGTCCCGACGCGTCTGTGGGTCGTGCCTCCGACGAAGATGGACGAAAAAGAGCTGATCGAAGAGGGTTACTACGCCATCTATGGAGCAGCCGGCGCACGTACCGAGATTCCCGGATGTTCACTCTGCATGGGGAACCAGGCACGTGTACACGACGGTGCCGTCGTCTTTTCGACCTCGACGAGAAACTTCGACAACCGTATGGGTAAAGACGCCAAAGTCTACCTCGGTAGTGCCGAACTGGCGGCCGTTTGCGCCATTCTCGGACGCATTCCGACCAAAGAGGAGTATCTTGATATCGTGCCTCAGGCGATCGCCGGCAAAGAGGAGGATGTCTACAAATATCTCAGCTTCGACAAGGTCGACCGAGACACTCTCGAATATATGGTCAGCTAAGGCCATTCTTCGTGATCGGGACTTTTGGTCCCGGTCTTAGGAGCATCTGTGAAATATCTTCTCTTCTTCTCTTTGATACCTCTCCTTCTTTTTTCCGGTGAACTCCGTCTGGAATCATATAAAACGACACTGCCGAGCATTCATCATGGCAAACCGGTCAATGTCGATCTCTCGATCGTCCTGCAGGGTCGGGATGTGGATACGCAGAATGAAGATGCGTTGATGGATGTGTTGCAGACGGCGTTGGGAAGTTTGAATGCCGAGACGCTCCTGACGACTCAGGGGAAAAACCACCTGAAGAAAAAAGTGATCGAGCTGGCCGACAAGGTCTATGGCCTGGAGGTCGATTTCGTCTATATCAGAAATGTGAGAATCGAACTCTGCACCCTCGAAAGAATCAGGGAACTGCTGAAAAAATCTGCTAATAGCGCCCGTCGATAATGTCGTAATCTTCCGGCACGTCGCACCGAAGCGTTTTTTCGTCGATGGGTTTCGTATCGATATTTCCGAACGAGAGGGTGACCCGATTGTCCAGATCGTCTTTGTAGCTGATCGATTTCAAGTTTCCTTTCTCATCCACTTCGATATGGTAGGTCAAGCCCTCATATTCGGCGATATAGGCTCTATCGGAAACTTTCTTGGCCTGTTTGAGTATCGTGATGAGTGGAATCGCTTTCTTCAATTGAAAGAGGGTGGCCTGTTCGAGTTCCGGTTCGATGACCCATGCGCGATCATGTGTCACGCAGATGATCTTTCTGACCGGTTTTTCATAGACCCATCTGGCCTCTTCGGGCACTTTGACCCACACTTTTCCTTCGTATTCGAGTGTCCGGTTGCTCTCGTGGCTTCGGACCGTCTGATGAAAGGGGGCGAAGAGATTGTCGGGTACCGAAAGTGCGGCATAAGAAGAGACACAAAGCTGGGTGAAAGCTGCAAGCGCCATGGCGATCTTTTTTGTCATGGAACGATTTTATAGGATGCTTTGTGAAATTGTGATAAAATCATTACCTTAATGCTTTGGCATGCTATCAAAAAAGGTAAATTTTCCATGATAAAATCGGTTTTTCGCTCTATCGTCGGTACCGCCAACGACAGGGAACTGAAAAAATACAGCAAGAAAGTGGCGAAGATCAACGCCCTCGAGCCCAAATACGAGAAGATGGACGATGAGGCGCTCAAAAGTGCGTTCAACGCCCTCAAAGAGAGTGTCCAAAAAGGTGAAAAGAGCCTCGACGACGTCCTGTTCGACTCTTTCGCGATTACGCGCGAAGCCTCGAAACGGACGTTGGGGATGCGCCATTTCGACGTCCAGCTGATCGGCGGGATGGTTCTGCACGACAACAAGATCGCCGAGATGAAGACGGGTGAAGGTAAAACGCTCGTGGCCACGCTGCCGGTCGCGCTCAACGCGATGACAGGACGCGGCGTGCATGTCGTGACCGTCAACGACTACCTGGCCCATCGTGACGCGACGCAGATGGGCGAAATCTACAAGTTTCTGGGCTACTCCGTCGGCGTCATCACCGCCGATATCACCGACGACGCAGGAAGAAAGGCGCAGTACGACGCCGATATCACCTACGGCACCAACAACGAATTCGGTTTCGACTACCTGCGCGACAATATGAAATATTCACTCGACGAAATGGTACAGCGCGAACATTACTACGCCATCGTCGACGAAGTGGACTCGATTCTGATTGATGAAGCGCGTACGCCGCTCATCATTTCGGGCCCTACCAGCAGCAAACTCGAAAACTACACCAGAGCCGACAAGGTGGCACGTCAGATGGTGCGTGACGAAGATTTCACCGTCGACGAGAAAAACCGCGTCATCCTCGTGACCGAAAAGGGGATCGAAAAGGCCGAAAAGCTCTTCGGTGTCGACAACCTCTACGCGATGGAAAACGCCATACTCGCCCACCATCTCGACCAGGCGCTCAAGGCGCACAACCTCTTCGAGCGCGACGTCGATTATGTGGTCAAGGATGGGGAGATCGTCATCGTCGACGAATTTACCGGACGATTGAGCGAAGGACGGCGCTTCAGCGAAGGTCTGCACCAGGCGCTGGAGGCCAAAGAGGGGGTTGAGATCAAGGAGGAGTCTCAGACGCTGGCCGACATCACCTTCCAGAACTATTTCCGCATGTACGAAAAACTGGCGGGTATGACGGGTACGGCGCAGACGGAGGCGACCGAATTTGCGGAAATCTACAATCTCGATGTCATCTCCATACCGACCAACGTGCCGGTCATCAGAAAAGATCAGCCCGACCTGATCTACAAGACCGAGCGAGAGAAGTTCGACGCCGTCATACGTGACATTCGCGAACGCAACAAGAAAGGGCAGCCGGTGCTGGTGGGAACCGCTTCGATCGAAAAGTCCGAAGCACTCCACGCACTTCTGAAGCAGGCGAAAATTCCGCACAATGTCCTCAACGCCAAAAACCATGCCCACGAAGCGGAGATCATCAAAGACGCCGGCAAGAAGGGGGCCGTCACGATCGCCACCAACATGGCTGGCCGCGGGGTCGACATCAAGATCGACGACGAAGTCCGTGCGCTGGGTGGCCTCTATATCGTCGGTACCGAGCGTCACGAAAGCAGGCGTATCGACAACCAGCTCAGAGGTCGTGCCGGCCGGCAGGGCGATCCGGGTGAAAGCCGCTTCTTCCTGAGCCTCGAAGACCATCTTCTCAGAATCTTCGGCAGTGAACGCATCAAGACGATCATGGACAGGATGGGCGTCGAAGAGGGAGAATATATCGAGTCGAAAATGGTGACGCGTGCGGTGGAGAAGGCCCAGAAAAAGGTCGAAAACCTCCACTTCGAATCGCGTAAACATCTGCTCGAATACGACGATGTCGCCAACGAACAGCGAAAGATCATCTACCGGTTCCGTCACGAACTGCTCAATCCTGAATATGCGATCGACGAAAAGATCGACCAGATCCGCGAAGAGTATCTGCAGGCGCTGATGATGGAGTGCGGCATCTTCGAGGGGGCGCCAAGAGAGGATTACGACCTCGAAAAACTGCGTCTCAAGCTGCTCGAAGAGCTGGGTGAGCCGTTCGAAGAGGCCGATCTGAAAGAGAAGGAGTATTCCGAACTCCACGACTATCTCCTGAATGAGCTCAAAACGCGCTACGAGGCGAAGATGGGTCAACTCCATCCCGAGCAGCGACATGAAATCGAACGAATCATGTACCTGCAGGTCCTCGACAACGCCTGGCGCGATCACCTCTATCAGATGGATATTCTCAAGACGGGTATCGGCCTTCGCGGTTACAATCAGAAAGACCCGCTGGTCGAATACAAAAAAGAGAGTTACAATCTCTTTACCGAACTGGTCGAGTCGATCAAGCGTGAAACGCTCAAAACCCTCTATCTTATCCGTTTCAAGAGCGAAGAGGATATCGAGCGTGAGCAGGCGGCGATCGAAGAGATGCGCCGGCAGATGGAGGCCGAAGTGCAGCAGATGTCGACCAACAAGGATGAGGAGCTCGCGCCTCTGGCCAAAAAGAAGCCGGCCAGAAACGATCCATGCCCATGCGGAAGCGGCAAGAAATACAAGCACTGCTGCGGGAAGAGCGGCCCCAAGCGCGGCGTTCTCGCTTCGCAATAGAAAAACAATGCAGGAGAAACCTCTCTTGACCGTTCCCTGTTATCTGTTTTCTGTTCACATGAAAATCCCGAAAGGATTTTCATGAACCCCCGCTTTGTCCGAACCATGGTGAAGCGCTATCTACGCTTCGATTCGGAACACCCTTTCATCTTTCTTTCGGCGATCCTCGCGTTTTTGGGTATCGCCATCGGCGTGACGGTGTTGATCATCGCGATGGCGATCATGAACGGCATGGAAAAAGAGTTCGAAAAACGGCTCTTCGTGATGAACTACCCGTTGACGATCTATCCCAAAATACCCGGTGCCATCGACGAGCATCTGCTGTTGGACCTCGAAGAGAAGTTCATCGACCTGAAGTTCAGCCCCTATATGCAGACACAGGCACTCGTGCGCAAAGGGGGCGTCCTCAAAGGGGGGTTGATGTTCGGCATCGATCCCGAGCGTGAAAAAGCGGTCAACGAAGTCTTCGCCAAAGCCTATACGAAGCCGATCGGAAAGTTTGGCGTCATCGTCGGGCGCCCTCTGGCCGATTCACTCGGCGTCGGTGTCGGCGACAAGATCACCTTTCTTTTTTCCAAGATGGAGCCGGCGGGCCTTTCACTGATGCCGCTGGCGAAGCGCTTTCGCATCGAAGGTCTGTTCAGATCGGGCCTCAACGCCTATGACGAAAGCTACTACTACACGACTTTCGCCAATATGGAGAAGATTCTGGGGCGAAAACCGGGACATTACGACGGCATCCATATCGTCTCGGCCCATCCGATGAAAGATATCGAACTGATTCGGGCCGAACTTCCAAAAAGTGTGGGTATTGTCGGATGGTGGCAGCAAAACGGCAACTTTTTCGCCGCGATGCAGATGGAGAAGCGCGCCCTTTTCATCGTGTTGATGCTCATCATTTTGATTGCATCACTCAACATCGTCAGCTCTTTG
>JAUUDL010000081.1 GCA_030826715.1 Hydrogenimonas sp. | reverse complement strand
AATCCAGAGGGGCCCATCAGCGCGAGGATTTCCCGAGAAAAGACGACGAGAAGTTCGCGGGGGTCCATTCGCTCTCATGGAAAGAGATGGGGACGCTCTGCAACGAATTTCAAGGATTGGCATAGTGATGAAAAAGCGTGAGCAAAACGAACTGACCGCCGAGGCGCTCGAAGAGGAGTTGCAAAAAGCCCAGAAGAAGCTCGAAGAGACCGAGCGGCTGATCGAAACGGTCGAAGAGGAGCTGGAAGAGCAAGAGAGTGAGTTGCAAAAAGCGCTGCGCCGGGCCCGTGAAGAGGAGTACGAAACCGGCGGCAACTGCTGTGAAGATTTCGACGAGGAGGAGGGGCGATGAAGATAAAAATCAGGCGCTACCACGCCACGAGGGTACCGAGCGAAGTGGTGCAGGAGTGGGAGATCGGCGAGGATATGACGCTGCTTGAGGCGTTGACGTGGATTCGGGAGAAAAAAGATCCGACGCTCACGTTTCGTTCCGGATGCCGAAGCAGCGTCTGCGGAAGCTGTGCCGTGCGGGTCAACGGCAAAGAGGTGCTCGCCTGCGGCTACAGGCCCAAAGAGGGCGATCTCGTCGAGCCGCTTCGCTTCGCGCCGGTGGTCAAGGACCTCGTCGTCGATCAGAAGGGGGCTTTCGAAACGCTGGAGCGCGCGAAGGCGTGGCTAGAGGTTCCCAAGAGCGATGCCCTCGTGACGCCCGAAGATGAAAAGCGTACGGAGTTGCAGAGCGACTGCATCCTCTGTCACGCCTGCTACAGCGCCTGTCCGGTTTACGAAACCGATCCGCAGTTTCTGGGGCCTTTCGCTCTCACCAGGGACTGGCGCTACGTCGCCGACCCCAGAGAGGGCGATCCGATGGGCAAGATCGAGGCGATCCAGCACAAAGGGGTCTGGGACTGTACGCTCTGCGGCGAATGTACCGCTGTCTGCCCACAGGGGATCGATCCCAAAAACGACATACTGATGCTACGCACCAAAAGTACGCAGGCAGGTTTCTCCGATCCCAATATGGGGCAGTTCGGCAGCTTCGGATTGGACTTTTGATGCTGCACCTGACACAAAAACAGCTCAAACCGTTCGAGGGTCTCAGCGACCGCCTCATCGAAGAGATCAACCGCGTCGGCGTCATCAGGGAGTATGCCAAAGGTTCTCCCGCGATGGACAGCGACGATACACTGCGCCACTTCTACATCATTCTCGAGGGCCGGGTCAAGGTCTATCAGTACAACCCCGACACCAATCGCGAGCAGACGCTCTATCTGCTCGGACCACACGATATGTTCGATGTGCTGACCGTCCTCGACGGCCGCCGCCACGAAGTGATGACCCAGGCGCTCGACGATGTGAAGGTACTGGAACTGCCGATCGACAAGGTGCGCGAATGGCTCGACACCAATCCCGCCTTCAACCGGGTCTTTCTCCCCTATCTGGCCAAGCAGATGCGCCAGGTCGAGGAGCTGGCGACCGATCTTTCGCTCTACGATACTGCCACGCGGCTGATGAAACTGATTTTGAAAAACCTCAATTTCAAGGATCCGACCAAACACCATCTCGGACTTCTGCACAACCTCCCCCACGAAGAGATCGCCTCGATGATCGGCACGGTGAGGCACGTCGTCAACCGCCATCTTCAGCAACTCAAGCGTGAGGGTATCTTGAATATCGAGCGCAAGAAGCTGGCGGTCAATGATGTCAAGCGGTTGCTTGAAAAGGTTGAAGATGAGCAACACAATCGATAGATCGCAGATCGCGCCGGAGCTGCTCGAAGACATCGAGAGCATCAACCACCCTTCCGACTTCGAGATAGGGGAGGATTACGCCGTTTTGATCCTCCGGCTTCCGGAAATGGGCAGCGACGGGCTCAAGATCGTCTCCTACGCCTTCGTCATCAAGGAGGGGAGCTGTTTTCGTTTCGACAGAAAACTGCACAACCTCGAATCGACCGGTTCGCTGGAACAGCTGCACGATTTTCTGGACGAAAAGACCGATCGGCTATTAAGAGAGATTCAGCGCTACCACTACGAGATCGAACTGCTCGAAGAGAGTCTTTACGACGGATCGCTCTCTTCGCAGTTTATGCAGCAATGGCTCGTCTATAAAAAGGATGTCTCGCTCATTCACCGGCTGATGTTTCACGCCGCCCTCTCCTTCGAGCTCTTCATCCGTTACTACAAAAAACACGACCCTGCCTTCAAAGAGCTCGCCTTCGCCGACCTCTTCGAGCATATGGAACGCATCCGCGATCTGTCGAAAGCGGCGATGGAGAAACTCGACAACCTCTACGACTTCTACCGCGCCAAAGTGGATGAGCGGATGAACCGAAATATGTACTTTCTCACCGTCATCTCCGCCATTTTCCTGCCTCTGACACTGGTGACGGGATTTTTCGGCATGAATACGGGCGGACTCCCCTATACCCATGATCCCGCGGGAACCGTGAAAGTGGTGTTCATCTCTCTTGTGCTCGAAGCGCTCTTTCTCGTGCCATTCTTCCTTCTCTCCTCCAAAAAGATCGAAAAATTCCGTCGAAACAGAAAAAGTGAAACCTAAGTTGCAGAAGGATACGATGACATTGCACTAAAATTCCTTTAGTCAAAAAGGATAAAGTTTGCCCGATGCGTCATGCGGGGCCTGACCTATTGTTCAAAACAAAGGAGTTTTAAATGAGAAGAACTATTATATCCATCGTTGCAGCCGGTATGCTGCTGACAAGCGGTCTGTATGCGTCACAGACATCGGCGCAGGTAAGCCAGAAAGCGGTTCAAAGCGCCAAGAGCGAGGCCCATCAGCAGCAGCTGAGCGTGGTGGAAGAGGCTGTCGATGCGGTGATGCTGACCCAAAGTGTGCTGGCCAAGCTCGACAAGAAAGATGTGACCGGGGCCAAAAAGGATCTCGAAAAGGCGATCGGCAAGCTCGAAGTGGTGCTCGCACACAAGGACGCGCCCGCTCTGCTGCCGATCGATTCGGCCATCACCGCTACCGAATATGTCGGTGATCTCAAGAGTATCAAAGAGACGCTCGATGCGGTGAAGAAGCTGCTGGTGATCGGCAAGGTCCAGGAGGCGAGACGCCTGCTCGATACGCTTCAGAGCGAAATCGACATCGTGACGGTCAATCTGCCGTTGGTCTCCTATCCGCAGGCCCTGAAGCTGGCGGCGAAGTATATCAACGAAGGCAAGACCAAAGAGGCGCATGAGGTGCTGGAGATGGCGCTGAGCACACTGGTACAAAACGAGATCGTCATCCCGCTCCCGATCCTGAAGGCCCAGGCGCTGATCGAAGCGGCGAGCAAGATCGCCAAAAGCGACAGGACGCAGGCGCTCAAGCATCTGGAAGCGGCCAGAGAGGAGCTCAAGATCGCCAAAGCGCTGGGATACACGAGTGGCAGCGATACGACCTACAAAGCGCTCGATGAGGCGATAGAGAAGATCGAAAAAGAGGTCAAAGGGCCCAACAAAGCGGAGAAGCTCTTCGAAGACCTGATGATGCAACTCAAAGAGTTCAAAGAGAAAGCGATTAAAAGCGTCAACTCGAAAAAGAGTGAAAAATGACGATTGTAGGGCGAATGTTCGATAAAGAGACACTGAGAAAGTACAGTACGCAGACGATCATCGCGGGCGTGCTGATGGCGCTGTTGGGGCTGGTGGGTGTATTTGCCCCGACGCTGATGTCACTGGTCGTCGTCAACTTCCTGGCGTGGCTCTTTCTTTTCAGCGCCATCGTGCAGGGGGTCATCACCTGGAAAAGTTACCGTAACTCGTTCAGCGCATGGTTGAAACCGGCGATATCGCTGATCACTGCCATACTGTTGCTCTTTTTCCCGTTCGAAGGTGTGGCAGCCGTGGGCATCATGCTGGCGGCCTATCTGCTGGTCGATGCCTATTCAAGCCTGACGTTCGGCTGGGAGTACCGCCCCAACAAAGGGTGGTGGCTGATGATCGTCAACGGGATCCTTTCGATCGTCCTGGCGATCATCTTCATGATCGACTGGCCTTTGAGCTCTATCGTTCTGGTCGGGCTGTTCGTAGGCATCAGCCTCTTTTTCGACGGTATTACGCTGATCGCGTTCGGGCTGGGTGCGAAGAAGATATCCGACGAAGAGATATCCAAAGAGCAGAACGAAGGTCAAAACAGCCAAAATAGACAAAACAAGAAGGAGAGTGAACAATGAAAGTCGAAGGTGCATACAAAATAGAGCAGATATTCAAAAAAGGTGCCAATCTGCAACTGGCAAAGAACAAAGTAGCGGAAGTGGAAGAGAAGGTAGAGCAGAAACTTTATGACCTGCTGGTCGTTGCCAATGCCAATGCCGGCTTCAACAATCGTGATATAATCTGGTACAGTGACATGCCTTTGACCAAGGCGATGAAAGAGTCGATGCAGCGGTTTGCGGCGCTCGAAGAGGCGCTCGAACTGCAGCCGATACTCGATCGCCTTGCCATCCATCCGCCGCTTGGGCGTGATATGGAGGCGGAGCTGGAGAAGAAGTTGCCAGAAATTGTCGGTACATTGATCTACAGTATGGCCAACATCGCCAAAGAGTTTTCGACCGATGACAAGACGGTCAGCGAAGAGGAGCTGCACAAAGCGTTCCGCGTCATGGATATGACGATATAACAAACCCAAAAGAGAAGGAGGTATATGATGAGTATGCCAATGCTTGGAGAAAAGTTCCCTTCGATCGAGGTTCAAACCACTCACGGACCCATGAAGTTTCCCGAAGATTACAAAGGGAAATGGGTCGTGCTTTTCAGCCATCCGGCCGACTTTACGCCGGTCTGTACGACCGAGTTCGTCTCGTTCCAGAAGCATAAAGATCAGTTCGACGCACTGGGTGCCGAACTGGTGGGATTTTCGATCGATCAGGTCTTCAGCCATATCAAATGGGTCGAATGGATCAAGGAGAAACTGGATGTCGAAATTCAATTCCCGATCATCGCCGGTACCGATACGCTGGCTGAAAAGATCGGCATGCTCCATCCCGCCAAGGGCGCCAATACTGTCCGTGCCGTATTCGTGATCGATCCGGACGGAACGGTCCGAACGATCCTCTACTATCCGCAGGAGATCGGGCGTAACATCTCCGAAATCGTGCGAACCGTCAAGGCGCTGCAGAAGAGTGATACCGACGGTGTCGCCACGCCGGCCAACTGGCCAGAGAACGAACTGATCGGCGACCGTGTCATCGTGCCACCGGCCACCGATTGCAAAACGGCTGAAGAGCGGCCCAAAACCTATGACTGCTACGACTGGTGGTTCTGCCACAAACCCCAGTAGGCAGCGGCGCAGACAAAACTCCGCTATAATTTGAGATACTACCAACGGAGTTTCTATGCGCCATGTCGTTATCGTCGGAGGCAGCTATGCCGGCCTCCGCGCCCTCAAAGAGATCGCGAAAATCCCCAATATACGCATTACAGTTCTCGATAGACATCCCTACCATTTTCTCCAGACCGAAGGATACGACCTCATCGCCGGAAAAGTACCGTTTGACCAGACGATCATCGGTCTGCGATCGCTCTGTGCAGGATTCGGAAACAACGTGACCTATCTGCAGGGGGGCGCTGAACGGCTCGAACCCGAACACAACCGTCTCGTATGCGAAGATGGCCACGTGATCGGTTACGACACTATCGTGATCGCCGCGGGTGCCGTCACGCGTTTTCCCGAAAAGGTCGAGGGCCTTCGCCAATGCTCCTATGGCGTCAAGAGTTTCCGCGCCGCCTTTTTGCTCAAACAGTTTTTCGAAGCCGAACTCTACAAGCGTCTTGAAAACAGCAAGGATGCCAAAGAGCGGTACAGCATTCTTGTCGGAGGGGCCGGGCTTTCGGGTGTCGAGATCGCAGCCGAGATGGCCGCTTTCTTCATCCGGTACTATCGCTCCAACGCCCTCTCCTGCGGGCGGCTGCGCATCCATCTGGCCGGTACGAAACTCCTGGAGGGGATGCATCCGTCCGTGATCGAAGCCGCGAAAAGGCGGTTGGAGTACCTGGGGGTGGAGTTGCATCTGGGCGCGCATATCGCAAGAACCGAAGAGAAACGGGCGTTCCTCGAAAATGGCGAGACGATCGATTTCGATTTTATGATTTTCACAGGCGGTATCATGGCCGCTCCTTTCGTGGCGTCACTACCATTTGCGCACAATGGCATCGGGCAGGTCGAAGTGGACGAATATCTCAGGGCACAAGGGAGCGAAAATGTCTTCATCGCCGGCGATGCCGCCGACTTGAGGGACCGAAACGGCAAACGCGTGCCGCCGACGGCCCAGAGTGCCGAAGCGAGCGGAACGACAGCGGGCCGGAATGTCGCGGCACTGCTGACGAACCGCCCGATGCACAAGGCCGATATCAAATTACGGGGTCTGGCGATCGCACTCGGCAGCCCATACGCCATCATCGACGCCGGCGCATTCAGGCTCTACGGCTATCCGGCCTATCTAGGCAAAAAAGCGATCGAGAAGATCTACAAACTCCCTTTGCGGTACTACGCGAAACGCGGTTTTTCCAAACTGGCCGAGTGCCATCGTTAGCCAAATTTAGCGAGATTGAAAAGCGTCACAGGATGTGGCATAATGAAAAATAGATCATAGCTTGACAAGGAGGATGAGAGTTGGCCAAAGAACACAGTTTCGACATTACTGCGAAAGCGGATATGCAAGAGATCAAAAACGCCATCGCGCAGGCGCAGAAAGAGGCGGACAACCGCTACGATTTCAAAGGGCTGGTCAAGTCGATCGAGCTCAACGAAAAAGGCAAAACGATCACGATCACCAGCTCGAGCGACAACAAGCTCGATGCACTGATCGACATACTCATAGGAAAGATCATCAAACGCGGGCTCGATCCGAAGGTGCTCAAGGAGGTGAGTCGGGAGGATGCGAGCGGCGGGACGCGGCGTGCGGTTTTTTCGATCGTCGACGCGATCGGCAAGGAGGACGCCAAACGCATCGTCAAGGAGATCAAAGGAATGAAGCTCAAAGTGCAGGCGTCGATCCAGGGCGATGAGATCAGGGTGTCTGGCAAATCGCTGGACGATCTGCAGGCGGTGATGGCGCATCTCAAATCGCTCGACCTCGATTTTCCCGTCAACTTCGGCAACTACCGCTGACAATGGTCGATCTCAGCGGAGACGAATGGACGCAGGAGGCCTTCCTGCGCGCCAAAAAAGAGCTCGAAGACCAGGGGCGCAGCGTTTTGCTTGTCGACACGATCGCCCGTCCGATCGAAGGGGCCGAGACGGTGCTCTACAACCCTTTCGAGCTGTCTGCCTATCCCGAGGGGACGGTGCTGGTCTTTTACTGCGACACAGGGAAAGAGACTAAAGAGCGTTTGCCAGAATTTCGCAAGAAGTTTCCCGATAAAATCTGCCTATCGCTGCGCGGTGGCCGAGGCTACTGGCGCAAAACATTGCGAATATAGGAAAGAATTTGGGAACGAAAACGGAACTTCCGCCGATCGGGGAGGCGTGCCGCCTCTTTATGGAGCAGATCGGAAACAAGGCCTATTACGACGCCCATGAAACGCTCGAAGAGGTGTGGTACCCCAGACGCTTCGAGAAAGATGACGAAACGCTGCTGATCAAGGGCTTCATCAACGCCTCCGTCGCGTTCGAGCTGGTTCGGAAAGGGCGTATGGCGCCTGCGGAAAAGACGTGGCAGGTCTTTTTGAAGTACCGGCCGCTTCTAAAGAGCGTCCAATCGCCCCATCTTGGGGCCTACCGAAAGATCGACGCACTGCTCGAAAATGAATATGCAGATCTGTTCGGGGCGTGAGTATCACGAAGCGACGAAACATTCGTGGCTTTCGGTTCGGCAGCATCCCAACCGTCTCGACTGGGATCATCAGCCTGCGGCGCTGAAGTTCTATCCGCAACACTATCCGCGCATTCCGCTTCAAAAAGCGTTCGCATCCCACAATTTCATCTACCATATCGCCGGCATCACGGCCAAAAAGAGCTATCCGGGTGTCACCTACTACCTGCGCACCAATCCGAGCGCCGGCGCGCTCTATCCCAACGAACTCTACTTCCAGTCCAGAGGCGTGGAAGGTTTCGAAGACGGTATCTACCACTTCGAAGTCGGCAGCTCCTCGGCGGTCCTGCTGCGCGCCATCGATGCATCGGAGGGGCTTGAACCACTGCTCGGCAGACGGGGCGCGATGCGGGGACTGCTCTTTTTCATCAGCTCTCCACGGTACCGCCGCCGTGGAAATACAAAAACCGCGCCTATCGCTACTGCCTGCTCGACGCGGGGCATCTGTTGGGCGCTATCGACGCGGGAAGTTATCTCTACGGCCACGCCTACAGGATCGTCTACGATTTTCACATCGACGACGCCAACCGTTTTTTCGGTTTTTCCGAAGAGGAGTTCTTTCTCTCCGCGGCCATGGCGGCGGTACCGGTCGCTGACTCCGAAGAGATTACCCTGCCCAAGGCCCCGATCGAGCCGTGCGATGCCACAGGAGGCATTTTCGAGCACAACGCGTTGATCGAAAGAGCCTACCGCGAAACTCTCCCTCTCAGGGGGTGCAAAGCCCAACCCGCCTTCCCGAAAATGACTTTCCATCCGGCTGCATGGGAAGAGGCGATCCTCAAGCGCCGATCCACGCGGGAGTTCCTTCCTTCTCCGATGAGCCACGCCGCCTACGAGGCGATTCTTGAGAGTGTGGCGATGCCGGTGCCAAGCGACTGCGACGAGCCGTTGCAGATCTACAGTGTCGTCAACAGGGTCGAAGGGATGGAGCCGGGGATCTACCGGGGAACGAAGCGGCTCAAATCGGGCGACTTTTCCCAAAAAGCGGCCTATCTGTGTCTCGAACAGAAGCTAGGCGGTGACAGCGGTGTCACCTTTTTCATTCTCTCCAACGGCTGCAACTATCGCGCACTTTATCAAAAAGCGGGCCTCATTGGCCATCGGATCTATCTCGTTTCGGTCTATCTGGGGCTTGGATGTAGCGGAATCGGCGCCTATTACGACGATGAGGTGAACGACTTTTTGGAGGATGATGGGATGGTGCTCTACGCCGTGGCGGCAGGCGTGCCGAAAGCATAAATTTATTTTAAATAGATAAAATATTTTATTATGTTGAATCAAAACAAAAGTATCTGGCCGGTTACCCTGCTGAAATCCGCCATTGTCGTATTGTCCGCGCTTGTGATCTATATGGTCATCGATTTTTACGGCGAGAGTGAAATTGAGGCCGCCGTGGAGCGTGCAGGCGCCGTTCATGCGCAACAGATCGATCTCGAGCTGGAGAGTCTGAAAAATAGCGCCGATATCGTCGCGTCGCTCATTTTCGATGAAAAAACATGTGAAGCGCTCCACCGCGCACAAAGCCAGATGCGTTTCGAGGATGCCAGGAAAGCGCTGTTGTCGCGCTACCGGCCCATTTTCGACACACTGCAACGACATGCACTGAAACATCTGCAGTTTCATCTGCCCGACGGCCGATCTTTTCTGCGGGTCCATGCCCCCTCAAAATATGGCGATTCGCTACTCTCGATCCGCCCATCCATCCGTATAATCACCAAAGAGCACAAACCCCTTTTCGGGTATGAGATCGGGCGGTATCTGGGTGCCTATCGTGCCATCTACCCGCTCAATTGCCACCATCGGTATGTCGGAAGCGCCGAACTCTCTTTTACTTTCGATGCGATGAAGAGAGCGCTCGAAGAGGTGGCCAAAGGGGAAAGACACTACTATCTGCTTCTTGAACTCGACAAAATCAAACGAAGCGGTGAAGCTAAGCTGCTGCATGCCTTCAGGCGATGTGCCATCGATGGGAGGTTCGCCATCGATGAAAAGAGCATCGACAACTGCAAGATTTTCAAGCAGTCGGGCTACCGGACGGATCTGCTGCCATACCGCCCATTCTCTACCGTTTTGCATGTAGATCGTGAGGTGCCCCGCATTGTCAGTTTCCATCCGCTGAAAGATATCGGGCAAGAAGCGTGCGGCTACTATGTCGTGGTGCAGAAGGACAACGGCGTCATTGAACATATCAGCTCGAGCATGCATCTTGCCAAAATCGCTTTGATACTTGCCGCCGCCGTCGCGCTGATCTTGATCTGGATGCTTCATTTCTACAGGAAAAGGGCTGTTGCGGCAAGTATGGACGAGTTGACGGGTATCTACAACCGCCGTGGTTGCATGGAGCGTTTGGGCAACGGTGACAGGCGCTATGCCCTGCTTTTCATCGATATCGACCATTTCAAGGAGATCAACGACACCTATGGCCACGAAGCGGGCGACAGGGTCTTGAAAGAGGTGGCCAGGGTCATCGCTTCACATATCAGGAAGGACGATATATTGTGTCGATATGGTGGGGAGGAGTTTTTGCTCTTTGTCGCCAATGCCTCGGAGGAGCAGGCCAGAGTGATCGCGGAAAAGCTTCGAAAACATATACAGATTCATGAATTCGAGGGTATCGGCAAAGTGACGGTGAGCATCGGCATTGCCATACGCGAGCGAAATGAATCGATCGGTTCGTTGATCAACAGAGCCGACAAAAATCTCTACGTAGCGAAAAAGAGTGGACGGAATATGGTGATTACCGATAGCACAAAAGAGGAGAATGAGGTATAAATGGTCGGAGTGGCGGGATTTGAACCCGCGGCCTCTACCACCCCAAGGTAGCACGCTAACCAGGCTGCGCCACACCCCGACATAAAAAGTGGAGTGCAATTATACCAAAACCTGGGAAACTTTCAAGGGTTTTGGGAAATATTTACAATGATACTTCAACCCAGTATGTCTTCATAAAAATCATAGCATGAGATGTAATAGATGCCATTTCTTTTTTTCACGCGTTTGTCACCCTTTTTGTACGCTTTTTTGAAACGTTTGACAACCTGTTTGGCTTTGTTGTAGTTGAAGTGCTGCCGCTGGATGAGATCGCCCAGTGGAATCCAGCACTCCTCTTCCTCCGATGACTCCTTTTTCCCTTTTTTGCCGCTCTTTTTGCGATTTTCGGATTCTTTTTTGTCAACGGTAGGGCTCTGTACCGGTTCTGTCGCCGTTTCGGCAATGGTCTCTTCGGTCGCAGCCTCCACTATATCATCCGACGTGTCGCCTTGATGTGACGCATGAGTCAACTGCCGGTCGGCTTGGTAGATGCTCTTCATTTCGTGGAAAGCCTGCTTTAAAAGGGTGATCTCCTGCTGCAGGGTTTGGGTGATCTGCGCATTGGCCGCTTTGAGATCTTCTATCGAGGCTTTCAGTACTTCGATCGTTTCGTCTTTGGCTTTCAGTACCTCCCGAAACTCGTGAATGAGCGACACCTGATCAATCTTCTCTTCTTCTTTGTTCATCTGCTTTGGGTTGCTTGTGTCGGATTCAAGGTCGATCGACTCGTCAGAGGCGACAATGACATAGTATCGTCCGTCTATCTTTCTTGAAGGGAGTGTGCCGCGTTTGATCTTTGCATAGACACTTTGGCGTGACATACCCTGCATTTTGGCATATTCGGCAGGTTTGACAAGTTGTTGCATATTGACATCCGATATTGACAGTTTTTTTCATTATACCAAAAATGTCACCGGCGAAAGGATTTTCTGTAAATAGTCAAGAGAGGTGATGGCGACAGGATGGAAAAGGTAGTGTCAGGCAATACCGTTTTTGACAGGCACGAAAAGACATTCGTCGAGAGGTTGACTGACGATTTTACCACCCTCCTTTTTAAAACGCGTGATGATCTGCTTTCCTCCCTGTTCAATCGGCGCGACGAGAATGCCGTTGTCGGATAGTTGATCGAAAAGGGTTTGCGGAACATTCGGCGTGGATGCCGAAAAGAGAATTCTGTCATATGGGGCAAATTGACGCCATCCGCGCTGGCCATCGTCGAGGCGGGTGTGTATGTTGTGAATATCGAGTTTTCTGAAACGCTCTTTGGCCTCCTTGAGAAGGGCGTCGATTCTTTCGATTGTGAAGACTCGGCGGAATATTCGGCTCAATATCGCCGCCTGGTAGCCGCTACCACAGCCGATTTCCAGAACGTTGTCGGCACCTTCCGGTTCGAGGTAGAGTGTCATCTTCGCCACAGTCACGGGGGAGCTGATCCACTGATCGGCTTTGATCGGAAGGGCATCGAGCCGATAGGCCCACTGGGTAAAGCCTTTGGGCACGAAGAGTTCGCGCTCTACTTCCGTAAAGGCTTTGTAGACAATGGGTGTCAACGAAACTTCGTCGGCCAGTGCGTCGGCAAATTTCTGAAGGACAATGCGCTTGGCATTATCCATGAAAGATGTCCATGTTGATGTAGCGCCGGATGCGCTGGACCTCTCTGGGGTCGAATGTTCCTTTGATCACTTCGGCATAGTCGTCCATGATCGCTTTGCCGTTGGGATCGATGACGGCACTGCTTCTTGCCATATCGGGATTGGCACTGTCGGCTGCAACGACATAGCATTGGTTGGCGATGGCCACGGCACGTGTCAATATCTCAAAGTGCTGTTTGCGCGGTTTTCCCCAAAGAGAGGGATTGAGAATGATATCGGCTCCGCGAAGCTTGAGCCAATATTCGGGGAAGCGGAGTTCGAAACAGACGATGATGCCGAACTTGATCCCGTCGATCTCGAATATCTTGATCTCGTCTTCGCTGCCGGCTTTGAAATAGAGATGCTCGTTTCCGAGAGGAAAGAGTTTGACTTTGTGTTGCGAGTGGACAATCCCGCCGTTGTAGATGACATCGGTCCTGTTGACGAAGTTGTCGCCCTCTTTTTCGATGGTGGTCAACGTGATGATTTTGTCCTCACTCATCTTTTTGACCTGCTCAACGGCATAGAGACTGGCCTGGGCCGCTTCGTCCATTCTGTCGTACGCAAACCCTGTCAGGCACACTTCTGGTGTTACGATGATGGAGTGTTTCGGCAAGCCGGCGATGAGTTCGAGAAGGTGAGCGATGTTGGCATCGAAATTGTCACTTGTCGCCATCTGTATGGCGTATGTTTTCCATTTGATGTTAGAAGTCGTCAAAACTAATACTCCCTTTTGAATAGTTGGTGACATTCCCTTCGAAGAAGTTGGTCTTCTGGTCGTTGAATGTCGAGAAGCTGTCAACCCATTTGATCGGATTGTCAGCGCCGAACATCGGTTCGAGTCCGATGGCCTTGAGCCGTTTGTCCGTCAGAAACTGGACATACTGATCGATGATCTGCTGGTTGAGCCCGAGAATCTGATCTTCAGTGACATACCAGCCCCAGTTTCGTTCGAGTTCGTACGCCTGACGGTACATATCCCGCATATTGCCTATGACACGATCGTTGAAAAGATGCGGATACTCCTTTTTGATCTCTTTGATGATGTTGCTGTAGAGTGTCAGGTGTGTCAACTCGTCACGCTGGATGAAGCGTATCATCTGCGCGCTTCCGAGCATCTTGCCGCTGCGTGCCAATGCATACATCGCCGAAAACCCACTGTAGAAGTAGATCCCTTCGAGGCACTGGTTGGCGACAAGCATATAGAGCTTCGCCTCGTCGTCGTCCTGGGCGAGTTCACCATATTTTTCGTAGACGTCTCCGATGAAAGAGTTTTTGCGAAGCAGCTCCTGGTCGCTCTTCCACATTTCGTAGATTTCGTCGGTATTGATCGAGATACTGTCAACCATGACAGCGTAACTTTGCGAATGGAGCGCTTCTTCGAACGCCTGGCGTACCAGGCACATGTTGACTTCGGGGGCGGTGATCCACGGGTTGACATTGTCAGCAGTGTTGTTGGTCTGGATCGAGTCCATGAAGATCAGTTGCGCCAGTACCTTGTCGTACATACGGCGTTCAGCCGGGAGAAGATGTTTATAGTCCCTGGCATCTTCGGTCAGATCGACCTCGGTCGGAAACCAGGTATTGGCCATCATCACTTCCCATAGATTGTAGGCCCATTTGTAGGCGCATTTGTTCAGATTGATAATACCGGCCGTACAGCCGTTGATAATGGAGGTTGTCGAACGCGTCGTATCGCAATGGGTATTGTAAAGCTTCTTTTTCATATTGGATCTGTAACCTCTTTAAAAATTGGAAGAGTATATGATTTTATCCAAAAGCGCTTAAAATGAGATGAGGCTATAAACATAAGAAAAACAAATAGAAAAGGGGTTGCCCCCTCTTCTTATTGACAACCCAGGCACTCCATGCTTCGGTCGGCGACATCCTCTTCCATTTCCGGAGATTGGCTTCTGAGGTAATAGGTCGACTTGATGCCCAGTTTCCAGGCTTCCGTATAGATCTCGTGCAGGTAGCGCCCACTGGCTTTGTCCAGCGAGATGAAGATATTGAGACTCTGCCCCTGATCGATCCATTTCTGTCGTACCGCCGCGGCGCGGACGAGCGCTTTTTGGTCGAGCTCGAACGCGGACGTGTAATACTCCCATGTATCGGGGTTGAGATTCGGGACGACGACAGGGATGAGTCCGCTCAGATTCTCTTCGAACCATTTGCGCTTGTAGACAGGTTCGATCGTCTGCGTCGTACCGACGAGAATGGAGATGGAGCTCGTGGGCGCGATCGCCATCAGGTAGCCGTTGCGCATACCATCTTCTTTCACCTTTTTCCTTAATGCTTCCCAGTCGTAAGTGTATCCGAAGAGTCCGCCTCTGTCAGTCAAGGCCGTCGCATGCGGATTGGCGTTGTCGATGGGCAAAATACCACGGCTCCACTTCGACCCTTCGTAATCGGGGTAGCATCCCTTTTCGATAGCGAGGTTCGATGACGCTTTGATCGCGTTGTAGCTGATCATCTCCATCACTTCGTCGATCAGGTTCAGATGTTCGCTGCTGCCCCAGTGGACCCCTTTTTCCGCGACCATCTGCGCTTCACCCATCACACCCAGACCGATGGAGCGTGACCGCTCGTTGGTCTTTTTCACCTTTTCGAGTGGGTAGAAGTTGAGATCGATCACATTGTCGAGCATACGGATGGCGATCGGAATGACACGCTCGATATCCTCTTTTGTATGGATTTTCGAAAGGTTGACACTGGCGAGGTTGCAGACCGCCGTCTTGCCGTCTTCTCCGACCTTCTCGACAATGTAGATATCTTTGCCGCCGATAGAATCGAGTGCCGTGATCTTTTTGGCCTTCTTGGTGATTCCGCTGTCAACGGTGACATCCTCTTCCTCTTCGTAATAGGCCACCGATCCATCGGTAAATTTCACCTGCACTTTGTAGTGGTTGGGCTGGGTGTTTTGGAAAATTTCGGTACAGAGGTTCGAACTTCGGATGATGCCGCAGTGGTCATTGGGGTTGACACGGTTGGCGGTATCCTTGAAACAGAGGAATGGACTGCCGACTTCGAAGTAGCTCATCAGAATCTTCTTCCAGAGCTCTTTGGCTTTGACGCGCTCTTTGAAGACATCAGGGTCGTTTTCATATTCGACGTAACGTTTTTCGAAGGCTTCTCCGTGAAGATCGGTCAAGTCGGCTGTTTCGTAGGGGTCGAAGAGAGACCATACGCCATCTTCTTCCACGCGCTTCATAAAGAGATCGTTGATCCAAAGCGCAGGGAATAGATCGTGGGCGCGACGACGCTCTTCCCCGGAATTCTTTTTGAGATCGATAAAATCCCACACATCCAGATGCCAGGGCTCGATATAGACGGCGATGGCCCCCTTGCGGGTACCGAGCTGATCGACGGCGATGGCGATATCGTTGGTGATCTTCAAAAATGGGACGATGCCACCCGCCGCGTTTTTGTGGCTGTCGATGTAGCTTCCCATGCCGCGGACCTTGCTCCAGTCCCAACCGATACCGCCGCCGAATTTGCTCAGCAGTGCCATCTCTTTGTAGGCGTCGAAAATTCCTTCGATCTTGTCCGGCGTGCTGCCGATGTAGCAGGAGGAGAGTTGATGCCTCGGTGTCCTGGCGTTCGAGAGTGTCGGCGTAGCGACCATCACTTCGAATTTGCTGATGACATCGTAGAACTTTTTCGCCCACTCCTGGCAGTTGAGTTCGTTTTGCGCGAGAAACATCGCCACACCCATGAAGAGGTGCTGCGGCAATTCGATCGGGTTGTTTTGACGATCTTTGAGAAGGTAACGGTCATAGAGTGTCCGAATACCCAGATAGGTGAACTGCATGTCGCGTTCGGGTTTGATGTAATCGTTCAGATCGTCGAGGTCATATTTCTCTTTCAGTCCCAGAACGATACGGCCTTCCGCTTCACCCTTGGCAAAATAGTCACGCAGATGTGCATAGCCTGTAAAGCCGTTGATTTTATGGTAAAGGTCATAAAGGAAAAGCCTCGCGGCCACGAATGTCCAGTTGGGACGGTCGATATCGATTTTGTCAACGGCTGTCTTGATCAGTGTCTGTTGTATCTCTTCTGTCGTGATGCGGTCGCGAAATTGAATTTTGGCATCAACCTCGAGTTCGCTCTGGCTGACACCCGACAACCCCTCGACCGATGCCGAGGTGTATTTTTGAATCTTTGTAATGTCAAGCGGTTCGGCTCTGCCGTTGCGCTTGATGACGGTCAATACTCCAAGTGACATATAGCTGAATCCCCCTTTATTGTTTTCCAAAAACGCGTTCGAAAATACGATCGACATTTTTGGTGTAGTAGTTGTAATCGAAACAGTCGCGGATCTCCTCTTCGCTCAGCTTGCTGCGAAGTTCTTCGTCGGCAAGCAGGTATTGAAGATAGAGGCTCTCTCCTTTCTCGTTGAGTGCTGGTTTTCCATGCTGCAGATCTTCCCAGACCTTCATCGCATTGCGTTGAACGATTTTGTAGGCATCCTCTCTGGTTACACCACGTTTGGGCAGTTCCAGAAGAACGCGTTGAGAAAAGACAAGGCCGCCGGTGAGATTGAGGTTTTTCATCATGTTCTCCGGGTAGACCAACAGTTTGTCCAGCAGGCCGTTGAGTCGCATCAGCATGAAGTCGGCCGTGATGAAACCATCGGGAAGGATGAATCGCTCGACGGAACTGTGGCTGATATCACGCTCGTGCCAAAGCGCGACGTTCTCCATCGCCGGCATACAATAGCTTCGGACCATGCGCGCCAATCCTGTCAGGTTTTCACTCAGAACCGGATTACGCTTGTGCGGCATGGCCGAACTTCCCTTCTGGCCTTTGTGGAAATACTCTTCACATTCATATACTTCGGTGCGTTGATAGTGGCGAATGTTCACAGCGATCTTTTCAACGGTCGAAGCGATGAGTGCAAGCGTTGTCATCAGTCGAGCGTAGCGGTCCCGTTGGACGACCTGGTTCGAGACGGGTGCCGGTTTGAGGCCGAGCTCTTCGCAGACATACTCTTCGAGTTCCATGGGTGCATGGGCGAAATTGCCCATCGCACCGCTTACCTTGCCCACGTTGATCACCTCGAATGTCTCTTCGAGATTGGCCAAATGCCTTTTCATTTCATCGTACCAGATAGCAAGAACCAGACCGAAGGTGATCGGTTCGCCATGAATGCCGTGGCTGCGACCGACCATAAGTGTCAACTTGTGTTCCATCGCCCGACGTTTGATCGTCTCCATGATAGTTTTGACATCCTCGATGATCAGCTTCAGACTGTCACGTATCTGAAGTGCGACAGCCGTGTCGATTGTATCGGAGCTTGTCATCCCGTAATGAACCCAGCGGCTCTCTTCACCGAGACTTTCGGCAACCGATGTCAAAAATGCGATGACATCGTGACGTGTCTCTTTTTCTATCTCGTCGATCCTGTCAATGTCAAAAGAGGCATTTTTCTCGATCTTATCCGCATCTTCGTCAGGAATGAGTCCAAGGCGGTTCCATGCTTTGACAGCGGCGATCTCCACATCGAGCCATGCCTGATACTTGGCCTGCATCGTCCATTTCGATTTCATCTCTTCGCGTGCATAACGCTCAACCATTGTCATTTTCCTTTTAGAATGAATTTTCACTGGAGAATATCTGAATACAAAATTATGCTATAAACAGTGTAATCCGTATTCAATAAAGTAGTTATATTCTATTCCAACGAGAGTTAAAAAGAGGTAAAAAAATTGAAGGAGTCTAGATGGCTTTTATAAATAAAAAATATAATTTGCAAACCCCCTTGCCCGCTTTCCTTTTTCTCATGCGAGAGTTGGGTGTCAGACAAGGGGAAGCACAAAAAATAGTTGCAACGGGCAGACTCTTGGTCGATGGGGTGAAGTGTGAGCACAGCGGGCAGAAAATTTGCGGTGAAGTGAGTGTAAAGATGTTCGAGCCGCAACCAAAAGGGGTCGAGCCTATTTTTACCACACCTGATTTTGCCCTTTTCGATAAACCCAGCGGCACATTGGTCCACCCGACTACATACAGAACGCCCTATTCTTTACTCGACGATATTCGCTATACATTTGGGAAAGAGGCGAACGCTATTCATCGGATCGATATGGAAACAAGCGGACTTTTGCTTGTAAGCAGGAACAAACCGTCCGAAAAGAGGCTGAAAATGATGTTCGAAGGCCGTGATGTTCAAAAGAGTTATCTCGCCTGGGTCAGAGGAAAAATAGAAAATGATTTCAGTGTCGACGCACCCTTGATTCAAAACAACGATTT
>JAUUDL010000095.1 GCA_030826715.1 Hydrogenimonas sp. | reverse complement strand
GCACCGGTTATCTTCGATGCCACCCACAGCGTCCAGATGCCCGGTCAGGGTGGCAAAACCGGCGGCGACAGCAGTTTCGTCCCCTATCTGGCGAGGGCCGCAGCGGCAACCGGGGTGGACGGTTTCTTTTTCGAAACGCACTTCGACCCCACGATCGCCCTCTCCGACGGTCCGAACATGATCCGCCTCGAAAATCTCGACAGGCTGATCGGACAGATCAACGCGATTCGCGAAATCGTCGAAGCGTAGCAGAGACAATATGCTAAAATACTACCAATTTTCAAAGAGGGAACATACTTTATGAACATCATCGAAGGACAACTGAAACTCGGCGGCGACGAGCGTGTCGCGATCATCGCGAGCCGTTTCAATCACATTATTACCGACAGGCTGGTCGAAGGGGCGCGCGACGCTTTTCTGCGCCACGGCGGCAGGGACGAAAATATCGATCTCATCCTCGTTCCCGGGGCGTTTGAAATACCGTTTGCGCTCGAAAAGGCGCTCGCGAGCGGCAAATACGAGGGTGTCTGCTGCGTAGGCGCGGTGATCCGCGGATCGACCCCGCACTTCGACTATGTGGCGGCCGAGGCGACCAAAGGGGTCGCCAACGTCACTCTCAAACACGGCAAACCCGTGGCTTTCGGCGTCCTGACGACCGACACGATCGAGCAGGCGATCGAGCGGGCAGGCTCCAAAGCGGGTAACAAAGGGTTCGAGGCGATGGCCGGCGTCATCGAAATGATCGATCTGTACAAAACGATGGAGGCGTAATGGCGACGCGTCACCAATCCCGCGGGGCCGTCGTCGGGCTTCTTTACGCCCACGATATCGGCAATCCGGAAGTGAAGCAGTTCAGCGAGGATCTGCTCGAAGAGAAGAAGATCCGAAACCGCCAGCGAGAGTTCGCGATGGGACTCTACAACGGTGTGCTCGACAACCTTGAAAAGATCGACGAAGAGATCAAGGCGCACCTGAAAGATTGGGATTTCGACCGCCTCGACCATGTCGACAAGTCGATTCTGCGCCTGGGCACCTACGAGCTTCTCTTCACCGATCTCGACCGTGCCGTCATCATCAACGAAGCGGTGGAGCTGGCCAAGGAGCTCGGCGGCGACCAATCACCGAAATTCGTCAACGGCGTACTCGATGCGATCGAAAAGAGTGTCACCAAAAAGAGTGAAGCGAAAGAGGGTCATAGCGCCAAAGAGGACGACGTTTCCGGAGCACAAAAAGCATGAAGCGGATGAGCAGGGAAGAGGCGCTCGACCTGATACGAAACGGCGACCTCAAAACCCTCGGACGCATGGCCAGCGAGGTGAAGGCGAAGCTACATCCCGAAAAGATCACCACTTTCGTGGTGGACCGGAACATCAACTACACCAACGTCTGCTGGGTCGACTGCAAATTCTGCGCCTTCTACCGGCACGGCAAGGACGAGGACGCCTATGTGCTCACCTTCGACGAGATCGACCAGAAGATCGAGGAGTTGCTGGCCATCGGCGGGACGCAGATCCTCTTTCAGGGTGGCGTCCATCCGAAACTCAAGATCGACTGGTACGAAGATCTGGTGGAGCATATCCATACCAAATATCCGCAGATCACGATCCACGGCTTCAGCGCCGTCGAGATCGACTATATCGCCAAGGTCTCCCGCATCAGTGTCGAAGAGACGCTGCAGCGACTGGCGGCCAAAGGGCTCAGCTCCATCCCCGGTGCGGGGGCCGAAATTCTCAGCGACAGGGTGCGCGACATCATCGCCCCCAAAAAGATCGACGTGAAAGATTGGCTGAACGTCCACCGACTCGCACACAAAAACGGCATCAAATCGACCGCGACGATGATGTTCGGCACCGTCGAGACCGATGAAGAGATCGTGGAGCACTGGGAACACGTGCGAAATCTGCAGGATGAGACGGGCGGTTTCCGCGCCTTCATCATGTGGAGCTTCCAGCCCCACCACACACGCCTCGAGAGAGAGAATATCGTCACACGGAAGGCGAGCCCCAACCGTTACCTTCGGCTGTTGGCCGTCAGCCGTCTTTTCCTCGACAATGTCCCCAACATCCAGAGTTCGTGGGTGACGCAGGGCAGCTACATCGGCCAGATGGCGCTGCAGTACGGCGCCAACGACCTGGGAAGTACGATGATGGAGGAGAATGTCGTCAAAGCCGCCGGGGCGATGAACCGGATGAACCAGCAGGAGATGATCCGGTTGATACGGGATGTCGGAGAGATTCCGGCCAAACGCAATACCGCCTATGAGATTCTCGAGGTTTACTGATGGCCGCATGGGATGTCGCCTACGCGAGACTGCGCACCTATCTCGGTGAGTGTTCGCTTCATGCCAGCCGTTTGGCGATGGCCAGAGAGAAGGTTGCCGATCTTCTCCCATTGGATGAAAAGGGATATGAATCGCTAAATCCCGATGCCATCGAACATATCGACTGGCTCTTTTACCGTTTCATCAAACTTCAGGATACGTTGGGACGAAAACTCTTCCCCCAGTTGCTGGTGGTGGCCGATGACGACGAAGGGTGGGCGTCGCAACCGATGATCGACATACTCAATCGCCTGGAAAAATATGGGTACCTTCCTGATGCCTGGGAGTGGAGAGAGCTTCGGTATGTGAGGAATCTTATCACCCACGAGTATGAAACGGTGCCAAAAAGAGCCGTTGAAGGAATCGTCGGTGTGTATGAAAAATCGGCATATCTGATCGATCTCTTGAAAAATATCGAAAACAGGGTTGAAAAAGAGAAGCTCTCATGAGACTCAAGCCTTTCGAAATCGAAACGATCAAGTCATGCCTGAAGGAGAGTTTCGGAGAGAATGCGAAAATCTATCTTTTCGGAAGCCGTACCGATGATGCGAAGCGCGGCGGAGACATCGACCTCTATGTCGTCGCAGAGCCGCTGCCGGCAGACTGGTCGGAGAGGAGATCGGCACTCTGGATCTGCCTGCAGGAGCGGCTGGGTGAGCAGAAGATCGATATTCTGATATCCAGAAATCCTGACGAACCTATCGAGCGGATCGCCAGAAAAGAGGGGATACAACTGTGAGATCGAGTATTGGGAAAACAATTTTTTTATGGGTCATATTACAAGGAGTGTTGATGAGTGCGGTATTGGACAAAGTGACGATTAACGGCGTGGATGTGCCGCTCATTTTCGAAGAGGAGCGGTTGCTGCCGATCGCCTCGATGCAGGTGGTCTTTCGCTACAGCGGGGCACTGGCGGACGGGAAGCATCCAGGACTGGCGAAGTTTTCTGCCCGGATGATGAACGAAGGGACGAAAAAGCTCGGCTCCACGGGCTTCGCCAAAGCGCTCGAAGAGCGGGCGATCTCTTTGAGCGCGCATGCGGGAAACGAAACCTTCGTCTTCGAAGCGGGATCGCTCAAAGAGGTTTTTGGCGAAGGTGTGCAACTCTTCTCCGATCTATTGAAAGATCCCAATCTCACGCCCAAGAGTTTCGAAAAGGTCCAGACGACGACGATCGGCGCGCTGATGCGCAAAGAGAGCGATTACGACTATCAGGCGAGCCTGCTTCTGAAAAAAACGCTTTTTCAGGGTACGCCGCTGGCCAGGCCCGCGGACGGCACCGTGGACGACATCAAAGCGCTGGCACTGCAGGATATCCAAACTTTTTTGAAAAAACACCTGGTGCTGCGGCGGGCGATCGCCGTCGTCGGCGGGGCGATGACGCTCGATGAAGCGAAAGCCTACGTCAGGGAAGCACTCTCGTCGCTGCCGGCAGGCGAGAGCGAACCGCTTCCCTTCTTCGAGGCGAGCGACAAAGGGGAAACGGTCGTGGAAAAGAGGCCGACCGAACAGGCGTATATCTATTTCGGTGCGCCCTTTTCGATGCGCGTCGACGACCCCAAGAGCTATAAAGCCAAAGTGGCGGCCTTCATTCTTGGAAGCAGCGGTTTCGGAAGCCGCCTGATGGAAGAGGTGCGGGTCAAGCGGGGGCTGGCCTATTCCGCCTACGGACGCATCGTACTGAACAAAAGCAGCAGCTATTTCAGCGGTTACCTCCAGACCAAGCTCGAGAGCCAGGAGGAG
>JAUUDL010000022.1 GCA_030826715.1 Hydrogenimonas sp. | reverse complement strand
GACGATCCTCTTTACTGATGATCCCAAAGAGGCGGTCAGGGATGCGGATGTCGTGACGACCGATACCTGGGTATCTATGGGCGACGAAGAGGAGAAGGAGAAACGCCTCAAGGACTTCGCCGGTTTCACGGTCGATGAAGCGATGATGAAACTGGCCCATGCCGATGCGATATTTCTTCACTGCCTGCCGGCGTACCGTGGGCTCGAAGTGACCGAAGAGGTGCTCGAAGGGCCGCAGAGCGTCGTATTCGACGAAGCGGAGAACCGCCTGCACGCCCAAAAAGGGGTGATGGTGTGGCTCGATGAAAAGAGGACGGAAGTCTGATGGAGGTCGACATGAAAAGTTTGAAGAACCTGCCTGCAGAACAGCAGCTCAGGGAGATCGACGCGGTCGCGACGAAGCTGGGCGTGCCGCAGCCTGGTCAAAGGCCGGTGCTTCAGATCATGCCTGGCGAGGACGAGAAACACAAAGTGCTCGAACTCAAACGGGGAAGCTGGGAAGACCCGCAACCGTGGTTCGTCATCGACGAAAACGGCAATCTGATGGTCCTTTCCTCGGCCGAGGCGATGATGGGGATCATGCAATCGCTCCAGCACATGGGCGAAGAGGTCTTCAAAGCGCGCCTGGAGCGGGCGATCGCCAAGGAGCTTCCTGTCGATTTTCACGATGTATGGACGGTGGTGATGCACGAACTGCAAAAGAGGCTCAAAGAGAGCGGCAAGGAAGCCTCCAACGTCAATCTCGAAAATCTGGTCAAGAGTATCAAACGGCAGCATCCCAACCTCTTCTACTCGCTCAAAGATCTTCAGATCGACGAAGATGATATCAAGAATGCGGGACTTTGAGTTTGCGACGGCGTGAATTCATCAAAGGCGGGGCGGTGCTGGCAGCCGCCGCGTTTGCACCCTCGATCCTTCCGGCGGCTGTGGCGACAGAGCAGGGCGTTCGCCGCTTCAGAGTCGAAGCGACGTTCGATATCCGATACGACGAAAAGATCTACCCCGCGAGGCTCTGGAACCCGCTGCCGCTGGATGCGGCGTGGCAGAAGGTGAAAGAGGCATCGTTTTCGGGCAACTACGACGATTTTAACTACAACACGAAAAATCTCTACGAAGCGCGCACTCTCTATGCCGAATGGAAGCAGAGCGATAGACCCAAGAGACTGCGCCTTTCAATGGAGATCGAAACCCGCGCACGGATGGTGCCGATCGAGGCGATCGAAGCGGCGGACGCGAAAAATCTGCCGATTCCCGAAGAGGTGAAGCTCTTTTTGCAGCCCACTGCTCACATACCGGTGACCGGCCGTATCAGGGCGCTCGTGAGGAAGATCATCGGTCCTGAAACACGGCGTTTCGAAAAGGTGAAGAAGATCTACGACTGGACCACACGGATGACCTTTCGCGATCCGAAGGTGAAAGGGTGAGGCACGGGCGATGTGGAGAAGATGCTTGAAAGCGGATATTACGGCGGAAAATGTACCGACTTGAGCTCGCTTTTCGTGGCGCTTCTGCGCGCAGCAGGCATTCCCGCGCGGGAAGTTTTCGGTATACGCCTGGGCAGATCGAACTTTTCAAAAGCGTTCGGAAAGAGCGATACGAAAGGGTTCGCCGACATCACGACATGGCAGCACTGCCGCGCCGAGTATTATATCCCCGGTATCGGCTGGATTCCGAGCGATCCGGCCGACATCACCAAGCTCGAGCTGGTCGAAAAACTTCCGTACGAGCATCCAAGGGTGCAGGCCCTCAAGCGCCGCTATCTGCACAGTTGGGAGATGAACTGGATGGGTTTCAACCACGCCCGCGATTTCAAGCTCTGGCCGACCCCTGAACAGTACCCGCTGAACATGTTCGGCTACCCCTATGCCGAGATAGAAGATGAGGTGCTCGACTACTACGATCCGAAAAATTTCTCCTACCGCATCACGTCGCAGGAATTATGAGCGGCTGCGACAGTGAAGAGAAAAGAGGGAACAGATCTCTCTATGCACTGATCGCTGGGGCGGTCGTTTCGGCCTTTTTGGCCACTTCGTGCTGCCTGGCGCCGCTGCTTTTCATGATATTCGGCGTGGGGATGGGATCGCTCTCGTTCCTTCACCTCTTCACTCCCTACCGCCCCTGGTTCACCGCCCTCGCGGTGGGCGTGATCGGCTACCTCTGGATCGATTATCTTCGCAAACGGAAAAAAGGGTGCTGCAGTGCCGAACTCTGCCGCCGCTACCCGCTCTATCTGGTGATCGGGACATTGCTGGTGGCCATCTTCTCCACCTATCCGTGGTGGATTGATCTATTTTTGGGAAGTGAATGAAAAAAATTATATTGATACCGTTTCTCTTTTACGTCACTCTTTTCGCTGCTGAAAGAGAGGTGAAGATCGAGATAGAGGGGATGACATGCCCGCTCTGCACCACCGCGATCAAAAAGAGCCTCAAGCAGCTTCCGTGTGTCGAAAAAGCGAAAGTGAAGCTCTCCAAAGAGGAGGCGAAAGTTCGTTTCGATGATACGAAATGCGAACCAGACGCGCTGCTCAAGGCGATCGAAAAAGCCGGTTACGAGGGGCGTTTCAAGTAAAAATTCCCTAATAAAAAGGATTTATCGCTTATTTATCGAAATTATGGGAAAATGGTTCAATTTTATAAGGAGCACTCTCCGATGATCGATTTCAAACAGTTCGTCAAATACTCCAAGCCGGGACCGCGCTATACCAGCTATCCGACCGCCGTGGAGTTTTCCGAAGATTTCACCTACGACCGCTATGTCGAAAAACTCAAGAATCGCAATGCCAAAAAGCCGCTCTCGTTGTATATCCACCTCCCTTTTTGCCGAAGCGCCTGCTATTTTTGCGGCTGCAACGTGGTTTTCACCTCCAAAGAGGACAAAAAAAGCCGCTATCTGGACTATCTGCGCCGGGAGGTGAAGCTACTGTCTGAGACGATGGATACCTCCAGCGAGGTCGTGCAGTTTCACTTCGGCGGCGGGACGCCGACCTTCTATGCGGCCGAGCAGCTCGACGAAATCATGCAGTTTGTGAAAGAGGCGTTTCCCAATTTCGCCAAAGATGCCGAGATAAGCTGCGAGATCGATCCGCGCTTTTTCAACGAAGAGCAGATGAAAGTGCTCAAGAAACACGGCTTCACGCGCATCAGCTTCGGCGTGCAGGATTTTGAGCCCAGGGTCCAGCAGGCGGTCCATCGCATCCAGCCCTACGACATCACCAAAGCCGCGGTCGACCTGGCCAGAAAATATGGCGTCAAAAGCATCAATATCGATCTGATCTACGGGCTGCCCTACCAGACACTCGAGAGTTTTAAAAAGACGCTCGAACTGGCGCGATCGCTCGATCCGGACCGCCTGGCGGTCTTCAACTACGCCCATGTGCCGTGGCTGAAAAAGACGATGCGCAAACTCGACGAGACGACGATCCCCTCACCGGAAGTGAAACTGGCGATCCTGCAGCATACGATCGACTACTTCACGACGCACGGATACAAAATGATCGGGATGGACCACTTCGCCAAACCCGACGACGAACTCTTCAAGGCGATCGAAAAGGGTGAGCTGCACCGCAATTTCCAGGGCTACACGACCCGTGGCGGGGTGGATCTGCTCGGTATCGGCCTCACCAGTATCGGCGAAGGCGAAGACTACTACGCCCAGAACTTCAAGGAGCTTCCCGACTACGAAGCGGCGATCGACGAAGGGAAACTCCCCTTCTGGCGGGGCGTGGAGCTCACGCTCGACGACCGCATACGCAAAGCGGTGATCATGGATCTGATGAGCAACTTCAAACTGGATATCGAAAAGATCGAAAAGGCGTTCGACATCGATTTCAAAGCCTACTTC
>JAUUDL010000084.1 GCA_030826715.1 Hydrogenimonas sp. | reverse complement strand
GTGCAGATGCACACCCGCCCATGCATCGTCGAAGCCGATCCCCACCATATGGCGCTTCTGGTGAAGAATCTGCTCGACAACGCACTCAAATATACCCGAAGTGGCGGGCATGTAGAGATCCTTCTGGAGGATTGCCGGCTGATTGTCACCGACACCGGAAGCGGCATCCCCCGGGACAAACTGCAAACCATCTTCAAACGTTTTCACAGGGAAAACAGTATAGAAGGGGGATTTGGTATCGGGCTGAGCATTGTCGAACGTATCTGCCGCCTCTACGGGTACGAAATAGAAGTTAAATCCGAGCCCGGAAGAGGGAGTCTCTTCACGGTCCAGTTCCGATGAGAGACATTATGCCTTTTTGAGGAATTTGCTCAAAAGGACGATTTTCGTGCCGTTGACGCGCCCTTCGATCTGTTCGGGGTTGTCGGTGAGATGGATGTTTTTGACGACGGTGCCGCGCTTGGCCGTGAAACCCGCGCCCTTAACCTCCAGATCTTTAATAATCGTGACGCTGTCGCCTTCGTTGAGCACCGTGCCGTTGCTGTCGCGGGTCGGTTCGCGCTCCTCGGCACCGCCGCTCTCTTCGGCATCAGCCCACGCCTGAACTTCCGGTTCGAGATAGAGCATATCCAGCAGATCCTGCGCCCATCCGTGCGTGGGTGCCAGGCGTTTGAGAATGCGATAGGCCATCACCTGGACCGCAGGCTCCGTGCTCCACATGCTTTCGTTCAGGCAGTGCCAGTGGTTGGGGTCCATCTTGTCGGGGTTTTCGATCTGTTCCCTGCAGGTTCGGCAGACCAGGATCGACTTCTCGGCACTTCCGTCGGACGGGCTCACCTCCAGAACCGTCAGATCTTCCGTGCTTCCGCACAGTTCGCATTTGCCGCCGCTGCGTGCCATCAATTCATCTTTGACGCTCATTGCCTTACCTTGTGTAAAAATTTCGATGCAATTATACTCCTTTACCCACCATTTTCAAAGGATCGACCCACCTGTCGAACTCCTCTTCGCTCAGATACCCAAGCTTCAGAGCCGCTTCCTTGAGCGTCAGATTCTCTTCGTAGGCGGTTTTGGCGATCTTCGCCGCTTTTTCGTAGCCGATATGGGCGTTCAGCGCCGTCACCAGCATCAGGGAGTTTCGCAGATAATATTCGATCTTTTCCAATCTGGGAGAGATCCCATCGACACATCGAATGGCGAAACTCTCCATCGCATCGCCCAGCAGCCGGATCGACTGCAGCAGGTTATAGGCGATGACGGGTTTGAAAACATTGAGTTCGAAATTGCCCTGGCTGGCGGCGAATCCGATCGCCGTGTCGTTGCCTGTCACCTGCACCGCCACCATCGTCACCATCTCCGCTTGTGTCGGATTGACCTTTCCGGGCATGATCGAGCTTCCGGGTTCGTTGGCCGGTATCGTGATCTCCCCCAGGCCACACCGGGGACCCGAAGCCATCCAGCGGATATCGTTGGCGATCTTCATCAGGTTCGCGGCCAGCGCCTTCAGCGCGCCGCTTGTGAACGTTTCCGCATCGTGGGCTGTCAGGCCGTGGAATTTGTTGGGCTGAGGCTCGAAAGCCGCGAGACCTTCAAAGTAGCCGTTGAGTTTTTCGACCACTTTTTCATCGAAATCTATCGGCGCGTTGATCCCCGTCCCAACGGCCGTCCCCCCGATAGGAAGCTGAGCGCACCATCCCTTTGCCGATTCGATCTGCTCTTTGGCGGCGTCGAGCATCGCCACATAGCCCGAAAACTCCTGTCCGAGCGTCAGCGGCGTGGCATCCTGCAGATGGGTTCGGCCGATCTTGACGATGTCGTCGAAGGCCACCATTTTCTCATGCAGCGACTCCCTCAGCCGTGAAAGCGACGGGACGAGCCCTTTTTGCATGGCGCTCACCGAGGCGATGCGCATCGCGGTGGGGAACGTGTCGTTGGAGCTTTGCGCCATATTGACGTCGTCATTGGGATGGACCAGCTTCTCTTTGGTGAAATCGCCTCCCAACAGTTCGGTGGCGCGGTTGGCGATCACTTCGTTGACGTTCATGTGGGTCTGGGTGCCGCTGCCTGTCTGCCACACCCTCAACGGAAACTCGTCGTCGAACTTTCCTTCCGTCAGCTCTTCGCACGCCTGCACGATCGCGGCCGCTTTTTTCTCGTCCAGCGCGCCCCGGTCACGGTTGATCTCAGCACACGCCTTTTTCAAAAATCCGTAGGCATGGACGATCTCGATGGGCATCGTCTCGGTACCGATCGGGAAATTGAGCAGGCTTCGCTGCGTCTGGGCACCCCAGTAGCGATCTGCAGTAACCTTCACCTCGCCCATCGTATCTTTTTCTGTACGGTATCGCATCCTCACTCCTTTTGGCTGACGATACCGTCATCGTAGCGTCTCTGTGTGCAAGGTATGTGCAAAGTGTGTTCATGGAAGGGTAAAATGGGAAGTTGTGGTGCGGCGAGTGTATCCGCCGCAAATAGTCTAAATGAAAGCTCTTTTAGAAGGCCCCTCTGTTGCGCAGTTCGGCGATCTCCGTTTCGACCATTTCGTCGATCATGTGCTTGTAGAGGTCGGCGACCATGTTCGGGGAGACTCCCAGTGTCAGCGCTTTGTGCCGAACATGGTTGAGAACCTCGTCGATCCGCTCGTCGGCCTTGATCTCTTCGACGGTATGTTTGAAATTGGCTGCCTGCTTGATATAGCTATTGCGTATCGCGATCAGTTCGACGATCTTCTCGTCGACCTTGTCGATCTCTTTTCTCAGCTCTTCGAGCGTATCGCATTTTTTGACTTCCATAACCATTCACTCCTTCTCTTCTTCGGAAGATTCGATCATCTCTTCGAGTTCGGTGAAGATCTGGGCGCACTCCTCTTCGCTCACATCCCCCTCTTCGAGGTCGTGGAGCAATTCAACAAAGGCCGCCCACATCTCCTGCAGTTCGGCATACTCCTTCTTCACGGCTTCGTCGGCCTTTTTGGCATCCGCAATCTCTTCGAAAAGTTCGTCGATCACCTCTTCGATATCGGGAATCACTTCAATCTCCAGCAGCTCCTTGAGCTCTTCACAGCCAGCCATAACGACCTCCTATGCATGATAATAATCTTCTTAGCATAACTATACCACAAAAGCGATTATTCGCTCACAGGCAACTCATCGGAAAGCTCCTGGCATCGGCGCAGAAACGCTTCGCCGAAACGGGCGTACTTCACCTCTCCCACGCCGCTGATGCCGAGCATCTGTTCTTTTGTTTTCGGCAGCTTCGCCGCCATCTCCTTCAACGTCTTGTCGCCAAAGACGATGTAGGCGGGTACGCCGTTTTCATCGGCGATCTCTTTGCGGAGTCGGCGCAGCTCGTCGAACACCGCGCGGTCGCACGCCATCGGCTCTTCCTCTTTCGTTTCGCGGCGACGGCTCTTCTTGTCGAGGACTACCGAAGGCTCCATCTTCTCAAAGCGACTTTTCCTCAGGTGCCGGTCACCGCGTTCACGGCCACGGCGACGCCCCAGGTGGAGGAGGATATACTCAGGCAGC
>JAUUDL010000031.1 GCA_030826715.1 Hydrogenimonas sp. | reverse complement strand
GCGAAGCCGTGTGGGCTCGTCGAGTTTCAATCGCCTGGCCACCGCAGCAGAGAGGTCATGGTCGTCGTGGATCGACGCCGCGACAATGGCCGTCTCACCCGGGCACATCATCCATCGGCTCTCACGAGTCTCGTAATAGCGGGCGAGGCTGCCGTTCTCATATTCAGGATAGTGCATAGTGTCCCCTTTAAACTATTCTACCCAAACACCTCTAAAATCTTAAACTTGCACCGATCGTAAAATCGGGGCTGTTGTAGAAAGGGGCCAGATTTTCGCTGATGAACAGATCGAGCTTGTTCTTTCCAAGCCGGTGTCGCCAGACGAGGTCGATCACATTCGATTGCGAATCGATCGTATGATAGGCCGAATGGTAGGGGGACGAGGCGAATTTGTACTCCAGCAGCCACGATCGCCCTCCGCCCAAAAGGTGCTCCCATCCCACATAGGCGAAGTAGCCGAAAGAGAGCGAATGGGCGAGTGATCCGATGCTGAATTTTCCGAGTTTCACAACATTGAAGTTCACGAAAAGCGCATCGTCTCTCCAGTTTTTCTGCATCAGCCATCCGGCCATATAGTCGGGCTTTTCGGTACTGAACGCATCCTTTTTGTCAGAAAGAGGGACTTTGACGCCGAATGTCACTGCATGGTGCATTCCGAACGTTCGAAAAGGGAGCAGATATTTGTGTTCGATCTGAAGATTCCCCAACACCGTATAGGGGGCGTGTTTGTCGATCAGTACATGCCCGTCCGGGTCGATCGCCTGGATGGCTATTTTGTTCTTGCCCTCTTCGTTGTGCCTGGCCCCGTTGAGCGAGCCTGTAAAAGAGTGAAACCAGTCGAGCGCGTTGTCCATGAATCCGCCGTAGAGGTGATGCACAGGAAGCGTCAAACGGATCTGGGCGCGATCACTGTAAGCATAGCTTCCCGACATCTGCAGCGTCGCCATGCCGAAATCGAGCAGGTAGTGGTCCTCTTTTTCGTAGTCGTTCGTCTGAAAAAGGCCGATACTGCCATGAATTTTTCCATCGTCGGCGATCTCGCAACTTTCGGGATAGATGGCATAAACACGCAGCCGTGTCGGATGCTGAATCGCCGCATCGAGCGGCCCAAAAGAGGCCGCCTGCAGAAAGAGTGCGCAAAAAACGAAAAAGATTGCGATTTTTTTCAAATCAGACGAGCCCTAAAAGTGCGACCAACAGCACCGGCGGCGTGACGATGAGCCCCACTTTCATATATTCACCCCAGCCGATCTTTACCCCTTTTTTGGCCAGTACATGTAGCCACAGCAGCGTCGCCAGCGATCCGATCGGCGTCATTTTGGGACCGAGGTTGGCGCCCAGGATATTGGCGTAGGCCAGGAAGGTGTCGCCGGTTTTGTCGATCGCCAGGTCCATCACCATGATCGTGGGCATATTGTTCATCACCGAACTGAGCACCGCCGAGAGAAAGCCCGTACCGATCACGTAGACGTGATGCCCCTGCGATTTGAGCGCCAGCAGCCATTCGGCGATCTGGTCGGTCAGCCCGGCGTTTTTGAGCCCGAATACGACGACATAGAGGCCGATGGAGAACCAGACCACCTGCCACGGGGCGGTTTTGATGGTCATGATCGGCTTGGTCGCTTTCTGCCTGGTGGCGATGGCCAGGAAGATCAGCGCCCCGCCGAGGGCGAAAAAGGAGACCGGAACATGGTAAAGATCGCCGACGAAATAACCCACGAGCAGCAAGCCCAGAAACCACCAGCTGATCTTGAACATCTTTTCGTTTTTGATGACGCTCTTTGCCTCCGGCAGGACAGAAATGTCGATCTTTTTGGGGATCGATCTTCTGAAAAAGAGCCACAGCACGACGATGGAGGCAACGATGGCCAGAAGATTTGGCACGAACATGTTTTTCATATAATCGAAAAAACCGATATGGAAATAGTCGGCCGTGACGATGTTGGTGAGGTTGGAGATGACCAATGGGTTCGAGGCGCTGTCGCCGATGAAGCCACCCGCCATCAAAAAGGCGAAGATCGCCTTCTTGTCCATCTGCAGATAGCGCATCTTCGCCAGCAGGATCGGCGTGAGGATCAAGGCGGCGCCGTCGTTGGCGAAAAAAGCGGCCACCAAAGCGCCGAGCAGCAGGACATTGACGAACATCCAGTAGCCGTTGCCGCGGCTGAGTTTCGTCATCTTCACCGCCGCCCACTCGAAAAAGCCGATCTCGTCGAGCACCATCGAAAGCAGAATGATGCCGATGAACGCGAGGGTGGCATCCCAGACGATGGCCGTCACTTCGACAACGTCGTGCCACGACACGACGCCGAGCAGCAGCGCCGCTACGGCGCCGAGCACCGCAGTGGTGCCGATCTGAAGCCCTTTGGGCTGCCAAATGACCAGAATGAGTGTGACGATGAAGATGGTAAGAGACGTAAGCATCTTAAGGGTTCAGTACTGTCGAACGCTTCAACGCCGCTTCGATTTCCTCTTTGGCAATGTCACCCGTCAGTTCAAGCTCGACGGAGCCGTCTTCACCCTTGACCTCCATATTTTGAATCTTTTTTTTCGTTGCGTCACTCATGCATTCGCACTGTCCCGTGGCACAGTTTTCGACCATTTTGACGATATTTTGCTTCCTCACTTCACCGGTAAAGGTGATTTTGACTCCGCTTTGTGTTGTATCGACACTTTTTTTCATAATATTTCCTTCTATTTTATTTGGGATTGTTCCCTATATTTCTTTCGATAACAGGCAGCAGCTCTTTCTTTATCCTATCTTTCGTCTCGACGAAGGCCTCGTAGGGTTTGCCGTCGGGATCCTCGAATCCCACATGAATCGTCTTGACACCCCAGGGAAACATCGGGCAGCTCTCCTTGGCGTTGTCACAGACGGTCACCACCAAATCGAACGGCCCCTCTTTCATCACCTCATCAATCGTTTTGGAGTGGTAGCGCTCGTCCCACGCCCCCTCTTCTTCGAGCACCTTTTTGGCGTTCGGATTGACGCGGCCGCTCGGATTGCTTCCGGCGCTGAAAGCCTCTATCCCTTCATTTTTGAGATATTTGTTGACCAGCGCTTCACCGATGATCGATCGGCAGCTGTTGCCGGTACAAAGAATCAACACCTTTTTCACAACGAACACTCTCCTGATATCTTTTTCAATTCCGGAAGGTCGATCGGGAGCGACCGAATCTCTTCGAGGGCCTCACTTCGAAAGCGATCGAGCGGCGTTCTGACGCTGTAGTAGGTCCATCGCCCGCACCGCTCGGCACGCAGAAAGCCCGCCTCTTTCAAAATCTTCAGATGGCGCGAAAGACGCGACTGGATCATCCCGAACGACGCCTCGAGGTCGCAGACACACATCGGTCCGTATCTGTCGATGAATTTCAGGAGCTTGACGCGCGTTTCGTCGTAGAGCGCCCCGACACTTCGTAGAAAATCTTCCATCGCCTCCATTCACCATCCTTTTACGAATTGAAGTATACTCTATATTTTCATTTATATCAAGATATATTGATGTATTGTTTTATTAACGAGGTAAAGTTCGTTCCCCGTGTTCACGAAGATCACGCTTCGCAAAGCTCTTCGCGAACACGGGGAACGAGCAGATTCTTGAGTTGATGGAGTGTGCGTTCGTACGCTTCGAAGGGTTTGCCCTCAGGATCGTCGAATCCTATATGAATCACCTTTTTCGCCCCCGGAAGCACCGGACAGAGCTCCTTGACGTTGTCGCACACGGTGACCACCAGGTCGAAATCGCTCTCTTTCAAATCCTGCAGCCCTTTCGAGGCCAGATGCCCCGTCTCGATGCCATCTTCGGCAAGTGCCTGGATCGCGTGGTGATCGACACTCCCTTTGGGCGAAATGCCCGCACTTACCGCCCCGATGCCACATGTGCGTCCCAGATGTTGATTGAGCAGCACTTCGGCCATGATCGATCGGGCCGAGTTTCCTGTACAGAGTATCAAAACCTTTTTCATCATTCCATCCTATATAGAGCGTGAAACACACTCATAAATGGAAGTATTTTATCATGAATAGGCTTCGAGAATCTCGACGAGATGCACTTCCCTCTCTTCAGCCTCATCCTTTTCGCATGACTGGCACATTTCGCACACATCGCCGGCGCCGACTTCATCTATCAGCGATTCCAGATCCTTCGCCCCCGCTTCGATCGCCTTCACTATTTCGCCGAGCGTGACGCCGTTGCAGTGGCAGACCAATGTATCGTCCGGCAACGCTCTGATTTCATCACGTGTCATCTTCGCTCCTTTCACATGGTGTTCGATTATTGTCATATAATATAAATGAATTTCATGCCACCCTCCGACGATCGCTGTTTTAATTAAGATATTTTTTATCCCTTTTGTTCTATTGTTTGTCATAAGGAGTCGTCATGTCAAATGAAAAACACGAACTCGACCATATCGTCAACAAAGAGTATGAACTGGGCTTTACCGTCGATATCGAGATGGAGACGGCCCCGCCGGGGCTGAGCGACGAAATCATCCGCTTCATCTCCAAAAAGAAAAACGAGCCCGAATGGATGACCATGCTCAGGCTTCAGGCCTATCACGCCTGGCAGAAGATGGAAGAGCCCCACTGGGAGCATCTGCACTACGATCCCATCGACTATCAGGCCATCTCCTACTTCGCGGCACCGAAGAAAAAACCCGAATCCCTGGAGGAGGTCGATCCCGAGATCCTTAAAGCCTACGAAAAGTTGGGCATCCCCCTCGAAGAGCAGAAACAGCTCGCGGGCGTGGCGGTGGATGCGGTCTTCGACTCGGTCTCGGTCAAGACCACCTTCGCCGACCAGCTCAAAGAGATGGGGATCATCTTCTGCTCGATCTCCGAAGCGATCCACGACCATCCCGAACTGGTCCAGCAGTATATGTTCAAGGCGGTGCCAATGACCGACAACTACTTCGCTGCACTCAATTCGGCAGTCTTTACCGACGGCACCTTCGTCTATATTCCCAAGGGGGTCCGCTGCCCGCTCGAGCTTTCTACCTAT
>JAUUDL010000127.1 GCA_030826715.1 Hydrogenimonas sp. | reverse complement strand
TCGAACCTCCGAAGGCGAAAGCCAGCAGATTTACAGTCTGCCCTCGTTGGCCACTTGAGTATCCCACCGTTTGTCACTCTGGTACAAACACTGACAATAACATGGAGCCGGTGATGGGACTCGAACCCGCGACCTGCTGATTACAAATCAGCTGCTCTAGCCAACTGAGCTACACCGGCATTTGAAATTGGAGTGCAATTTTAATATCTTTTCTCCCTTTTGTCAAGAAAAAATCGACGATTCTCAAAATTCGTCGTCGAAATCTCTCTTTCTCTCTTTACGGCTGTAGGTTTTTTTGCGCTTCTCTTTGCGTATCCGATTGGCATCATGGAGAATTTCAGCCTTGATATCATCGCTTTCCCACTCACTCTTTGCCAAATGTCTCGTCTTTTCGACAAAGGCTTCGAGCTTTTCGAAATAGGAATTGTAGAGGGGAACCTTTTCTACTTCCACAAGTTTATCACCAATCTTTTGAATAAAGGCTCCGATCGCCTCCTTCGAGTTCTCTTCCTCTTGTTGTGCAAAATTGACCAGTCTATTCAGATATCGCTCCAGCTCCCGCATATATTTTGTCTTCAGATACTTCTCTTTTCTCTTTTCATCCATTATTTATCTCGTCCTTCGTTTGGAAGGGTCAACATGTGCCACCGTTTCGATCTTTTCGGCATGCCACAACGATTTGATAATCGCATCCGACGCCTTCGTAAAGCCATCATTCAAGGCGATATCGACATACGCTTTTTCACTGAATGACTCCAGCAAAATCTCTTTGGAATCTTTCAACGGATCGAGCCGTACATCTACCCCACTCTCACGTAGCGCCAGGAAAAAGAGTTCGACGAAGCTCTCCTCGAAGCGGTTGAGCACATTCGCAGTGAAAGCTTCGAAATCGCTCTCGCCGCTCTTTTTGTATTCATCGATCAGAAGTTCGATCATGGTGCGCATCTCATCCACCGGAATCGTCCGAAAGACCACTTCGGCCGGGCGTCTCCCTTTGGTATATTCACATCCCAAAAATATCCTGGCCGATCGGTCGTTCTTTCCGAACTTGCTGTTGCGCAGCCCCACGATGCCGATATCGGCATGTTTGTGGCGTCCGCATCCTTTCAGGCAACCCGAAAAGCCCACCTTGATATCGTGTTCCGCCAAAATATCGTGCGGGAGCAGATGGGCCTCTTTTTTGATGCTCCAGTAGGAGAAGGGGCAGTAGTCGCTTCCGGCACAGGCGACGACACTGGGTGATGTTTCGTGCTCTTCGATCGGCACTTTTCCATGAGGAACCCCCAAAAGATAGAGCTGTTGGTCGATTCCTATGCGCACATCGGCCCCATGCTCGAGTGCATAGTCGGAGAGTCTTTTTACCTCATCGGCAGATACGACACCGTAGTCGCTTCTGTGCCTGTAGCCGTACGTGCCGTCGGCAAGCGGTTCGAAATCGCCGAAATGGCGTTTGCGCAGAAGCGATTGCCCGGCACTTTCCCACTTTTTTTCATAAAACTCCGAAATAAATGCCTTGACCTGATCCATACCGTAATGTTCTATCATATGAAAGAGGCGGCTTTTCATCCGTTTCTCGCGAAGGCCGTATCGGTTGAACGCCTCGATGACCGCTTTGGCGAAAGGTGCGGCCTCTTCGGGCGGCACGAAGATATCCGCAGATTGTGAGACTTCGGTGTTTTTGCCGCCCATATAGACATTGAAGCCCAACCGACCATCTTTTTCTGCCAATCCCAGAAAAAGGTCGTTGGAAAAGAGTGGCCAGCTGTTGTCCCGCATACCGGTGATGCCGATGGAGATACGCCGCGGAAGCATTCCCACCAGCTCGGGGTTTTTGAGAAAATAGTCCTGAAGCGCCTGGATGATGGGAAACGCTTCGATCTCGCAGCTTCGCCCCCTCCCATCAAAAGGATCGGTCACGATATTTCTGACGTTGTCACCGAAGGTCTGCCAGGTACTCAGCCCATCGAGTGCATTGACGGCATGAAAGAGTTCGAGCACGTTTTCGGACTCTATGCCGTGCAGTTGCATGCCCGATCGCGCTGTCAGCAAAAGTGTCAGATCGTACCGCTCGACCAGCTCCGCGATTTTGCGGAAATTTCCAGCCCCGACATCCCCACCGGGAACACGGATACGAAGCATGAAACTCTCTTCCTCCAGCTCGGAGTTGAAGATGCCGAAATCCTGAAGATAGACGCGGTCACTCTCCGCCAGGCTTTCGAAGTCGAGGGTATCGATTTGCGGATAGAAATCGAAGGGGCGCAATGCGGCCTTGTACTTTTCGTACCGTTTTTCCGTCAAATGTTCGGGAGCATACATCATCGGTATGACCTTTCATTCAGAATAGAATTGCTCTATTTTACATGGTTTTGTTTTGATTTTTCTTTGGAGGGAATATTTGAAAGATGGGGTTCTCCCGGAGCAGTCTCCGGGAAAGATGGGTTTTAGCGCGCTTTGCGCTGGAAGTTGCCGTTTCGCTGGGGTCTGGCATTTTGCTGGCCCGCATGGCTTCTGTTGTTAGATGTCGGACGGCGGCGGTTACGCTGTCCGCGCTGCTTGACAGGCTCGGGGCGGATGGAAGGGTCCGGATGGAAGCCTTCGATCAAGACCTTCTCGATTTCACTCGATGTGAGCCTTTCGATGCGGTGCAGCAGATGTTTCTCGTCGATGCAAACCAGTGAGCACGCTTCACCGGCATTGCCCGCACGGCCCGTACGGCCGATACGATGGACGTAATCTTCCGCCACTTCGGGAAGATCGAAATTGACCACCTGGCCGAGCTTGTCTATATCGATCCCCCGGGCCGCGACATCGGTCGCGACGAGTACGCGCACACGGCCGTCTTTGAAGGCTTTGAGCGCTTTCATACGGGCCGCCTGCGTTTTGTTGCCGTGGATCGCCGTCGAGGGGATGCCTGATTGCGAAAGATGACGTGAGAGTTTGTCGGCGCCATGCTTGGTACGGGTGAAGACCAGGACCTGCTCCCACTTTTCGCTGTCGATCAGATGGGTCAAAAGCGCCGTCTTTTTCGCCTTGTCGACCGGATGGACCGTCTGCTTGATGCGCTCGGCGGTCGTATTGTCGGCCGCGACGCTGATCATTTCGGGCTCTTTGAGAATCGACTGACTCAGTCGTTTGATCTCGTTGTTGAAGGTGGCCGAAAAGAGAAGATTCTGTCTGAAATGGGGCAGTTTGGAGATGATCTTCTTGATATCGTTGATGAATCCCATGTCGAGCATTCTGTCCGCTTCGTCGAGTATCAGCATCTCGACCTTGCTCAGATCGACATTGCCCTGGTTCATATGGTCCATCAGGCGCCCGGGAGTGGCGACGAGGATATCGACGCCGTTACGAAGGGCGCGCGTCTGTGGCTGAATGCTCACACCGCCGTAGATTTCGGCACTTTTGAGTTTGAGATATTTGCCGTAGGTTCGCACACTCTGGTGCACCTGCGCCGCAAGCTCCCTGGTCGGTGTGAGTACGAGGGCGCGAACGTAACGCTTCCCTTCGCCCTTGCTTTCGGAGAGCTTCTGAAGCATCGGGAGGGTAAACGCCGCCGTTTTTCCCGTCCCCGTCTGGGCCGCCGCCAAAAGGTCTTTGCCCGCCAGGACGACGGGAATGGCCTGTGCCTGGATCGGTGTGGGTTCGGTGTAGCCCTCTTCTTCGACGGCACGCTGGATTTGGGGATTGAGGTTCATTGTCTTAAATGACATTGGATACTTTCTTTGTTCACCCGCACAGTTGATTGATTCGCAATGGTATGTCCGGTCACGGGCGTAACAGTGGTTTTTGATTTTGTGTGAGTAGATTAAAGAAGTATATGTGAAGTACGTTCGATATTTACTCGCTCCGCAGAGCATGTAAAGAGAGACCGAGTCTCTTTTGGTTGGCCGGAGTATAGCTGAAGAGTTCCTTTATGTCAAGCGAAAATTTTGCTACACTTGCTTTCATGATAGATAAAAAACAACTGCCCAAAGTCGTTTACGACGATATGAACCGAGTCCACTACGATGAAGCCGACCTCATCAATGCGCTTTTGCACACACTCGAGGATGGGGAAGACCAGGCGGTCACCGAAGCGATGGAGGCACTGCTTGAGCACATGAAGGTCCATTTCGACTACGAAGAGGGGATGCTGAAAAACCGCGGCTTTTCGATGTTCGACATCCACCGGCACGACCATGCCCGCATCACGAACGAAACGCGCATGGCCTACATGAACTGGAGAAATTTCAAAGATCGCGAAGCACTCAGCGAATTTATCGAAGATGATTTCATCGAGTGGCTCGAGCTGCACATCCAGGCGATGGACAGCGTGGCTGCGGAATTTCTGCAAAAACATGGAGAGAAAGAGTGAACTATTACACTATATGTTATAATATGCCATGATTCAATCTTTTGGTGATCGGGAAACCGAAAAGTTTTACCATAGCGGTAAGTCGAAAAAGATTCCCCAGGGTATTCAATCTGTGGCATTGAGAAAACTCGATTATCTCAATGCCTCAGCCGATCTGGATGATTTAAGGATCCCGCCAGGCAATCGTCTCGAAGCACTTTCCGGAACACTTGCCGGTTACTATTCCATCCGCATCAACAAGCAGTATCGCCTGATGTTCCGCTATCGGAATGGCAACGCTTACGATGTTTCGATTATCGGCTACCATTAACTCGAAAGGAGAAAAGATGCTGCCCGAAAACAGAGAACCGACCCATCCGGGTGAAATTTTGAAAGAGGAATTTCTCATACCGCTCGGATTGACCCAAAGTCAACTGGCGAGAGAACTTCATACCTCATTCAGAGCTGTCAATGAACTGGTGAACGGGAAACGGGGCATTACGACGGAAATGTCTCTTAGGCTGGCCCGTTATTTTGGAACGACGCCACAGTTGTGGCTCAATCTGCAAAACCAGTACGATCTTTACCGGACGCTCCATAAAAGCAGCGAAATCATTGAAAAGATTCTTCCGCATCCGGCCGCATGAGCAGGGATCGACATGATAATACTATTCGCTCCAAGTGAGGGCAAACGCCCAGGCGGCGACTTGCCACCCATCGACGAAAGCGCTTTCTGTTTCCCCAAACTCTACGACCGTCGCCTCGAAGCGGTGAAGCGCTACGACGACTATATCAAAGAGGCCGACAACGACGCGCTGCAAAGACTCTTCGGCATCAAGGACGAAACGCTCGTCGCAAGGTATCGTACGGATATTTTCAGATCTCCGACGATGAAAGCGGTACGCCGGTATGACGGTGTGGCCTACGACTACCTCGATTACGACCACCTCTCCCCAAACGCGCAGCGCTATATCGACGAATCGATGGTCATCTTCTCCAACCTCTTCGGGCCCGTCTGCGCGAAT
>JAUUDL010000024.1 GCA_030826715.1 Hydrogenimonas sp. | reverse complement strand
GGTGCCCCTGCTCGAGAAGTCCCGAACTCTTGTCGCTCATCTTCAGATACTGAAGGGCGAAGGGAAGATCCGCTTCGAGCCTGCCGTTTTGCATATGGATGCGGATGACGGGTTTCTGGCTTGTGACATTCGCCTCAAAAGCGATGACGAAGGCGGGCGTTTCGTAACTCTCACCCGCTTTGAGCACCACTTGGGCGGGCTGCGAGCCCGAAGCGACCATCAAAGAGATGATGGCGCCGCCCGAAGGATCGACGACGATCTTCTCGACGGCATCGGGAATGTACTGAAGTACCTCCATGCGCATCGTCTCTGCCTTGAGCCGGATCGCCTCCTCCATATGGTTGCTGCCGATTTTCGAAAAGAGAACCGGTTTGGCGTAGCTTAGACGCGTGTTCCCCTTGACGGCTTCGATCTGCAGATAGGTTTTGTCGGTGACGATTTCGTTGCTCGCTTCACCCTCCCTGATGTGCATGATCCCTTCCATGCCGAAATAGCGGGTGATCGCGGCCCCGATCAAAATGACAATGAAGGCGGCGTGAAAGAGAAAGACCAGGCGCTTGCCGGGACGCCACATTCGAAACCGGACGATGTTGGCGATCAGGTTGATGCCAAGCAGAAGCAGCAGAAACTCGAACCATCTGGCATTGTAGACCAGCGCTTTGGCCGTCTGTGTTCCATAGTCGTTTTCGATGAATGTCGCGGTGGCGATGGAGAATGCGAAGATCAGCATCAAGACGATAGCACTGTGGATCGAGAGCAGAAATTGGGACACTTTTTTCACGTTGGCTCCAGAAGGCCTCGGGAAGAGAATTTCCCGAGATTGAAATAGGTGGAATATAGTATCGTATTAACAGCGAGGTTGCGGTAAAGGCATTATTTACTTCTGTTATATAAGTATCACTTCAGATCGCTCCAGCGGTGGCCGATGTTGATGCTGGTTTTCAGAGGAACTTCCAGATCGGCGGCGCTCTCCATGATCGCGGCGAACCGTCCGCCCAGACGCTCGGCTTCCGAGGCGGCGATTTCGAAGATCAGTTCGTCGTGGATCTGCAGTTCGATCGCGGCATCGAGGTTCTCTTCTCTGATCGTATCGTGAATTTTGAGCATCGCCAGTTTGATCAGATCGGCGGTACTACCCTGAAAGACCGTGTTGCCCGCTTCGCGCTGGTAGGCCGCCAACTGCATGGCGTTGGCGTGCTCGAAGTCGAAATAGCGGCGGCGCCCCAGCAGGGTTTCGACGAAGCCCTGTTCCTTGGCCTTCTGCTGGATCGATTCGAGAAAGGATCTGACCGTAGGGAAGGAGGCGAAATAGTTTTCGATGATCGCCTTGGCCTCTTTGGTCGAGACACCCAGCGTCTGGGCCAGTTTGCGGCTCCCCATGCCATAAAGCAGCCCGAAGTTGACCGTTTTGGCGATATTTCGCTTCTTCGCCGCCTCTTCGGGGCCGAAGAGTTTGATCGCCGTCTCCATATGGATATCTTTGTTCTGCCTGAACGCTTCGGTCAATACCGGATCTTTGGAGAAGTGAGCGAGAAAACGGAGTTCGATCTGCGAATAGTCGACACCGACGAGCAGATAGCCGTCGGCGGCGACGAACCCTTCACGGATGCGCCGGCCTTCAGCCGTTTTGACGGGGATGTTCTGCAGGTTGGGGTTTTTGCTGCTGAGGCGTCCCGTGGCGGTGCCGGTCTGTATGAAGGAGGTGTAGACACGATGCTTGGGATCGTTGCGCCCCAGTTTCAACAGAGGGTCGATGTAGGTGCTCAAAAGCTTGTGAAGCTCCCTGTAATCGAGGATCTTGTCGACCACCGGGTGGACATCCTTGAGCGTATCGAGCACCTTTTCATTGGTGCTGTAACCACCCGATTTCGTCTTTTTCCCGCCCGGAAGCCCCAGCGTGCCGAAAAGTACCTCGCCCAGCTGCTTGGGCGAGTTGATGTTGAAGGTCTGTCTGGAAAGGGCGTAGATCTCGTCGGTGAGGCGTTTGAGTCGTGCATCGATCTCTTCGCGAAGCGTTTCGAACCTTTCGACATCGATGGCGATGCCGTGATGCTCCATGCCTATCAGCACATTGATGAAAGGAAACTCCACGTCGTGCGCCTCTTTCATCAAATGTTCGGCCCCCTGGAGTTTGAGCATCTCTTTGAGTTTGAAAAAGAGGCGGTAGCTCATCCAGGCATCTTCGGCCGCATACTGTGTCGCGGCGTCGATGGCGACCGAGCTGAAGTTTTCGCCCTTTTTCACGGTATTTTTGAAAGAGACCATTTCATGGCCGAAATAGCGAAGCGCCAGACGGTCGAGCCCCACCGCCCCTTCGGGATCGACCAGCCACGCCATCAGCATCGTATCGGCGAACGGTACTTTTTCGTCGAAGTCGAAGAGTTGATACAAAAGTCCCAGGTCGAATTTGAGGTTATGGCCGAAAAAGCGTTTTTTGAGCAGTTTTTCAAACGCGATCTTCGCATCGGTGAGGCCAACCTGCTTGCCGACCCCCAGATAGTTGTGCCCGATCGGCACATAATAGGCCCGCTCTTCGTTGAAGCAGAAACTAAACCCCACCAGCGCCGCCTCTTTCGTGTCGAGCATGTCGGTTTCGGTATCGACCGCCACAGGCGTCTCGTCGTCGATCGCATCGATGATGTCGAAGAGTTGTTGCGCATCGTCGACGAGAATGGCTTCGAAAGAGAGTTTCTCTCTCTTTGCCTCCTCTTTTGCGTCACTGGCTTTGATGCGCCTGAGGATGTTGCGTAGCTCATAGCGCCGAAGATCCTCTTCTATTTTCACCAGTGGATCGCTTTCAGGCATCTTGAAGCCGCTCAGATCGCATCGGTCGAAGATGTCGTCTCTGAGTGTCACCAGCTCCTTGCTCCGGTAGGCATCCTCTTTGTGTTTGATCAAGAGATTTTTGATACGCTCCGGCTTCACTTCGTCGATATGGGCGTAGATGCCATCGAGCGAACCGAACTGCGTCAGCAGTTTCACCGCCGTCTTCGGGCCGAGGCCCGGCACGCCGGGAACATTGTCGGCGCTGTCACCGATAAGTGCCTGGTAATCGGTGAACTGCCTGGGATGGATGCCGTACTTCTCGACACACGCCTTTTCGTCGATTTCGACCTTCTTGATCGGATCGAAAAGTACGACCCGTTCGTCGTCGATCAGCTGGTAGAGATCCTTGTCGTGGCTCACCACGCGCACGAAGATCCCCTGCTCTTTGGCGCATTTGACCACCGAAGCGATGACGTCGTCGGCTTCGTAGTTCTCAAGGCTCAGTTTCGAAAGGCCCATCTTTTCGATCCATTCGATCGCCACGGGCAGCTGCGCCTTGAGCTCCGGCGGCGCTTCGGGACGCTGGGCTTTGTAGTTGGGATCGATTTTTTGGCGGAAACTGGGGCCCGGCGCATCGAGGGCGAAGAGCAGATAGTCGGTCGGGTGCTCTTTTTCGAGGTTGAGAATGAGGTTGGCGAACCCTGTCAGAAGACCCGTGGGGAAACCTTCAGAGTTCTTGAGCGGCGGGAGGGCGTAGAAGCTTCTGAAAAAGAAGCCGAAGGTATCGATGACGGTCAATCTTTTCATGAAGTTAGCGCTGCCACCTCTGGGTCAGATCGTCCATAATCGTCTCCAGCTCACTCTCCGGAAGCTGCGCTTTGATGGCGAGGTTGATGGCTCTTTTTCGGTTCTTTTCGCTCAGAGGCTGGCGGACGCTCACCGCTTCGGAAGCGATTCGAAGCACCCAGGCATCCTCTCTGGCGTCACCGTCGGCCTGGTTGGGCATATCCGACCACTGGATCAGATCAGCGAATGCGGGGTCGAACTCCCAATGACGCAGCATCGCAGCGCTCACTTCTGCCGTCGTGGCGTCGACATAGTTCTTCTCGATTTCACGGATCTCCCATCCGGCATCGAGTTCCGCCTTGAAAGGCACCGCTTCATCCTCCCTGAGCAGTTCGTCGGAGATGACGATCTTTCCAATCTCCTGCAAAAGGGCCATGAGCCTGATACGTTCGACTTTTTTCGGATTGATCTTCTTCATCCACGCTTCGGCGAGCATGCTCTGAAACTGCGAAATCTTGGCGAAAGATTCACTCGTGAGGCCATAGGGATCGAGGTTGGTGCGCAGCATATTGCGCACGGAGAGGTTGATGACAAGATCCTTGACGCTTCGAAGCCCCAGAAGCGAAACCGCCTGCTCGACACTGTTGATCTCTCTGCGAAGCCCGTAAAAGGCGGAATTGAGCAGTTTGAGAAGGTCGGCGACGACCATCGGGTCTTTTTCGACGATCTTTGCGATCTCTTTACTGCTGACATCTGGGTTTTGGTAGGCTTTCTCGATCTCGGTGACCGTCTGAGGGAGCGGCGGCAGCGAGCTGATACGTTCGACGAGATGGGAATTGGTCATGGAATCACCTTGATATTTGACTGGATATTGTTGGCAGATAGTATAGCAAAGCGGCGGTTAAAGAGAGGATTACGAACCGAACTTGACGTTTCCGGACTGTTCACGCCTACGCGCCTTTTTCTTCGCCTGCTCGCGATTGAAGGAGAAGATATTGTAGATGGCCCACGCCAAGAACATCGATGCCAGAATCTCGTATCCGATCGCCCACATCATGAAAAACCCCATCACGTCGCCGTGGGCGATCACCGTGAAAAGGTCGCTGAAGCTGCCCCTGGCCGTGACAGCGAGCATCACCAGCGTCCCGGTGACATAGGGGCCGAAAATGAAATAGAGTGCGGCTTTGATGTAGGCGTATTTCGGATCGCCACCCACCAAATCGGCGACGGTGAGCTGCTGATGGAGAAAATCGCCGTGGTTTTCATACATCATTTCCTTATAGCGCGGCATCGATTTATAAAATTTTGTGCGTTTTTTTACCATTTTTATCTTCTTTAATACATAGAGATTGTGAATAGGACTATTGTAGCACATAATTCTTTTATTGCCGCAATTGAAAACAGGCTTTATTGATTATCGTTACTTTTTTCAGACAGCCCGAGCTCTTTGGCCAGAAAGGCGCCGGTATGACTGCCGCTCTCTTTGTGCGATGCGGCCAACGCTTCGGGTGTTCCGGTGGCGACGATCTTCCCGCCTTTGTCGCCCCCTTCGGGCCCCATATCGATGATATAGTCGGCATTCTTGACCATATCGAGGTTGTGTTCGATCACCAGGACGCTGTTGCCCAGGTCGGTCAGATGGTGTAGCACCTTCGTCAAACGGTCCACATCGGCAAAATGCAGACCCGTCGTCGGTTCGTCGAGAATATAGAGCGTGTTTCCCGTATCCCGGCGGCTCAGCTCTTTGGCCAGCTTGATCCGCTGCGCCTCTCCACCCGAAAGGGTAACGGCGTTTTGTCCGAGCGTGATATACCCGAGCCCGACATCTTGGAGCGTTTTGAGCTTGGAAAATATTTTCGGGATATGTTCGAAGAAGAGGAGCGCTTCGTCGACACTCATCGCCAGCACGTCGGCGATGTTCTTGCCCTTGTAGGTGATTTCGAGCGTCTGCGGGTTGTATCGGCTCCCTTTGCAGGCGTCGCATTTGACCATGATGTCGGGCAGAAAGTGCATCTCGATCTTGATCTCCCCTTCGCCCTGGCACTTCTCGCAGCGCCCCCCTTTGACGTTGAAACTGAAACGCCCCGGCTTATAGCCGCGAATCTGCGCCTCTTTGGTCTTGACGAAGAGTTGCCTGATCTCGTCCATCACCCCGGTGTAGGTGGCGGGATTGGATCGCGGCGTCCGGCCGATCGGCGACTGGTCGAGATAGATCACCTTGTCCAGCTTCTCCAACCCTGCTATCTCGACCCCATCGACTTTCTGCACCTTCTTCGCACGATTGAGAAGCTCCTTGGCCGTGGGCAGAAGCGTCTGCAGAATCAGCGAACTCTTCCCGCTTCCGCTCACGCCGGTGATACAGACAAAGTTCCTGAGCGGAATCTTGACGCTCAGATCTTTGATATTGTTGATCGTCACATGCTTGATCTCGATCCAATCTTCCTGCGGCCGTCGATGGAAATATTCGATCTTCTTTCGGCCCGTCAGGTAGTCGGCGGTGAGCGTCTTGGACTTTTTGAGTGCTTCGAGCGTGCCGGCAAAAACGATCTCGCCGCCAAACTTTCCGGCTCCCGGGCCGATATCGACGATGTAGTCGGCCGCTTCGATCGTCTCCTTGTCGTGTTCGACGACGATGACACTGTTGCCCTTTTTCTGCAAAGAGCGCAAAGTGCGGATCAGTTTCTGGGTATCGCGTTCGTGCAGGCCAATACTCGGTTCATCGAGTACGTACATCACCCCCGTCAGGCCGCTGCCGATCTGGCTGGCGATGCGGATGCGCTGCGCTTCGCCCCCGCTGATCGTCCGCGCGTCGCGCCCGAGCGTGATGTAGCCGAGCCCTACGTCGTAGAGGAAAAAGAGCCGCTCTTTGATCTCTTTGAGGATCGGCTCGGCGATCATCTGCTGCTGCGGCGTCAGATCCTTGAAATTCTCTTCGTTTTCGAAAAAGTGATAACACGCTTCGATCGGCATATCGATCACATCCGCGATCGTTTTTCCTCCCACTTTCACCGCCAGCGATTCGGGTTTGAGACGATGGCCCCCGCAGCTGTCGCACCTCTTTTCGGTCATATAGTCGCCGAACTCCTTGCTCTCTTTGAGCATATCGTACGATATCTTTACCGCACCTGGCCAGACTCTCTCGAGACGATGGCGTTTCCATGTAAACTTCACCTTGTCGGGTGTGCCGTAGAGAATCTGCTTCTGCTGGTGGGGCTCGAGCGCTTCGTAGGGAACGTTGATATCGATACCCGCCGTCTCGCAGAAGGCTTTCAGAAAGGTGAAGTAGTAGCCTCTGTTGTAGCCGTAGAGCGTCTTGATCGCCCCCTCGGCGATGCTCTGGTGCCGGTCGATCACTTTGTCGAGATCGAGCGTGTATCGCAGACCGAGCCCGTCACAGGTGGGGCAGGCTCCTTTGGGGGAGTTGAACGAAAAGCTGAGCGGCTCGAGGGGCTCGAAACTCACTTTGCAGTGGAAGCAGGCCATGTGTTCACTGTGGTGGATCAGTGGCGCAAGATTGAGCTCTTCGTGGTTGAGGACCTCGATCTCCACCTCGCCGTAACTCTCCTGAAGCGCTTTCTCGATATCCTGAGCGATCCGCTCCTTGCTCCCCTCTTTCAAAGAGACGCGGTCGATGACCGCCTTGATTGTATGTTTCTTGGTTTTGGAAAGTTCGATATCTTCGTCCAGGCGTACCATCACGCCGTCGATATGGGCGCGCACGTACCCTTTGTGCCGAAGCGACTCGATCAGATCGGCGAAACTCCCCTTCTTTTCACGAATGAGCGGCGCCATGATGACCAGTTTGGCCCCTTCGGGAAGCTTCATCACCTGATCGATGATGTCGCTGGCACTCATCTGCGAAATGGGACGGCCGCAAAGGTGGCAGTATTGGGTGCCCACACGGGCGAAAAGCAGACGCAGGTAGTCATAGATTTCGGTGATCGTCCCCACCGTGGAACGGGGGTTTTTGGAGGTGGTCTTTTGGTCGATCGCGATGGCGGGTGTGAGCCCTTCGATCTTGTCGACGTCGGGCTTTCCGACGCGATCGAGAAACTGTCTGGCATAGGATGAGAGCGATTCGATGTAACGGCGCTGCCCCTCGGCATAGAGGGTATCGAACGCCAATGTGCTCTTGCCGCTCCCCGAGAGCCCGGTAAAGACGACGAGGCTGTTCTTGGGAATTTCAAGATCGATCGACTTGAGATTGTTTTCGCGTGCACCGCGAACTTTGATGGTCTCCAAAGGGTCAAACTCCTGCTTTTTTGTCGCCACTTATACCATAAGTTTCGATTAAGGTCAAGAGACGCCGAGTATCAGCCGAGCAGAACCTTTTTGAGCATCAGCGCCAGAATGATGATATAGAGGACAATCAGCGCGTTCTTGTGTTTTTTGTGCCCGGTCCGCGCCGCGAGCCAGATACCCATATGGACTCCGATGAGCGAAGCGGCTCCCACGAGAAACCCGTGCCAGTAGTCGATGTGGCCGGTGATCGAGAGGCTGACGAAGCCGGCGACAGATGAGAAAACGACGAAGAAGAGCCCTGCCGATACCGCTTTTTTGAGCGGATAGTGCAGTAATCCGACCAGAATCGGTGTCAGCAGGATCGATCCGCCGATCCCCATCGAAATGGCGAGAAGCCCGATCACCGCACCGACGCCGAAGAGAACCGGTTTGGGAAGATCGTGGCCAGCCTCCGCGTCGATATGGGCCGGCGCTTTGAAAAAGCGGAAGAGCGCGAACGCTACGACACCCACGAAAGCCACTTCCAAAACAATGGAGGGGACCGCTTTGACGAGCCATCCGCTCCCCAGCGCGCCCAGCGATCCGCCCAGTCCGATCACGAGCCCTTCACCCAGATTCAGATGGCCTTTGCGGTGGTTGATCCAGGAGCCGTAGAGCGAACTGAAGACCATCTGCATTACCGAGATGCCGATGGCGCTTTTGATATCGAATCCGAGCATCATCAGTGTCGGCACCAGCATCGTTCCGCCGCCGATACCGAAAAACCCGGACATACCGCCGATGACCACGCCCACTGCTACAAGTATTAGTTCCATGCACTTTCCTGATTTAAAATCTGATGTTACGCAGTATGCACCTTCATCCGTCAAACGAGAATGCATACGATGCGAAAATACGCGCCTTGCACTCGCACGACGCTGATGCCGCGGATGAGGGTGCATACTGCGTAACATCATATAAAATAATGCCGATTATACTCCATACATCCCTTATAATAGATAATTCAAATGAAATATTCTATAATGGTTCGACATATAGAGGAAAAGGTCCCTTTTTGAACGAATTGTTGCTATCATCCATTCACGAGGTGTTTGAAAACCACTTCTCAATGCCTCTAAAACCATGCCCAAGCGTGCCGGCCGAGGAAGGCTATGCGGCGGCAATCCCGTTTTCGGATGCCGAAGGCGAGAAAGAGGCATTGATCTGGCTTCAAAGGCCACTGCTCGAAAAGATCGCGCTCCTGCTTCTGGGCGAAGAGTCGCCCGATGGTGCGACACTCGCCGACCTGGCTGCCGAAGTGGCCAATTTCGTCGTGGGACATGCCAAAATGGAGGCGAGTGACAAGAATATCGCCTTCACCATGGGGACTCCGCACTTCGAAGGGGTTCTTTCGTCGGACAGCCTGAGCGAAGGGGTCTCGTTTTGCGACACGGACGAGGGTAGCATGGTCCTTCGGATAAAGGATGCGAATGCCAGATAGCGACATGAACGAACGCGCTTCCGTATCGAAGCGTTTCGACTTCGACCGACTGCTCGATATCGAAGTGGAGATTACCGCCTTTTTGGGTGAAACGGAATTGACGCTCGGCGAGATTCTCCATCTCAACGTCGGATCGGTGATCGATCTGCAAAAACCGGCCGGCGAAAGTGTCGAAACCTATGTGAACGGCCGCATCATCGGTAAAGGCGAAGTGATGGTCTACGAAAAGAACCTGGCCATCCGCATCAACGAAATTCTCGATGCCGATGCGGTCATCTACTACCTTTCGAAAGAGAAATAGCCATGCGTATTCTTCTACTCCTGATACTCCTCTTTCATAGCGCCTTTTCGGCCCAACTGCTCAATGAAAACATCTACGAACGCGACAACCGCATCGATCTGATGCTCTCGTTCGACACCCCCTTTGCCGGCGGTATCAAAAAACGGGTCGCCGCCGACGGTACGGTACAGATGATTCTCACCGGCGTCGAGCTCAAAAAACCGTTCAGAAAGAACCTTCAAAACGATTTCGTCGAGTCGATCGCCGTCGTCAAGAGAGATGACAAGTCGGCCGCCGTGCTCATCGTGCCAAAAAGTGACAATATCAGGGTCACCGCTTCCAAAACGATCGACGGTTTCGGGCTTCGACTGCGCATTCTTCCGCCTTCGACCGCAACGATCGCCACCGAGCAGGCATCCACACCCGTGGCCACTGCCACGGTTCAGCCGCAGGGCACACCCCTCAATACGCTCGATGCGTCCAAGTCGATGCCGGGATGGCGCTACTGGGCCGTCATGGGCATCCTTCTTTTTCTTCTTGTCATCCTCTGGATCGTCAAGAAAAGAGCCGCATCGGGGGTGAAAAGCGGGATGGGCGGTTGGCTGCTTCCCAAAAACAGAGCGGGTGGACAGGGGATCGTGCCGGAAGCGCAGATACGCTATCAAAAAGCGCTCGATCCGCACAACCGGTTGCTACTGCTGGAGTTTTCCGGCAAGCAGTATCTTATGGTCGTTGGCAACAGCAACCTCTTGCTCGACACCTTCGCGGAAGGGCATATCAACGATGAAGAGAGCTTTTCACAGATGTTCGAAAATAACAAACGGCAACTCGACCATTTCCTCAAAGAGAAGCATCCCGACGCCTACGAAATCTTCAAGAGCAACGCCAGCAAGGAAGAGCACCTCTAACGGGCGTTACGCTTCGGCTTTTTCATGCAGCGCCGACAAGAGGTTGGAAGGGTCGAAAAAGGTATCGATGAGTTCGCGCATCTCGTCCGGTTCGGTGATGCGGTTGACCCGGTCTCTGAACTCCGAAGCGCCCCGATAGCCCGCTTTGGAGTAGGTGTGCAGATGTTTTCGAAAGAGAACCACGCCGTAATCGCCGTAAAACCTGACCATCTGCTCGAAATGTTCCAAAACGATCTTTCGCTTCAGCGAAGGGTCGATCTCCTTTTCGCCATGCCGTAGCTGATAGAAGATCCAAGGCTTTCCGACCGCGCCTCGCCCTATCATGACACCATCGGCTCCCGCATAGTCGAGGACCCACTGCGCTTTCTCGTAACTGGTGATATCGCCGTTGGCGATCACCGGAATCCTCACGGCCTCCTTGATCTGTCGGATCGCGTCGTAATCGACTTCGCTCTTGAATTTTCCTCTCCGCGTGCGGCCGTGAACGGCGATAAAATCGGCACCGTTCTCTTCGCAGACTTTGGCGATGTCGATGGGCCTTTTCTCATCGAAGCCGATGCGGACCTTGACGCTGGTGAGCGGTTTTTTCGAATGGTTTTTAATCGTTCTGACCATCGCACCCATCCGATCGAGGTCTTTGAGCAGGGAGCTGCCCGATCCGTGGGAGACGATTTTGGGTACGGGACAGCCGCAGTTGAGATCGATGATGTCGATACCGTCGATCCCGTTGAGGATCTTGACGGCCCCTCTTAAAACCTCTTCGTCGGCTCCCGCGATCTGAACGGCATATGGGTTTTCGAGTGGACTCTTTTCGACCATCTTCAGACTTTTGGCACTGTTGTGCACCAGTGCGTTGGAGCTGATCATTTCACTCACCGTCAGGTCGGCACCGAACTTTTTGACGACACTGCGAAACGGAAGGTCGGTGAGCCCCGCCAGGGGTGCGAGCACATAGATGGGGTTTGAAAAATCGATTATCTTATTCATGTG
>JAUUDL010000009.1 GCA_030826715.1 Hydrogenimonas sp. | reverse complement strand
TGCGAAAAAATATTTTATAAAAACTTAAGTTTTATTGAAATATAATTCGGTTCTCTTAAGCGTGTGGGGCATTAGCTCAGCTGGGAGAGCGCCTCGCTGGCAGCGAGGAGGTCAGCGGTTCGAGCCCGCTATGCTCCACCATTTTCTTCCAACTCATCCTCTTTTAAAAAATCTTTTACGATATTATCGATTGGAATATTTCTGCAAAATTCCGTTTTTTATAGCTCGAAATTGGATTTCAAACGGCTAAGATCATCGCTGGTTCATTATCGCGAGGTCGATTTTTCCCTCTTTTTTCGTATGGATCATCGGTATCCACGATCCCACATCGATGCCCACATCGACAAGATAGTCGATCGATCCGTTTCGCCGTTCCATCATCTCTCTAAAAAAACCGATCGTTTCGAAAATATCGGGTCTGCCTTTGACCAGAACATCGCTTTCACCATAGGCGGGAATTTTGGGAAGGTCGCGGGCCGCACCGGTGACGATTTTGTGCTCTTGCAGATAGATTTTATAGACAATGCCTCTAATATCGATATCGCTGGGTCCGGTGTTGACGATATGCAGTCCTATTTCAAATTGTGGCACCATGCTCTCTTGCGAGGGGAGCACTCTGAAACTGTTGATACCGACAGAAATCTCGGGTGCCGTCCTGTTCAATGAACTGCAACCGGAAAATAGCACGATCCATGCCACAAAAGAGAGAAAATATCGCATACGCAACCTCCTCGTTATAACCCGTTTTATCTCTTTCCAAATAGCGAAAGAAACAAAACAGACTATTTTTTCATCGCCACTTTCGGTATCGATCCCGCGATCGCATCCAGCAGACGTTTTTGATGCTCCTCGTTCAACTGGCCGCTGGCCAGCGTATCGAACATCTTCTCGGCAAGCCTCGTCTGTATCTCTTTCTCTTTGAGCTCCCTCTCATGACGCAGACGATCTTCGTGCACCCTGAATTTGTGTTGACGATACTCCCTGAAGATTTTGACGAAAATATACAGAAGCAGCAAGAAAGCAAGGAGTGACCAAAAGATGATCCATCCCGTCATTTTCCGATCGTCCGCACTTTTTTCTTTTTCGGCATTGATCTTTTTGAGTGTCAGCTCCTTTTGTGTCAAAAGTTTCCTCTTTTCACTTTCCGCTTGGAGCCTGGCTATTTGAATCTCTTTCTCGGCCCGGATTCTTTCGAGCTCTTCTTTTGCTGCCAGTTCCATCTTTTTGGCTTTGAGATCGATCGTTTTGGGTGGTGTGGCATTTTCGACGATCGTCTTGGCATAGGCGCTCAGAGGTTTTTGGGTATAGATGAACGATTCCCGGCCGGCTTGTGACACACCGCGCTCTTCATTCTGACAGCCGCCAAAAAGCATGAGAAAAAGCAAAGAGAGCAAGAGTGTGGCCAACGCACGCATCTTAGGCCTCTTTTTCGAACCTATCGCTGTCGATCTCGATGAGGGTGTGCACGTTGCCGCGGGGGTTGAAATCGGCCGTGAGTTTCATCCATTTGGGCTGCAGTTTCTGATAGAGCACATCGAAGACTTCATTGGCGCTCTCTTCGTGGCTGATATGTCGGTTACGGAAACTGTTGATGTAGAGTTTGATCGCTTTGAGCTCGACGACCCACAGATCTGGTATGTACTCGAGCACGAAGGTGGCGTAATCGGGATATCCGCTGCGCGGGCAGAGGCAGCTAAATTCCGGCAGCGTAATAGTAATTTTATAATTTTTTTGAAATTTGTTGGGCCATATCTCCAGATCCTTGTCCACGTCGAAATTTTCAACGATCTCTTCACCGTATTTCATTGTTTCACTCCATATTTTGATTTCATTTCATCACTCTCCAACGGTCTGTCCGCGACGATGAACCCTTGAACATAATCGACATCCAGTTCCCTGAAACGGGCCAACGCTTCGGGAGTGTCGACCCACTTCACGAGCGTCTCCACGCCCATCTGCCGGCAGGCGAGAAGATATCCCTTCAACAGCGCTTCGATACGTGGATTGTTGTAGCCGAGTGTAAACTCTTTGTCAAACTGTACCATATCCACCGGCAATTTTTTGATATAGTCGAAACTGGCATTGGAAGCGCCGAAGTTATCGAGGGCGAACCGAACCCCCAGCTCTTTGAGATCTTCGAGGACCACTTTGTAGCGTTTGATGTCTTTAACGGCGCGGTTTTCAAACAGCTCGAGCACCATCCGGTCATAGGCGACCCCCTCTTTCGCGGCAATCTCCTTGATCATTTCGACGAAATTTTCGTTTCGCAGCGAGTGGGGCGAGACATTGAAACTGAACCGGATCGACGGATCCACCTCTTTGGCATCTTTGCATATCGAAATGAAAAGCGCCTCGTCGTACTCCCTCTCCATTCCCAGACGGTTGATGACCGGAATGAATTTCTTCGGGGGAAGCATGCCCGCATTTTTCGTCCGAAGGCGTACGCCAACTTCGAAAAGATCGATCGTATCGTTTCGAAGATGAAGTGTCGGTACATAGTGAAGAACCAGATTACCTTCGCGTGCCGCTTCGACGATCTCCTGTTCGAGCCGGCCGAGATCGAGCTTTTTTGTATTCTCTTTCTGACCCTTTTTCTGATAGAGCGTATCATATAGATGGTTGATCAGCGGCTCGAATTCGTCGCCCCGGTGAATCTCTTCGACCGAAAATTTCGTCTCGATGTCAACCCCTCCCACCTCTTTGTAGGTCTGTATGAATTGATCCATCAAAGCGACGGCTCTCTCTTTCTGCACAGGCAGTAGGAGTATGAAATCACCGCCATGATATCTTCCGACGATCGCCTCTTTCAGATCGTGCAGTTTCAAAAATTCGTCGAAAAGATGCAGATAGAGACGCAGGATCCTGTCACCTCTGTCGATGCCGTAGTGGTCGTTGATATCGGTGAGATTTTCGATACGCAGCAGTATCAGCGAACCCGCTTCGTGGTGTTTGAGATAGTGCTTTATTTCGTTAAGAAGTGCGTGCCGGTTGAAGGTGCCGGTGATTCTGTCCACGAGGATTTCGCTTTGCCCTGTATTGATCAGAAAGAAGATGAAATAGATGGAGATGAGAAGAATCGCCGACAAGATGGCGATATCGATATCGTGGATGGCGAATTTGTTGTTCCGGAAAAAGTAGAAGAGGACGACACCGATGAGCAGCAGGATGGGAATACCCATCCGCAATGCCAGGCCGAAGCGGCGGGCCCGCTCCCTTTTTTCCGAAAAGAGCATCAGTTACACATCCAGGTGCTTGACATCCTTGGCGTGGGCTTCGATGTATTGCCGGCGTGGTTCGACTTCATCACCCATGAAGAGAGTGAAGACGTCGCTCGCGGCTTCGCCGTCTTCGATCGCCACCTTCAGGAGCCGGCGGTTTTCCGGATTCATCGTCGTTTCCCACAGCTGTTCGGGGTTCATCTCACCCAGACCTTTGTAGCGTTGGATATAGGCCCCTTTTTTGGCACTCTTTTCGATTTCGTCGAGCATCTGAAGCAGATCGCGGCCTTCGAAAATTTCGAGGTCCCGCTCGCTGATCTTGTCGAATATATAGCGCGCTTCGTTGTAGAAGGGGTTGGAGAAGAGTTCATCGTCGATAATGATCTCTTCGAGACCCTCGTCGGTCTGGACATAGAGATGGATCACGTCGTCGCTGACATGCTTGTTGAGAATGTTGTATCCCAGGCCGTCGAGATAGACTTTGATCTCTTCGTACAATGCGGGATTGTCGAGCGCCAGAAGATCGGGGTGTTCGATCAGGTAACGGACCACTTCGACCAGCGAGAAGCGTTTGTCGAGCTCTTTGAGGGTCATGCGGTAAAAGGCGACCAGTTTGAAAAGCTCGGTCAGATCCTTGGGGCCCATCCCCTGGATATCCAACGCGTCGATCCCACGTTCGATCAGAAATTCGCTCATCGCCTTGTCGTCTTTGAGATAGATCTCCTGTTTTCCCTTTTTGTATCGATAGAGCGGCGGCTGGGCGATATAGAGATACCCCTCTTCGATCACCGGGCGCAGAAATCTGAAGAAGAAGGTGAGCAGAAGGGTCTGAATATGGCTTCCGTCGACATCGGCGTCGGTCATGATGATGATCTTGTGGTATCGAAGCTTGTCGGGGTTGAACTCCTCCCCGATGCCGCATCCAAGGGCCGTGATCATGTTCTTGATCTCTTCGGATTTCAAGATTTTGTCCAACCGCGCCTTTTCGACGTTGAGAATCTTTCCTTTCAGCGGCAAGATGGCTTGAAAAACGCGGTCGCGCCCCTGTTTGGCCGAACCGCCCGCCGAGTCGCCCTCCACCAGGTAGAGTTCGCTGATCGAGGCGTCCTTGCTCTGGCAATCGGCCAGTTTGCCCGGTAGGGTACCGACCGTCATCGCATCCTTTCGGCGTGTCAGCTCGCGCGCCTTTTTTGCCGCTTCGCGACCTTTGGCTGCCAGGAGGGCTTTTTGCATGATCGCTTTGGCGTCGGATGGGTTCTCCTCGAAATATTTCATCAATCTTTCGTAGGTGAGCTTCTGGACGATCGGCTTGACGTAACTGCTGCCGAGTTTCCCTTTCGTCTGTCCCTCGAATTGCGGTTCGGGCACGCGAACGCTCACGACAGCCACGAGACCTTCGCGTACGTCGTCACCGCTGATCTTGACATCTTTTTCTCGGGCGCTGGCGTTTTCCTGCAGATAGCGGCTCACCGCACGCGTCAGACCGGCACGGAAACCGCTTTCGTGCGTCCCGCCGTCAGGGGTTCGGATGTTGTTGACGAAACTCAAGAGCTTCTCGTCGTAGGCAGTGGTGTATTCGAAGGCGACATCCACTTCGATGTCATCAGCCTTTTCCGAAAAGTCGATCACCGAACTGATCGGCTCTTTTTTGGCCATATCCTGGACAAACTGCCTGAGTCCGCCTTCGAAGTGGTAGACCTCTTTCTTGCCGATTCTCTCGTCCTCGAAGGTGATCGAGATACGGGGGTTGAGGTAGGCGAGCTCTTTGAACCGTTTGGCGAGAATGTCGTACTGGAATTCGACCGTTTCGAAGATCGTATGGTCCGGCCAGAACTGGATCGTCGTACCCGTTTTGCGTGTATTGCCGGTCACCTCCAGATCGGTGACGGGAACTCCTTTTTCGAAATCCTGTTCGAAAATCTTGCCGTCGCGGTAGATCGTCATGTGGAGGCGTTCACTCAATGCATTGACGACCGAGACACCGACACCATGCAGACCGCCTGATACTTTGTAGGTATCTTTGTCGAATTTTCCACCGGCATGAAGTACCGTCAAAACGACGGTGGCGGCAGGGATCTTTTCGGTCGGGTGCAGATCGGTCGGAATACCCCGGCCGTTGTCGCTGATGACGGCACTCCCGTCCTTTTTGAGCGTAATCTTGATTTTGTCGCAGTACCCGGCCATCGCTTCGTCGATCGCGTTGTCGACCACTTCGTAGATCAGGTGGTGAAGCCCTTTGACGGAGGTATCCCCGATATACATACCGGGTCGTTTTCGCACCGCTTCGAGCCCTTTGAGGACCTTGATATTGCTGGCGCCGTAGTTTTGGTTGCTCATGTAATGACTGTCCTTGGATAGAGTTTTTTAAATTATATGATGATCGGCATGATCACTGTGGCGAAATTGCCGCTTTCGACGATGAAGGGAAGGTTCGGCTCATTCAGACCCATCGTGAACGTTTCGGTATCGATATGGCTGAGAAAATCGAGAAGATAGCGGCTGTTGACCGCCAGCACGAAATTTTCTTCGAAACCGGTCGATACGTCGATCTCCGTTTGCGCTTCGGAGTTTTCGTCGCCCAGACTCTTGAAGACCATCGAGTTGGGTTCGAAGGTGATCTTGATCTCCTGGGAGATGATGGTGATCTGTTTGATCGCTTCGATGATCTTCGTTTTCGGAAGGGTGAGCGAATATTTGACGCTTTTGGGAATGATCCGCTCGTAATCGGGGTACTTTCCGTTGATGAGACGGGTGAAGAAGTAGTAACCGGGTGAGGTGATGATGAGATTGGTTTCGTCGTAGTGGATCTCTATCTGGTCGAAAAAGAGTTTCTGTATCTCGAGAATCGCCTTTTTGGGAATGATCATCGAAAGGGTCTTGTCGCTTTCGTTCGGAATCTTTCCGATGGCCAGACGTCTCGTATCGGTACCCACGACATCGATTTCGTTCTCCTTGATGTTCAAAAGCGCACCGTTGAGTTCGTATTTGGGGTTGTTGGTATCGATAGCCGGAGAGACTTTCTTGAACATCTGAATCAGCTGCATCGAATCGAGTTCGATGGATGGAAGATCGTCCACCTGTGGAAAAGATGGAAATTCGTCGGCATTGAACATCGGAAGCTTGAAGCGTGAATGTTCCTGCCTGATGTGGAGTGTCTCTTCGATCGTTTCGAGGACGATGTCTCCTTCTTTGAGGATACGGACGATATCAAGGAGTTTTTTGCCGTTGGCGGTCGCTTTGCCGTCGAGTTGGACACTGACATGTTCGGTATCGATTTTGAGACCGATCTCCTGATCCGTGGCTTTGGCCGTGAGGTGATCGTTGGAAGCGATCAGAAGGACATGGGAAGTGATCTGTGAAGTGTCCTTCTTTTCGAGAAAGGGTTGCAGGTTGATCAGCAGGGATTCGAGCGTGCTTTTGGCCACGGCAAGTCTCATCGGAACTCCTTTTATTTTTTTATTTTTTAGTAGCAGTAGTCGTTGGGCGTGTTTTTGTGAAAAGGCCGTTTGAAAGGCT
>JAUUDL010000154.1 GCA_030826715.1 Hydrogenimonas sp. | reverse complement strand
GCCGACCAGAAGCAGTACAACGCCGGCGATGTTGATATAGAGGACAGAGCGGGTGCCGTTGGCTTTCTGTAGGAGGCCCGCTACCGGTTCGGCGAACTGCTGCGATTCGTGATACCCCCAGTAAAAGAGTGCCATACTGGCAAACATCAGCACGATCCCCAGCGTTTTTTTCAAGTTTTTGCCCTCTTTGTCGGGTGGTTTCATAGTCTCTCCGATAGGTTGTAGGGTAATAAAGTAAAATTGTAGCGTAGAAGCGGAAGCGGTGGACCGCTTCCATAAGGGTACTTAGATGGGAAGAACGCGAATGTTCGGATCGAGCTTCTCTTTGAGGACCGATTCGATCGCGTAGAGGGTGCCGGTGCTCGAGCTGGCACATCCTGAGCAGGCGCCAAGATAACGGATATAGATATCGGTGTACTGGCCGTTTTGCTTGACGTCGAGTACCTCCATGTTTCCTCCGTCCATAATCAGATACTGGCGGACGCTGTCGTCGATGACGCTGTCGATCGCTTTGATCTTCTGTACCAGTGTCATATCGTTGAAGGAGACCTCTTCGCCGCTGGCCTGAGCGTCGGCTGTGGCTTTGAGTTTCTCGGCCTCCATCTCTTTGCGGGTTTCGTCCAGAATGTCGACGAGGTAGTATTCGCGCTCTTCGTGGCCGCCGGGCTTGATACAGCTTTTACAGAAAGCCCCCGCTTTGGTGTAGTCGGTGACCTCTTCGACCGTTTTGAGGTCGTTGAGCCTGATCACCTCTTTGAGTGTCTGAAGGCTGACGCGGGCACATTCGCAGACGATGATCTCATCTTCGAAGCTCTCCATGTCAACGCCCTTGTACTGTGACGCCGCTTTCTTGATGACGTCGTACGCCATCACCGAGCAGTGCATCTTTTGCGGCGGAACGGCCGGTGTTTCGGGTGTGTCGCGCATCGCTTTCTCGACGTCGATATTGGTGATCTTCACCGCCTCGTCGACGGTTTTGCCCTTACAGAGTTCGACCATCGTATCAGAACTTGCGATCGCGGTACCGCAACCGAAACTCTTGAACTTCGCGTCGAGAATCTTGTCGGTTTTCGGGTCGACGATCCAGTAGAGGCGAACGGCGTCGCCGCAGCTTTCGGCACCGAAATCGGCGACGATCAGTTCGCCGCCCAGACGCTTGGCGTCCTCTTCGGTCAATTCTCCCTGGTTCTTGGGATTGTTCATTAGATCCTGGACTTTTTGGCTGTACTCTTCCCAGATGCTACCGCCGATCAAATCGTTCTTAGCCATGGTGTGCTCCTTCTTCTTGCTGTTTTTTCATATTTTCGGGCATGTAGGCGTAGGAGCTCGAAATGCTCCGCAGACGCTCTACCGCTTTTTTAAATTGTTCGATGGTGTAATCGATCTCCTCTTCGGTCGTGAAGCGGCTGAGGCTGAGCCTTACGGCCGTATGCGCCAGCTCGCTGTCGGCACCGATGGCCGACATGATCGGGTTGGCTTCGAGATCTTCGCTTGCACAGGCACTTCCCGTGCTCGCCGCGATGCCGGCCCTGTTGAGATCCCAGAGCATCGCTTCTCCCTCGACGCCGCGGACGGAGACGAGGAGCGTGTTGGGGGTGCGCTTGTCGCGCGGCCCGACACTGTAGATATCGGGTATCTGTAAAATCGCGTCTTCGAGCTTGTCGCGGAGGCGTCTGACGTTCTGCTCTTCGAATTTCAGGTAATAGGTGGCCAGCTCCATCGCTTTGCCCATACCGACGATACCGGCGACGTTGAGCGTACCCGAACGTCGTCCGCCCATGTGCTCTCCCCCGTGCAGCAGCGATGTCAACGGATGACCTCCTTTGATGTAGAGGCCGCCGACCCCTTTGGGGCCGTGGAATTTGTGGGCCGAAAAACTCATGAAATCGACACCGGCGCGCGTAACGTCGACCGGAATCTTCCCTATGGCCTGAACGCCGTCGGTATGAAAGAGGACACCCTTTTCTTTGCAGATTTCAGCGATCTCTTCGATCGGGAAGATCGCGCCCGTTTCGTTGTTGGCCCACATGATGGAGACCAGCGCCGTCTTGTCGGTGATGAAGTCACGAACGGTGTGGGCCTCGACGATGCCGTCACTGTTGACGGGCAGATAGGTGACGCGAACGCCCTGTTCTTCGAGCCATCGGCATGTGGCCGTGACGGAGGGGTGCTCCACTTCGGTCGTCACGATGTGGTCTTTTTCACCGTTTTTGATCAGATCGTAATAGATCCCTTTGAGGATCCAGTTGTTCGATTCGGTCGCGCATGAGGTGACGACGATGTCGTCTTCGTCGCGGGCACCGATCGCTTCGTACATCTGATCCATCGCCTTGCGCAGCGCCGGATGGCACGCGGTGCCGAAGTCGTGCAGAGAGTTGGGGTTGCCGTATATTTCGGTAAAGTACGGGTCCATCTCCTTTTTGACTTCGGGATCGACCATCGTCGTCGCATTGTTGTCGAGGTACACTTTCATCATTCATTGACTCCTGCAAATGCATGTTCATCTTAATTAGGACAATATTTGTCTTAATTGACTTGCTGCATCATAGATCATTCCAAATTATAGTCTGCTTAAAAAATGGAGGTAATTGTATGGCAGGGTGTGTGTAGAGTGTTAATTATACATTTGCATCCTTAAGAGGAATTAAGAGCCTTTTGCCTATAATCCGCGACTTATTACTCTGCAACAAAGGTCTTTATTAATATGTTTGCACAACTACTCAAAGCCTACAGTGGGCAGAGCGTCAAAAATGACGTGCTTTCGGGCATCGTCGTAGCGATCGCACTGGTGCCCGAAGCGGTCGCCTTTTCACTGATCGCCGGTGTTTCGCCGCTGGTTGGGCTCTATACCGCGTTCATTCTGGGGCTCATCACCGCGCTTTTTGGCGGTAAGCCGGGTATGATCAGCGGGGCGACCGGGAGTGTGGCAGTAGTGATGGTGGCGCTCGTGGCGACGCATGGAGTCGAATATCTCTTCTTCGCCACGGTGCTCGCGGGGCTGATGCAGGTGGCGTTCGGCCTGCTGAAGCTGGCCAAGTTCATTCGCCTGGTCCCCCAACCCGCGATCTTGGGGTTCGTTAACGGCCTGGCGATCGTCATCGCGCTCGCGCAGCTTCCGATGTTCAAGGGGGAGGGGACGGTGATGTACCTACTGGTTTTCGCCACGATGGCGACGATGGTGATTTTGCCAAGATTCACCAAGGCCGTTCCGGCCGGGCTTGTGGCGATCGTGGTCTTGAGCATCGTCACGGTGCTCTTTGATCTCGATACCAAGCGCGTGGCCGATCTGGGCTCCATCGCGGGCGACCTGCCGAGTTTTCACTGGCCCGACGTGCCGTTGAGTCTTGAGACGCTGAAAATCGTCCTTCCCTATGCGGCGGTCATGGCGGCCGTGGGATTGATCGAAAGCCTGCTGACCCTTTCGGTGCTCGATGAGATGAGCGGCACGAAGGGCAACGCCAACAAGGAAGCGGTCGCACTGGGGGCGGGCAACGCCACCTGCGGACTCTTTGGCGGCATGGCCGGCTGCGCGATGATCGGGCAGAGCATCATCAACTACACCTCCGGCGGGCGCGGGCGTCTCTCTTCGGCGACGGCGGCGGTTTTGCTGATTCTCTTCGTCGTGGCACTGAGTGACTATATCGGGCAGATTCCGATCGCGGTGCTCGTGGGGATCATGTTCATGGTGAGTGTGGAGACCTTCGAGTGGGCCAGCATCGATCGTCTGCGCCGTATGCCAAAGACCGACGCGTTTATCCTGATCACCGTGACGATCGTCACGATCTTCACCGACCTGGCGATGGCGGTGATCATCGGTGTCATCATCAGTGCGCTGGTCTTTGCATGGCAGCACGCGAGAGTCTACACCCGAACCTATCGCGAAGGGAGCCGCAAAATCTATGAATTCGACGGGCCCCTCTTTTTCGGATCGGTACAGGGATTTTTGGACCAGTTCGACGTCGCCAACGATCCGGATGAAGTGGTGATGGACTTCAAGCGTGCGCGCGTCATGGACTCCAGTGGCGTGGAGGCGATCGACAAGATCACGAAGCGCTACGAAGAGGCGGGCAAGAAGATCACGATCCGCCATCTGAGCGAAGATTGTAAAAAACTGCTCAAAGCGGCGGGCAAATACTGTACATGGGAAGAGGACGACCCGACCTACAAGGTCGCCGTCAACCACGAAGAGTATCAGAAGGTCTATTGAAACCCAATGCGCTGAAAAGTATCTGAAAAAATCGCGCCAATTTCGATTTTGTTTATAAACCGTTATGATTTGTATTACAATATGCGCATTTTTAAAAAACTATTCCCCAAAGGAGATCTATGTCGGTAGGAAAAACACTCGGAATTTTCTTTTTGGTCGCGATCGTCGCGATCCAGCTCATTCCGGTCGACATGAGCAACCCAAAGAGCGATCCGTCGCTGGAGGTCAAGGCGCCGGCCGAAGTCAAGGCGATCCTGGAGCGCTCATGCTACGATTGTCACTCCAACAAGACCCATTGGCCGTGGTACAGCCATATCGCACCGATCAAATGGTTTATCGCGCGCGATGTGAAGGTGGGGCGGCAGTGGCTCAACTTCAGCGAATGGGAGAAGTACGACGACAAAAGAAAGAAGAAACTCAAAGAGATGATCTTCACCGCCGTCGGCCTGGCGATGCCGCTGGGGATGTATGTCAAAGCCCATCCGTATGCGAAACTCACCCCCAAAGATCGTGATCTGATCAGGTCGTGGACGGGTGTCAATCCCGAAGAGATTATGAACAATCCCAAGAGGCATCTGTATTGATCAAAGCGGTTCTCTACGTCCATATCCTCTCCGCGACGGCGTGGGTAGGCGGTTCGCTGCTGCTTTTCGCACTCGGTATTCTGTTGCGTGACAAATCGGCCCAGAAAAGTGTCTACGCCCATCTGGGGCCGATCTACGGCTATTTTGAAACCTTCTGGCTGATCCTGCTCTGGATTACGGGATTGACACTCTTTTTTCATTTCGGTATCGACGATGTCATGGCCAACGCGCCACAATCGGAACTGTCCGAACTGATGCGAACCAAGCTGACGATCGTGGGTATCCTGACCATCCTCACGATCGTTCATATGTTCATCGCCTTCAAAACCCATACGATCGATCGCACGCCGCTGCAAAACGTCATCTCCCGAGGCAGCTCGCTGCTCATTTTTTTCCTCAACCTCGTGATCGTCTGGTACGCCATCGGTATACGCGATCTGTTGTGAAAGGGTTTACATGATTTACGAAGATGCCGATATTTACTTAGAGTGGGAAGAGAGCGAGATCCCGTGGATCAAAATCTTCACCCAATCGCCCTACAAGGAGATTACCGAGTGCCCCGATGCACTTCGTGCGAAGCTTTGGAAGGCGTACGAAATCGTCGAAGAGGCGATGATCGAATATTTCAGGCCCGACAAGATGAATATGGCCTCGTTTGGCAACTATGTGCCGAGAGTCCATATCCACGCGATGGCGCGCTTTAAAGAGGACAGTTTCTTTCCCGAGCCGATGTGGGGGACAAAACAGAGAGAGGGCCGTGTGCAGCTGCCCGATTTTGAACCTTTTGAGACGATGCTTTCCCAGAGGCTGCACGAACAGTTTGGCGAGAAAAAGGATTGACAATGATCGCTTCGGCCATCAACAGCATGCGTGCGCATACGATATGGATGCAAAGCAGCGCCAATAATGTCGCCAACATCAATACCGGGCATTTTGGCGCCGGACGGACTGTGATCGAAAATGGTCCAAAAGCGGTGGTGGAACAGACCGGAAAAGCGACGGATCTGGGTAAAGAGATGACCGATCAGGTCGTGCTTTCGGACGGTTTCGAGGCGCAAGTTGCGGCGATTCGCACCGAAGATGAGATGCTCGGTACGCTGCTGGATATCAGAAGCTAATTCACGATACTTTTGAGCATCGCCACGGTCTCTTCGAAAGGGACCGACTCTTCGGCATGCTGTTTGAGAAAATTTTCCATACGATCTTTTTTGGCCAGCGCTTCGTCGAGCTGCGGATCGCTGCCGGGTATGTAGGCGCCGATTCGCACGAGCATTTCGTTCTCTTTGAGCAAAGAGAGCAGATAGCGGAATTTTCGGGCCGCTTCGAGATGGTCGGGTGTCGTGACGTCGCCGATGACGCGCGATGCCGACGAGAGGACGTCCACCGGCGGGTAGATGCCGCGGTCGGTCAGTTCGCGGCTGAGGACGATATGGCCGTCGAGGATGCTTCGGCTCTGGTCGGCGATCGGGTCGCTGAGGTCGTCCCCTTCGACCAGCACCGTGAAAAAAGCGGTAATGGAGCCTGACCCCTCCTCCTTGCCGGCGCGCTCCATCAATTGGGGTAGAAGCGTCAGTGATGAGGGAGGGTACCCTTTGGAGGTGGGCGGTTCGCCCAGCGCCAGGCCGATCTCTCGTTGGGCCATCGCGAAGCGCGTCACGGAATCCATCATGAAGAGCACGTCGTGGCCCTGGCGCTTGAAGTACTCGGCCACACTCATCGCGCTGAAGGCGCCATATTTGCGCATCAGGGCGCTGTCGTCGCTGGTGGCGACGACGATGACGGTGTTGGTCAAATCGCCGCCGAGGTTTTTGGCGATGAATTCGGGTACTTCGCGCCCCCGCTCGCCGATGAGCGCGACTACTTTGATCGGTGCTTCGCTTCCCCTGACGATCATCCCCATCAGCGTCGATTTTCCCACACCGCTACCGGCGAAAATGCCGACCTTCTGACCCTTACCGCTGGTGAGCAGCCCGTCGATGCTCTTGATCCCGACACTGAAGTGCTCGTCGATGAGCCCCCGTTTCATCGCCTCCACCGGGGGCTTCATGATCGGCTCGTATGCATCCAGGTGGATCGGTCCTTTGCCGTCGATCGGGTTCATAAAAGGATCGACGACGCGACCGAGCAGCGCATTGCCGACCGGAATGTCGAGCGATCGGCGGTTGAGCAGGACTCTGTCGCCCACCTTCATCCCCTCGATGAAGCCAAACGGTGTGACCGTGAAGCTGCCTGGCCCCAGCGAGGTGACCATGCCGAGCCGTCTCTCTTTGCCGGAGAGGATCGTCACGCTCTGGCCGATACTCACTTTGAGCCCCGTCGCCACGATGGCGTTGGATTGAATGCTCTCGATGACGCCGTAGGCAGGAGAGAGAGCGGTCTCTCGGGCGCGGTTTCGAAGGGACTTGAGCGGCATCAGTATCTTGGGCGCAGCGGGGCGTTGACCATACTCATGAACTCTTCGCGCGTCTTGGCGTCACTCTTGAAGAGGCCGCGGAGCGCGGAGCTGACGGTGGTGGAGTTGATCTTTTCGACACCGCGCATCTCCATGCACATGTGGCGCGCCTCGACGACGACGCCGACCCCTTTGGGACGGATCGTCTCGACGATCGCATCGGCGATCTGTTCGGTCATCTGCTCCTGGATCTGAAGGCGCCTGGCGTAGATGTTGACCATCCGCGGAATCTTGCTCAGACCCACAACACGACCGTCGGGGATGTAGGCCACGTGCGCGCGTCCGATGATCGGCAGCATGTGGTGTTCGCACATCGAGTAGAACTCGATGTCGCGCACGAGCACCATTTCGTCGTTGCTGCTCTCGAATAGGGCGTCGTTCAACACCTTTTTGGGATCCATCCGGTACCCCTCGCACAGATGTTCGAACGCCTTGTAGACGCGATGGGGTGTCTTGACGAGTCCTTCGCGTTCGGGGTCTTCGCCGATCAGTTCGAGGATCGTGCGGACCGCCTCTTCGAATTTTTTCTCTTTTTCCTTTGACATGAGCAAACTTTTTAATTTTTCAAAAGTATATCGGTTTTTTCATGAAGCAATGATGAAGTTCCAAAGTTCCTCCATCTTCTATGTATTCGACACCATCATACAACGACATTAATATTTGTTGCCAAAGATATAATGAAAACCTCAATTCTGTTAACAATAATTAAACGAGACAATGAAGTGTTTTATTGATACTTAATTATAATTAAGTTATAAAAAATAAAACTCATTCAAAAGGAGTATAAGTGAAAACTTTGAAGCAAATAGGAAAAATTGCGATATTGACCTTGTTGATTGCTTCACCATTTTATGGAGCCGAAAATACAAAAGAGGGTGGAATAGGAAATATTTTCGAAGAATTTGCCCACAAGCTCTTGGAGGAAGCGGCAGATGAGAAACTGGACGAATTGACGGGGAAAAATGTCGGTGAAATTGGAGAGGTTCAGTTACTTGAGCGACGTGGCAATCGTATTGTCCTCGATGTGAAATATCATCGAGTCAAACATCATCGTGATGTCTATATTAAAGCCGAAGTACTTTATGGAGGCGAAGTGCTTCCCGGTTTCAAATCGAGTCTTGGACAGGTAAGGCGCAAAAATGGGCACGTTCGTGTGACCATTTCCCAACCGGAACAAAAAGCGGAAGAGGCGGAGAGCGAATGGGGATTGAAAGAAGAGGCGGAAACCAAAACGATTTTCTCTGACCAGATTCGCCTTTATATGTATCATGAATCAGACCCCAGCCAGCGGTTCGGTGTTTTGCTTTTCGATCTTCCGAAAGTGTGGAACGGGCAAGATGTTCCCGATGCGCCCCAGAAACAGGCTGCTGAAGAGAAGGGCCATGCTAAAAGTGAGGAGGAAGCAATTTCGCTAGAAGAAGAGGGAGGGGAGATAAACGATTCGGCTCATGTTAAACCCTTGCCTGGGCCCATCTATATTCCTGCTGGAGCCATTCTTAAACCCAAGCTGCCCTCCAAGCAATCCGTCAAACCGAAAAACAGCACAGTGAAACCATTACCCAAAGGGCAAAAAGTCGTACCCTACCAGATGAAGTAGAAAAGAATAAAGGCAGTATTGTTGCCAAAGGAGCGAGATCATGCAAATCAAATCTTACAGTATGGCGCTGGCACTGTTGCTCGGGTTGAGTACTTCACTTTTTGCAGCCGATGCAGAGGCGATGCAAGCAGCGATCCAGCAAAAACATTTACGGCTTGCCGCGAAGCCCATCGAACCGCTCAACATCAAGTCCAGGCCCATTACAATCAAACCGATTTTGAAGACAAAACTTCATATCGTTCTGCCTCCAAAAAGAGGGGTTGAGAAAAAACCGGCAGGTCCAGATCCTTCAAGGATGCTTTCTCTAACCGATGTCATCGACGATAGTGAACAGATCCGCTATCTCGACAGTGTTGTGGGATGGGACTCCCAGCGAATCATCCAGGATGCCGAAGCCCCCAACCATTTCTATTATATGCCTTCCGAATTGCGTCTTCTCCTTACTTCACATGGCTACGAGGTCAATTTTCAGTACAACGCCACCACTTCGGATGACAAAAGTTCCGTTTTAATGACTGCCAGAATGGCGCCCCCCGAGCGATACGGCGACACTGCTTTGCTCAAAGCGATTCTCGAAGAGGTCATGCAAAGTGCTCTCGCCACGAAGGAGCTGCCTTTGACAGCCAAACCTCATATTCATGCCATTGGCGCCATGAATGCAGAGCTGGATTTCACTACCATCGAAGGGGGGTTGAAGATTTCCAAAGAACGTATTGGCATACAGATGCCAGCAACGCTGTGGGACCCTATGACGATCACGATGCGTCTGACGCCAGACGAAGCCGAAGCAATCCTCGCCCTGTTATCCGGAGCCGGGATATCAGGCGACTTGCGGGTTGAAGTGTCCGGAAAAGAGCTCAATATCCCCTTTGTTATGCGTTACACCCGTTTTACCGGCGAGCCTTTGCCGGAAATTGAGGCATGGGCACGAGGAGAGAGCGTCAAAAGTGTTACAAACATTACGCCTTTTCCCATTTCGCTGGAGTCTCTCAACGCCTATGTCAAAACACCAACAGGACCCGAGCCTATTGTCAAAAAGCTGAAAAAAAGCTCACCCCTCAAGCCGGGTGAGAGCAGAAAACTGCATCTTCCCTCTGCCCGCAAGGTTTTCAAAAACGATCCCCTGATTGTGTGGTTTGGCATGACGATCCATACTGACTGCGAACCCTGCCTAAAGGCGATAGATGAAGAGGTTCGCAGCGGTATCGCGCTTAATCCGCTCGAAACATTGGTGTTTGAGGCGATCCCCAATATATTCGAGAAGTTTCATATATACAAAATCCGGCTAAAAGTGAAAACGCCCTATTTTACACAGAAAGCGAACAAAATTTCTACGAAAGAGATCGAGTTGACATCGGATAAGAACAGTGATAATTCACTGCGAATCTATGTGCCACAGCATACGGGGAACAACGAGCCTCTTCTTTTCAAATACAAGATCATACTGATTCATGAAGATGGTTCGGTTGAAGAGGGGAGCTGGCACAAGGGAAGAGAAACGGCGCTTTATATCGGAGCCAAGCAGCTCGCCCCAATCATGCACAAGAAGGAAGAGCAGTGAGGGCGCTACTGTTGCTCATATTTCTGATAATAAGTGTGTTGGGCGCACCCAGGCTCGACCTCTATATGGATATCGGAGGAGTTCGTTTCTACGCTGACAGCAACGACTCTTCTTTGTGGTATGCCGCTCCAACGGCACCCAGGATTGCCCAGGAGAACGGAGAACCGGCCTATCGGCTTGACCTCTTTCGCTACCTTGGCCGCAGCGGAACAGGTGACAAAAACCTTTTCTGGGCCCGCGGCGTCTTGACGCTTCGCATTACTCGCGCACCTTTGCCCCCTGATGCACGGAAGCGACTTGCCGAAAACCTGAAAACCATCGCAAAACCGAAAATAGTCTCATCGCCAGTGGAGCATGCGCTCATCACCGTCATGTTCGGTGACATCAATGTCACGAAAGAGGATGAAGGCAGATGGTCGGAAAGCACTATTACTATCGGCCTGGATGCCATGATGGCACAACTGTTGTGGAAGGCTACTGAAGCAGGACAAACCCACATCAGCGTCGTTACGACCGAAACAATTCCTGGCGTCATCAAGGGTAAAGAAGGGTGGAAGGAGGGTCGAACCGAAATTACCTATACGATACCGGTCATACTGGATATCCAACAGTATCCCCACCGCTTCAGCAAAGTCGATATGGGCGGAAGAATGAAACGGGGCTATACGCAACTTGACGTTTTCGATTTCAATTTTGTCGACAACCTCAAACCGGGTCTCTACAAGGAAGAGGTCGAAATCGCGATTCCGACAGAGGGGAGGCCGTTAGTCAAAAAGGCTGTTTTTAAAAAAGGTGGCGACGTGCGACAAAGGATCCGTTTCCACCTCTCCAAAAATCTGAACACTCCCTACCGCTTCCGTATTATCGAAATATACAAAGACGGCACGGTTATCAAAAACCCTTGGCGACGCAAAAAAGGTGAAACCCTTCTTGATATTACACAATACGCCGAAAGGAGCGAATCGTGAAAACTCTTTTTTCTTCCATGCTGAAAATTTTGGGAATATTGAGCTTGAGTCTCTTTTTCTTACATGCACAGGAGATCAATCTGGACCGGCCGACGAAGTGCGGGAGCATGCTCTGCTACCCTCTCTACGACGACCCGAACACCTTCTATTACCTGCCGGACAAACCAAGGCTCGCCTACAAAGATGGCAAGCCCCAGTTTTCCTTTCTGAAATACGCCCGTTTGAAGGAGCATGAAAAGGCAGGCATCGGCGATACCGCTGGCGGAGGTATTGTCCACTTCCTGGTCACCTACGGCGCATCCCCACAGGATGTGATGGAAGCCGAGGCGGCACTGCAAGAGAAGTTTCCCGAAGCCAAGCTCGCCGGTCCCGTCATCTACCGAAAGGGCCATTTCGCCCTGGTTACCTCCTTCACCAAGGACAACAAAGAATTTACAAAGACCGTTGCCATCGGTAAAGCTCCTCTGATGGAGGGGCAAAAGGCTGCTGTTTCCATCGGCCTGACGAAAGAGGGTGCTGAAATATTGTGGGAGAGTTTCAAAAGCGACACCCCCGACATTTCCATTCTTTTCGAGATGGAGTTCGCGGGTGTGAGAGAGCCTTACAAGGCGACGATTGAAGGCGACTGGAAGCGTATCGCCTCCTCCCACCGCGTCAGGGCAGGATTTAAGTACGCCTGGTTCGGTGCCGACGTGGACATGCTCTTTCAGGAGCTTCGCCAAACTGGAGCCGTGAAGATCACGGCCAAGGGCGAAGACAAGCAGATGGACAAAATTATCGACAGTGTGAACGCCTATCTGCTCAAGATGATGTTCGAGCCCGCACAGCCTGACGAATTAACGCGGGCGGAAGTGGAGAAAGGAGGATATCCTAACCTCGACAAGGCGATCGAAATGCTCAAACTCGACAAAGCTCTCAAAAAGAAAACGAGCTATTTTCTTGCACCTCCTGGGTATGGGCCCAACTTCCTGTCAGGACAAACCTCTGAAACCTTTATCCTCAACGCCTCGCTCATAACCCCTGCTTGGGCGGAAGACGACTACGATATAAAGGTCTATGAAAAATTTTATCAGCAAGACGTGGACGAATGCAGTAAGATATCGATATTCAATTCTCCCGAAGAAAATATCGACCGGATTTTGCAATGCCAAGCGCTTGTCGCGGATACGTATAAGCATATAGACAAGTACCCTCCTGAACTTCACGAATCCATTAAAGCACTTTACCACGTCTACGCCGTCGTATTGCCGGAAACGATAGCAGCCTTTTGCGGCAATAAGGAATTGTCACGCGAGCTGTTGTATCAATTGGCTGAGGACCAGAGCGAAGCATTTTTGAAAGCTATGAATAAAGTGGCGCAGGTCCTCGCCGATACTGTGAAAACAATTTTAAGTTTCGTTGATGCAAAATCCTATTTTGAGCAAGAGAAAAAAGAGCCGAAGAAAGTTTCAACGCATTCTCATGCAACCCATTCCCGGCATTCTCGCCACAGTGGAAGAAAAACAGCCGAAAAAAGATTCGAACATGCCCAAAAATGTATGCATCAACTTCAACAAAGTACCGTCCATACTCAAGATGCGATAAACGAATGTGAAAAATCAATCAAAGCGGCTATGAAGCTGCAAAAGAAATTGCCAGAATGGAAAAGGAAAGAGCTGGCTAGATTCAATCGCCTTCTCGACAAATATCGTAACGAATCCGTTCTAACTCAAAGCAGTGAATCTCCGATGGAATATGCCAATAATCACTGTTTTATTAATATTGCCCGGGGAACGGATATAATATGTAAATTCTTGCTCTCCCTTGATGAAGATGTGCGTTCCAAATGTCTGGAAATCGCCACGTCCACCGACCCATCAACGCTAAACGATGAAGAGAAAGAGCGACTCAAAGCTCTTCAAAAGCTTTACATGGAAAATCTTCCTGACTGTAAAGGTGCGACGAAACAGGATTACGATAATGCCGCGCAGAGATATGCCGAAGCACGCAAATGTTATAACGATGCAAAAAAACAAGGTTTCCCCAAAAACAAGACCGAAGCGTGTCTTCGGATGATTGAAGACGCCGTGAAGGTTTCGCACTTGTTAAAAGGTGGACAGGTGTCTGACCTTGGCATCTGGCAAAATGAACTGGAAGGGAAAATGCTCCAGGAAATAAGCGCTAATACTGTTTCGGGAGAAAAACCGGAATCGACAAAAAAAGAGGAACAACCATTGTCCGCTACTCCAGCATCCGACAAGCCCTCTTCTAAAACAGAAAAGCCAGCAAAAGAGAAAGAAAAAAAAGAAAAATCCAAGGAGGCAAAGCCTGCTCCCAAAAAAGCGAAGGCACCCCACCCCATCTCGCTCATCGCCTCTTACCGCCTCAAACACATCAAGCGAAGCGGTCACTTCAAGATGACGCTGAACCGTTTTCGCACCGAAACCCAGGCGTTTACGATGAGTGAAAACGTTGGTCCGCTTTACCGCAGATGGGGCAGTGACCCCTCGGTATTCCGAGCCGTGCTCATCGACGATCCCGTCTTCAAACAGCGCGATATCTTCGTCACCCTCGACGGACAGGATGCCGCCACATTCTCCAAACATATTAACTTCGTCACCGTCCGAATGCGCAAACGCCACCAAAATGGTGCCGTCACCACCGATGAGGTGGTTATCACTCCCGAACTTTTCAACGAGAAAGGAAATAATTTTGTTCTGCGTTACGGATGGAAAGGGGACAGCGACCGCGAAGCCTGGCTCGATTACGAAATCCAGACCACCTGGTCCTTCTATGGTGGAGTGGAGATTACGCAACCCTGGGAGCGCCGCAACAGCGCCATGCTTTCGGTCACACCCCCTTTCAGATACAGAACCCTCTCCATCGAAGGGGACGCCCAGTCACTTCGTGCAGCGAAGGTGCGCCATGCGGTTATCACATTCGAAAGCACCATCGAGGGGAAAACGCTCAAAACCCAAGTGACCATTCGCAATAAAGGTACCGCGCCCACAGCCCTCGTCGACATTCCCGTAGGCTTGGACGGCAAAACGACCGCCACCATCACATGGTATCTCAAAGGCGGCAAAAAAATCGTCTCCAAACCCATCCCTGTCGTCGGGGATATACTCTACTGGGACGAACTGGAGGCATGATTATGAATAGACTGTTCCAAACGATTGTGTCGCTTATTTGGGTCTCGACTTTGCCGCTTTTCGCCCTGGTCAATTACGACGGGCCCATCCGACAGGTAGGCAGTGTCATGCTTTTGCCCGATGCCGACCAGAAGAATGCATGGTACTATCTGCCCACCACACCCCATGTGGCGCGCAACGCCCAGGGGCTTCCGGAGCTTATGGTCGTCAAATTTATCGATCCGAACGGTAAGGCGAGCGGGGGGCTTTTCCATATGTTGGTAACGCTCGATCTGCCGAAAAAAGCGATTGAGGAGCTGAAAAAAAAGATTAAAAAAGAGATACCCGGTGCTATGCTGCTCGGCCCCGTCCCGCTACGTCAAGATAGCGAGGGCAGTTTTTCTATTGTTTCGGCTACGCTTAGCGACAAAGGATTCACACGCTCGCTCATCTCGTCGGGACGGGCGCCTATCACTCCCGGCTCCAAAGCGGCAGTCGCCGCTTCATTGAGCCCCCACGGGGCTACACTGCTGTGGGAGTCCCTGATGCATCCCACCTCCGATGTCTCCATTGCACTGCACGCCTATTACGAAGCCAAAATTCCAGCATACCGCGCCAAAATACGCGCCGATATTTCCACGGTCTACGACCATATGTCCAAGGTTCTGAATCGCCAGAAGGAATATACCAAGCGGCAGCTTCGGGATATTTATGACGAAATGGTGCGTACGGGAATCATCGAAATAGAGGTACTTGACAGACTGCCTGAGAAATCCTCCGCTCACGCAATGCAGCGGCTTACGGATATGGCAGCGGAGAAACTGACCAAAATTATCTTCGATACCAAAACCGGTTTCACCGCAATGCCCAAAAAAGAGCAGGCCGTAGAGAAAGGACAGCTCAAAGGGCGACAAAGTCGCGGGTGGATTACCAAACTGTTTAAAGGTACGGGCGACCAGAAATACTATACTGACAATCAATTTGTACTCAAGAAACGTAAAGACATCAACCGCGGCATTTTCAGTATCAATATCACGAGAAATTCTGTCGTGAAAGTTCCCTTTGATAGCGCTGGAAACATTTCCGGGCTTTACGAAGTATACAAAAGCCATCCGGAGATTTTCCGGGTCGTCAATCTCGCTGATCCTGCCTTTCAAAAGCGTGAAGTCTTTTTCAGAATCGACGGCGATTATACCGATGCCTTCGAGAAAATCATGAATTTCGGCAGTGTCAATGTTCGGAAGGTCTATGAAGACGCCAATCGTTCGGTTGCCACGGGCGAACTCCTTTTCACGAGGGAAGATATCAGGAAAGGAAAGTTCAGCAAGTCGTGGACCTATGCAAGGCTGGGCGAAGAGAGCGATGCCTGGCTCAATTACGACTATCGGGTGACATGGAGTGTCAAAGGGAACAGAAAGGTCCAACTTCCCGAACAAAGTGACGCCTGGTTCACGACAAAGGATCCCATCGTGACCATAGCACCACCACTGGAGAGGCTAGATCTGCAGATTGACGCCGACCGACTCGCTTTTGATGAAGTTGGCATCAAAACGGCGCTCGTTATGGCGCGTTATACCCTTTTTGGAAAACCCAAAAGAGAAAAGATCGCCCTCCTCAAACATAACGATGCCGATTCACTCTCCAGTGCCATACTTTTCCATGATCCTGGAACCCCTGTCGAGTACAAAGTCAACTGGTATCCCTTCGGCGCCAAAGCGGTCAAAGGGGAATGGACGAAACTGGATGAGGAGTACCTGATGCTCACTCCACCCAAAATAAAACGATAAGGAGAACGAAGATGAACAGATTCTTTAATGGTAAAACCGCCGCCTTGGCAATTTCGCTTTTTCTCTCCGCTGCCATGTTGTATGCAGCGCCTAAGCTTGAGATGCAAATGCAAAACTACCGGTTCAATATGCCGAAATTCAAACCCGTGCCGCTGCCCACCGTACCGTCCGGGAAATCGGTCAGGGAAGTCGGAGGTATACAAGCCGGCAGGCATATAGACATCAAACTCGCCGACGGTACGACGGTGCGTTGTTTCCCCGCCGCTACCGACAATCCGGAAGTGGTCTCGAAAAATTACTACTATCTTCCGACCAACCCCCATATTTCCAAAGCGCCGGACGGGCTTCCCATGTTTTCTATGATCAAGTTCGTGACGGACAAAAGCAAAAAGGAAGGAGGCGCCGAAGGGGCTATTCTCGATGTTATGGTGGAATACGGCCTCTCGCCGAGGCAACTCAGGGAACTGCGCAAAAAACTGAAAAAAGCTGCTCCTGGTGCCGCCCTTAAAGGGGCGGTGCCTCTGGAGGTGGGCTCGGAAGGCAACAGTTTCAGTGTCGTTTCCGCGGTTCTAGGAGACAAGGGCTTCACATCCGCGCTTTTGACTAGCGGCAAGGCTCCTGTGATGGAGGGGCAGAAAGTGGCTATCGCTGCACGATTGGATCCCTATGGCGCCACCCTACTGGACAAAAGCCTTCAAAAAAGCACGACCGACATCTCTGTCGTCTTTGACCTCAAATACATCGTCAAAATACCTGCTTATGACGTTCGAATCAAGATCGATTATGACAAGTACCATAATCTTATCGACAAATTCAGTCACCAAAGCACAAAGCGAACCAGCAGCCATTTGGAATGGAATCCCAAATTCAACCCCATTGCTCCAATTTTGGGTCTCTTTAATTTTGACAGGAAAAAATATACTACCATGACGGAAACACAACAGCGCCTGATGGTCGATTTCCTGAAAGAGAACGGGGTGGTCGAATTCGTTTATATCCAGCATATACCTGATCAGGACAAAGAGATTGTCGATAGCGGTCTTTATGGAAAGGTTCTCGACATCTTCTTCGATATGCAAAAACGTTTTGGTATGCCCGAAGAGGAAGCTATGACGCAGGAAGAGAGTGCTGATGATCAGAAGAAAAAACAAGAGGCGCTTGAAGAGAAGTCGAACAAATACGACCGTTACGTTTACAGGTCCTTCAAAGCCAAGCGCATCGAGAGGCATGGCAAAGTAGAACTGAATCTAAAGAAAATCGCTGCGAGGTATGAATACTACACAATGACGGGCAACCTAGGCAGCTGGTATAATAAATTCAAAAACAACAAAAAGCTTGTGACAGAGGTCAATCTGGATGACCCTTTCTTTTCACATCGTGAAATCCGTTTTGTCATCGATAACGAAGCTTATGATATCTTCAAAAACGTCATCAACTACGCTACCGTCCAAGTAAAGGTGGACCGAAAAGGACAACCGCCCTTTATCGACGAGGTGACTATCGACAAGAAGTATCTTGAAACCCATGGACAGACAGCAACTATCACCTACGCGCCCATGAGGGACGAGAGCCGAACATTCCAGTATAAAGTTCAATGGAGCCTGCGCGGAGGACACATCTATCCGGCAAAAGCCAAATGGCAAGATGGAGATGTGATGGCCGTCACCTTGAGCGCCCCCATTCACCCGGTGACAGTGGAAGCGGAAGCAGACTTGGATGAGCTCAAGTCGATGGACGTGGCCAGGGTGAGTATCGAACTGCGCTATAAACAATTCGGCAAACCTTACGTTGATCATTCCTCGCTCGCCATATCGGTCTCCTCGGGCAATCCGATGACGAGCAAAACCATCTATCCGGATGTGGGAAGTGACAAACTGGAATATCGGCTGGTCTACCATCACAAGAAAATGGGACGCATAAAAGAGAAAAAATGGCGTACGGTAGAAGGTAACTACATTTTCTGTTCACCGGCGGAAAGCGTTTTGGCCAAACTCTCTTCGTGACCCAGACTCGGTTATCCGACATACAAGGGTGAATATGTGTTTTTGCAAGAAGGGTTGGTAGACACCTGAAGCCACTTTTGGGTAAAATGTTGCACTAATTTTTTTGAAGGAATGTAATTTTATGGAAGTGACTGCCAAGAAGACCGACAACGCCAACGTTCAGGTCGAAGCCAAAATCGCCAAGAGCGACATTGAAAAGAAAACAGACAAAATCGCCAAGCAGGCGGCCAAGCAGATGAAGATCGACGGATTCCGTCCTGGCAAGGCACCGGTATCGGTCGTCAAGAAACGCCTCGGTGAGCGCCTCGTGCAGGATGCCGAAGCCGAAGCGCTTCGCGAAGTGCTCAATACCGCTTCCAAAGAGCTGGAGCTGGATGCCGAGAAGATCATCGGCGAGCCGGCCGTGACCAAGTTCGACCGTGGTGAAGAGTTCATTGAAGTCGAGCTGAAACTGAGCCTTCGCCCCGAAATCGAGATCGGCGAGATAAGCGAACTGATCCCAGAAGTCGAGAAGCCGGAAGTGAGCGACGAAGAGGTCGAAACCCGCATCAAAGAGCTCGCCGAAGCGCAGGCGCCGTTCGAACCGATCGAAGAGGATCGCGGCCTGCAGGAGGGCGATCTGGCGGTATTCGATTTCGAAGGGTTCCTTGACGGCGAGCCGTTCGAAGGCGGCAAAGCCGAAGATTTTGAACTTCGCATCGGCAGCGGACAGTTTATTCCCGGCTTCGAAGAGCAGATGGTCGGCATGAAAAAGGGCGAAGAGAAGACAATCAAGGTCACCTTCCCCGAAGATTACCGCAATGAACAGCTGGCGGGCAAAGAGGTCGAATTCAAGATCAAGCTCAAAGAGATCAAGACCAAGCAGCCCGTCGAGATCGACGATGCGCTCGCCAAGAAGATCATGGGTGACGAGAACGCGACGCTCGAGCAGCTGAAAGAAGAGGTGAAAAAGCAGATTGCGAACGAAAAGCTGAGCAAGCTCTACAATGAAGAGCTCAAGCCTCAGCTGGTCGAAAGACTGGTCGAAGCGTTCGAATTCGACCTTCCGGAAAGTGTCGTCGATCAGGAAGTGGAGCTGGCCCTTCGCAACAAAGTGCAGCAGATGAGCGAAGAGGAGCTGGCGGAGCTTCGCGAAAACGAAGAGAAGATCAAGGCGCTTCGCGACGAACTGCGTGATGAAGCGGCCAAAAGCGTCAAGGCGACCTTCATTGTCGATGCCCTGGCCAAAAGAGAGGGTGTCGATGTCACCGACCAGGAGATGATGCAGACGATCTACTACGAAGCGATGAGCATGGGCCAGGATCCCCAGCAGACCTTCGAGTATTACCAGAAGCAGAACCTTCTGCCCGCCATCAAGATGGCGATGATCGAAGATCGCCTGCTCACCAAGCTTCTGAACGAGAAGATGGAAGGCAATGAGGCGCAAGAGAACAAAGAGGAAAAAGAAGAGGCATGAGTTACGTACCTTTCGTCATCGAAAAGAGCGGGCGCGGCGAGCGTTCGTACGACATCTACTCCAGACTGCTCAAAGACCGCATTATTATGCTCAGCGGGCCCATCGACGACGCGGTCGCATCGTCGATCGTCGCGCAGCTGCTCTTTCTGGAGGCCGAAGATCCCGACAAGGATATCTACCTCTACATCAACTCGCCGGGCGGTGTGATCACGAGCGGCTTTTCGATCTATGATACGATGAACTACATCAAGCCCGATATCGTGACGATCTGCATCGGCCAGGCCGCTTCGATGGGCGCTTTCCTGCTGACCTGCGGGGCACCCGGAAAACGCTACGCGCTTCCGAGCTCGCGCATCATGATCCATCAGCCTCTCGGTGGGGCACAGGGTCAGGCGACCGATATCGAAATCCAGGCCAAAGAGATTCTGCGCCTGAAGAAGTATCTCAACAAGATCATGGCCGAACGGACAGGAAAGACGGTCCGAACAATCGAAAAAGATACCGAACGCGACTTCTTCATGAGCGCCGAAGAGGCCAAAGAGTACGGCCTGATCGACGAAGTGCTCACCCGCAGCTTCAAGTAGGGACGGCGATGGAACGGGGCGGCAAATTTCGCGCGAAAAATCTCGGAGAGCCGACCAACGAGATAGAGAGTTACGCCAAAGAGGTCCTCGACGAGATGATCCGCGAAGGGGTGCCGCCCACCCCCTCAAACTTCGACGCCTATTTCGACAAGCGCCTCGACACCAAACCGGCCCCGTTTAGAAAACGCATCTTGAAACTACTGGAGATCGAGGAGGGTGGCGAGGAAGATCATCAGGGCGCGCTCGAGAGTTCGGTCAAGGAGGCTTTCGGCAATGTCAAGAAATTTCTCCAACATGTCAGCCTCATCTATAAAAACCTTCGCCATCTCGAAAACGTGATCGAAAAGCGGAAGTTCGAAGCCAAAGCGGTTGCCGACAAGAGCGCGCTCGCTTCGCTGCTCGAGGCGATGCAAAAAGATATCCAGACGATGACGAAGATCATCAAGAAGGAGTCTGGTGCGCTGAAAGAGACGTACGACGCCACCAGCGAGCTGGTCGCCGAGGTGCAGGAGCAGGCGATTCACGACGAGAAATATGGCGTTTTCAAAAAGCACTATCTGCTCAAGAAGATCCGACAGGAAGAGAAGCTGATAAAAGAGTTCGGCCACGAAAGCACGCTGATGATGGTGCGGACGAGCACGGAGGTTCTCGCGCAGGTGGCGAACCCCAAAGCCCAGCATCTGATTCTCAGAACGGTGGCCAGGCTCTTGATGAAGACATCGCGACGAAGCGATGTGGTGGCCCATTACGAAGGCGGGACTTTCGCCATACTGATGCGCCATACATCGCTGCGAAGCGCGACGCAGGCCGCCGAGCGGCTCAAAGATCTTGTCGGCAACACCAACTTCTTCATCGGCGACCAGGAGGTGGTGCTCGATGTCGACATCGCCATTGCGCGTATCGATCTCGACCGTTCGAGTGAACAGACGATCGTCTGCGCCCTCGAGGCGCTGGAAATCGCCAAAAAAGTGGATGAACCGTGCGGAGTCTGTCCGCAGGATATGGAGATATAGACAATGATAAGAGAGATTGTGGTCTACCCCGACAAACGGCTCAAGCAACAGAGTCGCCATGTGACACAATTTGACGAAGAGCTGCATACCCTGCTCGATGACATGAACGAAACGATGATCGCCAAAAACGGTATCGGACTGGCAGCGATCCAGGTGGGTGTGCCGCTGCGTGCGCTGCTGATCAACCTACCCGACGAAGAGGGCGTGCAGCATCCGGAAAACCTGATCGAGGTGATCAATCCCGTCATCGTCGACAGGCGCGGATCGACCATCTATACCGAAGGGTGCCTGAGCGTGCCGGAGTATTACGACGATGTCGAGCGTGCCGAGTGGGTCAAGGTGGAGTTCCAGGACCGCCATGGCGAAAAACAGACGGTCGAGACCGACGGCCTTTTGGCCATTGCCTTCCAGCATGAGATGGACCATCTCGACGGCCATCTCTTCATCGAAAAGCTCTCGTTCCTCAAGCGCAAGAAGTTCGAAAAAGAGTGGAAGAAAAAGCTCAAGGAGCTTCGGGAGAAAAAGAGATAGCGTGAAGGAGCTGCTCTCCGCGACACTCGATGGCATCGACGCCAAACCGGTCCATGTGGAGGCCACCTTCAACAAAGGTCTTCCGGCTTTCGGCATTGTCGGGCTGGCGGGCAGCTCGATCCAGGAGTCGAAGGAGCGTGTGAAATCGGCGCTGTTGAGCAATGGTTTCTCGTTTCCACCATTGAAAATAACGGTCAATCTTTCGCCGAGCGACCTGGCTAAAACGGGCAGCCACTTCGACCTGGCGATCGCACTGGCGATCGCGTTGCAAAACGAAGAGACCCAGCTTCAAAACCTCTATGTCTTCGGAGAGCTCGGCCTTGATGGCAGGCTGAAAGAGACCCGATCCATCTTCCCGCTTCTGCTCTCGCTCAAAAACCAGAATCTCATCCAAAAAGCGATGATCCCCCGCGAATCGCTCGAAAAAGCCGCATTGATTCCCGGCATCGAATATATTCCCGTCAACGATCTCTCCGAAGCGATCGCGGTCTGTAGAAAAGAGGCGGTGCCCGAAGCGATTGTAGCGACGCCAATCGATGGTGAAAAGGTGGCCGTAGGCGGTGAGAGCTTCTACTATATGCCGGAGTATCCCGAAGATTTCATCGATGTCAAGGGGCAGGAGAGTGCCAAGCGCACCGCTTTGATCGCTGCGGCCGGCATGCACAATATCCTGATGGAAGGGAGCCCCGGGTGCGGCAAGAGTATGATCGCCAAGCGTCTACGATACATTCTGCCGCCGATGTCGCTCGAAGAGATACTGCAGGCCAACCAGTATGCACTGCTCGGCGACGAGGAACCCTCTTTCAAGCCGATACGCCCTTTCAGGTCGCCCCATCACTCATCGAGCAAACCCAGTATTTTCGGCGGTGGTTCGAGCAGGGCCAGAATCGGCGAAGTGGCTCTGGCCAATGGCGGTATTCTCTTCTTCGACGAATTTCCCCACTTCCAAAAGACGGTGCTCGAAGCGCTTCGCGAACCGCTGCAGGACCATCGTGTGCTCATTTCACGCGTCAACAGCAAGGTCGAATATGCGACGCGGTTCATGTTTGTGGCGGCGCAAAATCCCTGCCCGTGCGGCAATCTGCTCAGCAGCGTCCATGCGTGCCGATGCAGCGACCTGGAGATCAAGCGCTACAAACAGCGCATCTCCGATCCGCTGCTCGATCGTATAGAAATCTACGTCCAGATGCAAGAGAGCGATCCGGACGATGTGCCATCCGTCGATTCAGCGACAATGCATGCACAGGTCATCGAAGCGTTCAGGCGACAGAAAGCCAGAGGCCAGAGCCGGCTCAACGGGAAACTGGATGAAAAGGAGCTGGAGCGGTATGCGACACTCTCAAGCGATGCCGAAGATGTGCTGCTCAAGGCGGTTCGTAATTTCGGGTTGAGTCATCGAGGCGTGGGGAATGTCAAGAAGGTGGCCCGCACGATCGCGGATCTTGCAGGAAGTGAAAAGATAGAAAAAAGCCATCTGCTCGAAGCGCTCAGCTATCGTCGCAGAGCGTAGACCGGCATTTTTCAAAGCCGATCGGGGCAAAAGCCCGACCGATATGCTTTCTCTTAGCTAAAGAGCGCGACGGCCCATTTGGTCACAAAGTATCCCACGACAATGAGCCATGCGAACATCAAAAGTGCCAGCAGGATCGGCTTGATGCCTGCCTGTTTGAACTTGGCGGCATTGGTCTCCATCCCCAGGGCGGTCATCGCCATTGTCAGCATGAAGGTATCGACCTGATTGATCCCGCCGACGATAGCTTCGGGAATGATGTTGAGGGAGTTGATACCACTCATGACGACGAACCAGACTGCGAACCAGGGAATCACCAGTTTCACGCCACCCGCTTCGCCACCGGATTTTTTGGCAGCCATGGAGATCCAGAGCCCCAGAATGATCAGTACCGGTGCGATCATCATGACGCGCGTCATCTTGACGATGACCGCGGTATCGGAGGCTTCCGGCCCGATCGCACCGCCGGCACCGACGACCTGTGCCACTTCATGGACCGTGCCGCCGACATAGATGCCGTAGGTCGCAGGATCCATATGCAGGATGCCCGATTTGTACATGACCGGGTAGAGGAACATCGAGATCGTACCGAACAGGACGACGGTACCTACGGCGATCGCGCTCTTGTAGGGTTCGGCTTTGAGGACCGGTTCGGTGGCCAGAACCGCCGCTGCGCCGCAGATGGAACTGCCGGCTGCGGTGAGGATAGAGGTGTCACGGTCGAGCTTGAAGAGTTTCATGCCCGCCCAGCTTCCAAGCAGGATCGTGGTGGTGAGCATCACGACCGAGACAGTGAAGCCGGCCGCGCCGACATCCATGATCTGCTGGAAAGTGATACGAAAACCGTAGAAGATGATCGCCAGGCGTAGAAGCTGCTTGGCCGAAAAGACGATGCCGGGCACCCACTCGTCGGGGAGGTGATTACGAAGGGTATTGGCATAGAACATACCGATGACGATACCGATAATCAGAGGGCTGATCGCCAGATTCTTGATGAAGGGGACTTCGGAGATCTGGATCGCCGCGATCGAAAAGAGGGCGACGAACAGAATGCCGTTGAGCGTATAGCGAATATTCTCTTTGGAGAATGCCATGAAAGATCCTTTTTAGAAGATGGATGTTCACTATTATTTATCACAAAGTGATTTTAGGATGAATATCACTCATTATTATAGTGTATTCCTTCTTGTAAACAAAATAAGCAAGATGTGATACAATAATAAAAAAATTTGACAAATGAACTCTTTGTTATAAGTAATATTAAAGGGAAGCTTTCATGAAAGTGACGATGCGGCAGATGGAGATTTTTCTCGAAGTGGCTCAGATGGGACATTTGACGAAAGTGGCCGAAAAGATGGGGCTGAGCCAGTCGGCTGTCTCGATGTCGATCAAAGAGCTCGAGAATATCATCGGTTACAAACTCTTCGACCGGATCAACAAGAAGTTGGTGCTCAACGAAAAGGGCCGAGCTTTTGCCGAAGCGATTGCCCCGCTGGTGAGCAAACTCAACGATATCGAGGAGGAGTTCAAGAACGATGAAAACAATGGCGAACTTCTGATCGGTGTGAGTACGACGATTGCCGATTATCTGATTCCTCCGATCATCTGCAACTATATGAAGAACTATCCGCAGGTGAAGGTACAACTTAAGATTGGCAACACGAAATCGGTCGTCGATATGATCGAACAGGGCACGGTCGATATTGGATTCGTCGAGGGGCATGTCGATTCCACAGCGGTGAAACAGGAGGTTGTGGGCCTCGATGAGTTGATCGTTGTGACTGGAGACAGGGAACTTGCATCCAACGAAGAGGGGTACTATATCGACAAGCTGCTGGATAAACGGTGGGTGATTCGTGAAGAGGGATCGGGTACGCGTGAAGTCTTTTTGACCCATCTGGGTGACATGGCCAGCCAGCTCAACGTCTTTTTGGAGCTGGGTCATCCCGAATCGATCAAGAACATGCTGATCCAGAGCGGCAACTGCCTGACATGCCTGCCACGCATCAGCGTGATGCGCGAACTCGAGCGTGGGGATCTGTTCGAAGTGAAGATCAAAAAACTCAAGTTCGAACGGCAGTTTCTGCTCATCTACCATAAAGACAAGTACAAGACGACACTACTGAACAAATTCATCTACTTTACACGCATACAGCTGGGTCAGATTCTCGAGCGGTGAAAGAAATTATCGCTTTTTGGCGGTTTCGTACTCGCGAGGTGTGTTCATATTGAAAAAGGGAGCGTCATCGTCGAAATCGACGAAATGTGTATCGGCATTTCGAAGCAGATAGCCCAGACGATGACTGCCAGTTTCTACCATGCTTTTTAGTCGCTCCCCAAGTCCGGTCGTGTAAATGCCGCACATCGGATGGATGCCGCCAGGGCTTCGCGCCACGACGCCTTCGGCATCGCCGCGTTCGTACGTCTCTACCAATTTTTCAATGATCACTTCATCGACAAACGGGGTATCGACGGCAAGGGCGACGAAGTCCTTTTTCAAGTATTGAAAGGCGGCCAGTAGGCCCGATGTCGGGGCGAATATCTCCGCCAGGTCGGCGATCATCGGTGCATCGAAAGGAAATTTTTTCTCTTTGGCGCTGATGTAGACGTTTTGAAAGAGTGGCAGGAGGCGGCGGTATTGGTATTCCGTGAGTGTGGCGTATTCCCGAAAGGGCAGAAGCGCTTTGTCCCGCCCCATCCGGGAACTTCTGCCCCCGGCAAAGAGGACGCACGGAAGCGAAAAAGACATTAGATATTGCGGGGATCGACGATTTTGCCGGCGATGGCACTGGCGGCGGCGACGGCTGAGTTGGCCAGATAGATCTCGCTGGTGCGTGCGCCCATGCGGCCGACGAAGTTGCGGTTGGTCGTGGAGATACAGCGTTCGTTGTCGCCGAGGATTCCCATGTATCCGCCCAGGCATGCGCCACAGGTGGGGTTGGAGACCACTGCGCCCGCATCGATCAGCGTATCGATATAGCCGGCCTTTTCGGCGGCTTTGAGGATCTTCTGCGTCGCGGGCGTGACGATCATGCGGGTGTGGCGCGCCACCTTTTTGCCTTTGACGATCTCGGCGGCGACCTTGATGTCGCTGAGGCGGCCGTTGGTGCAGCTGCCGATAAAGACCTGATCGACCTTCAGATCGTCGGCCACCGCCTGGCTGATCGGTTTGCCCTTGCTGGGCAGGTGCGGGTAGGCGATCACGGGTTCGAGCTTGGCCACATCGATTTCGATCACCTGGGTGTAGATGGCGTCGGCATCGGAGTAGTGGAATTTCGGTTCGCGTGCCAGCGGTTTGTCGGCGAGGAAGGCTTTGGTCACCTCGTCGACGGCGATAATGCCGCTTTTGGCGCCTGCCTCGATCGCCATGTTGCAGAGGCTGAAACGGTCATCCATACTCAGATGCTCTATCGTGTCACCTGTGAATTCGAGGGCCTTGTAGAGCGCGCCGTCGACACCGATCATACGGATAAGTTCGAGAATCAGATCTTTGCCATAGATATGCTCGCCGGGCTTGCCGGTGAAGACCACCTTGATGCTTTCGGGCACTTTGAACCAGTTGCCCCCGGTGATCATCGCGAAGGCGAGGTCGGTCGAGCCCATGCCGGTGCTGAAAGCGCCGAGCGCGCCGTGGGTGCAGGTGTGGCTGTCGGCACCGATGATGACGTCACCGGGAACCACCAGCCCCTTTTCGGGAAGCAGGGCGTGCTCGATTCCCATATCCTTCTCGTCGAAGAAGTGTTTGAGGTCGTGCTTGTAGGCAAATTCACGGCTTATCTTGGCCTGGTTGGCGCTGGCGATATCCTTGGCCGGAATGAAGTGGTCCATCACGATCGAGAATCCGTCGGGGTTGGCCAGCTTCTCGGCGCCACTCTCCTCGAAGGCGCGAATGGAGATCGGTGTGGTGATGTCGTTGCCGATCACCATATCGATCGGTACACGGACGATCTCGCCCGCTTTCACCTCGCGGCCCGCATGGTCACTGAAAATCTTTTCGGTAATGGTCTGCCCCATAAAAATCCTTCTTCGGTGTCCAAAGGACACCATAAACTGCCGCGATTATAGCAAAAATCAGCTTTTGAAAGAGTCCAGGAGCGCTTTGAGTTCCATCGCCTTGGCTTCGAGCTCCTTTCCGATCGTGCGCATCTGTGCCGCCTCTTCGGCGTTGGTGGCCGAGAGGGCATCGATACGGTCGATGCCTGAGAGGACCTCCTCGACCTTCTCGACGATCGTCCGTGTGCTTGCGAAATTGGTGTCGCTCAGCGATGCCGTCCGGGTCAGTCGTTGTTCGAAGGTTTCGACGGTGGCCTTCGTTTCGTCGCTCTCTTTCAGGAGTTGCTCGACATTCTCCGCATTTTGGGACATCATCGCGCTCGCTTCGGTGACCGACTGTGTGACGATGCCGATCGTCGCATCGATTTCGGTGAGGCTCTTTTGGGTCCGTTCGGCGAGTTTGCGCACTTCATCCGCGACGACGGCGAACCCTCTGCCGTGTTCGCCGGCACGCGCCGCCTCGATGGCGGCGTTGAGCGCCAGAAGGTTGGTCTGATCGGCGATTTCATAGATGAGCTGGAGCACTTCGGTCACGGAGGTGGTCTGGGTTTCAAGCTGCCTGAAGCGCTCGGCCAGATCGTGTTCGATCTGTGCCGTCCGGCCGATTTGATGGTTGATGTTACCGATGGCGCCCGCCACCGACTCCATCCGTGTCGCGACGGCGTCGATCTCCTCTTTTGTCTTTTGGCTCAACTGCATAGAGTTGTCGACGGTACTTCGGATCTCGTCGGCCAGCTCTTTGGTGCGTGTCGTGGACTCGGAGGTTTCGCTCGCACTTTCGGCGACGGCGTCGATCTTTCGCGCAAGCGTCGAAATTTTGGAGAGTGTGGCCTCGCCCGTCTCTTTGGCCTTGACGACGAGCTTCTGGATCTTTTCGATGAAAACAATGGCGAACTTCTGATCGGTGTGAGTACGACGATTGCCGATTATCTGATTCCTCCGATCATCTG
>JAUUDL010000074.1 GCA_030826715.1 Hydrogenimonas sp. | reverse complement strand
TACCGAATCGGTCGGCACCGTCGACGATCATCGTATTGACCTTCGGCAGGTGGATGCCCGATTCGACGATCGAGGTCGACAGCAGCAGGTCATATTCGCCGTTTTCGAATTTGAGCATCTCTTTCTCCGTCTGTGCCGCCGTAATTTTGGAATGGAGCGTCGCGATGCGAAGGTCGGGCAGGATCTCCTGAAGCTCCTCTTTTTTGCTCTCGATGCCGGCGATCGAATTGTAGACGTAAAATATCTGCCCGCCGCGGCGAAGTTCGCGCAAGAGGGCCTCTTTGACCACCACCTCATCGGCGAGAGTCAGAGCGGTCATATCAAGCAGATCGGGTATGCCCTCTACCTCAAGATGCTCGAAGACGCGATCCGAACGCTTAGCAACGAGGCGGGTCCGGAGCGAAGAAGCGTGGATATCAAACTCTCAATCACCGCCTACATCTCCGACACGCTGATCCCGCACGACCGGGTCCGGCTGGAGCTCTACCGAAGGCTCAGTACCTGCAGCGAAACGCACGATGTTGTCGAGATCGAAGAGGAGATCGAGGACCGATTCGGCAAACCCGACCTTCCCACGCGGCAGTATCTCGACCTGATCACGATCAAGGTACTCGCACTCAAAAAAGGGGTCGAACGCATCAGCAACTACAACGAAAACATCACGATACAGTATAATGAGGAGAATAAAACCACGCTCAAAGCACGAAGCAGGGACGACGACGATCTGATCGCGGCGGTGCTCGAAGCGTTGAGAAAAAAGTGAAAGAGACGACGATGAGGAAGATGATATTCTCTTTTTTTCTCGCCGGTGCGTGCGCCTTCGGCGGGGAGTATTACTATATAAATAACGGAAAACGGATCGAATTGAAACCGCAGAGCGATCTATCCTTGCGAAGCTATGGCAACAAATTGCAGTTCGTAGATCAATCGGGACATTTCTTGTCGATTTCGAACCGAATTTTGGTCAAATTCAGATCTGTAGAGAATCTGAAAAAATATATGGATGAATTTGGATTGCAGCTGGTTAAAAAATACAGCTTCGGAAATTTGTATCTGTTTAAAACATCATCGCCTGAAACGGCGATCAATGCCGCCAATGTTTTATCCAAAAAAGATGATGTAGAGTATTCTCAACCAGACATTATAAAAAAACGGGAACTCCGATGAAAAGACTGCAATCAATAATCCCTTTTTTATATCCAGTCATAGCGCTATTTATTTTGGGATGTGGTGGCAGTAGTGGTGGTATCAATAATGACGGAAGAATTATTATAGAAACCAGCAACTGTTCAATGCAAGATTACAATAAATCCAATCTTCCGCCGGTTCCGCCTGTATCCTCTTTCGATCAAAATAGCTACTATTACCAGCAATGGGCGGAACCGGCGGAAGCGGGAATCCATATGGATATGAATGGGACGCATCGATACATAGGGCGAAATGTCAAAGTGGCGGTGATCGATGATGGTTTGGATGTAACACATGAAGATTTGAAAGATGCGGTGAAAAAGACATACGATGTTCAGAGCCGAACAACCAATGTGCAGCCATCGTCGGATGAAGAGAATCATGGGACGGAAGTGGCAGGCGTAATTGCCGCACGCAATAACGATATAGGTATTGTAGGGACCGCACCGGGTGTGGATATCTATTTTATCCGAATGCCTTTTGGAACGGGAGTTTCAACGACTGAAATTATTGATGCATTCGAAAAGGCGAAAGAGTGGGGTGCGGATGTCATAAACTGCAGCTGGGGAAGCAACGATGTTGCAGATAGTGTAAAGAGCGCGATTGTTGATATAGCGAGACATGGCAGAAACGGGAAGGGCACAATCATTGTTTTTGCCGCCGGAAATGACGATCAAGATATTGGAAATGATGAGTCATCGATACCTGAAGTGATTGCTGTGGGATCAAGTAACGAAGACAATTTAAGAAGTTCTTATAGTAATTACGGAGCTGCACTCGATGTGATGGCTCCAGGTGGCGAGCATTATGGCATTACGACATTGGATCAAATGGGCCAGGCGGGAGTCGCCGACAAAGATTTGAATTACATTCTTTATGATGATTACAGAAGTGGGCGTAACGATCCCCCAAAACCATTTGCCGGGACCTCCGCGTCGGCACCCATTGTCACCGGCGTCGTGGCACAGCTTTTGGAAGCCAACCCGAACCTGACACGTGAAAATGTTGTCAATGCACTTGAATGTAGTGCAGACAAGATAGGCAACGAATCTTACGACCAAAGTGGCCGCAACGATTACTACGGCTACGGCAAGATCAATGCGACGAATGCGTTGAATCTCGTGCGATAAGGAGCGATGGATGAGAGAACTCTTTTTGATACGGCATGCCAAATCGAGCTGGGACGACCCGACGCTGGCCGATTTCGACCGTCCGCTGAACAAACGGGGGAGAGAGGATGCGCCTTTGATGGGGCGTTTTTTGAAAAAGAGCGGTATCAAGCCCGATCTCATCGTCTCTTCTCCCGCCAAACGCGCGAAGAAGACGGCCCGGATCGTTGCCGAAGAGCTGGGGTACAACAAGGACGATATTCTTTTTGTGGATGGGATCTACGAGGCGTCGCTGCAGTCGCTGATCTATACGGTCTGCGGCTTTCCGGACGAGGCGAAAAGGGTGATGCTCGTCGGTCACAATCCCGGCATTACGGAACTTGCCAACGCCCTGGGCGATGTGGCGATCGACAATGTGCCCACCGCCGGCATCGTCGGGATCGCGTTCGATGCAGAGCAATGGCGTGAAGCGTGCCGGATGAAAGGGCATACAGTTCTTTTCGAATATCCCAAAAAAATAAAAAGCAAACAGTGAGGTGGCAATGAAAATCGGGTTCATCGGCGATATTGTGGGGCGACCGGGGCGGGCGATGGTGCGCTGCTACCTTCCCCAGCTTCGCGAGAGCGAAGAGCTCGATTTCGTCATCGGCAACTACGAAAACGCCAGCCACGGCTTCGGCCTGACCGAAAAAAACGCCCGCGAACT
>JAUUDL010000153.1 GCA_030826715.1 Hydrogenimonas sp. | reverse complement strand
TTCACGGCGAATAGCTTTGCGTTTGGCGGCAGTCGCCTTTTGAACTTTTTGGGATACTGGCAATTCAATCAACGAAAAACGCCCGCTTTTCCTCCATGGGGAAAGAATGGGTTCGAGCTCGTCCCCTTTTTTCAATGCGATAACGGTCGATGGCCTCAACAGATCGAATTTACTCCATTTGAGCGTATGAGCCCCCGCATCAGGCGAAATGAAGCCCGTCGTATCGACGAATATCGTTTGTACGCCGCATTTTTCGGCTTTCCGTACAAGACGCTCCAACCCGATGAGTATATGTTCCCTGTTGGAAGCGGCGGAGGTACCACCTACGAACCATCTCGCTGCATAGTCGGAATCGGAATCGGAATTTGGTAAATAGCATCTCAATGTCTGTGTCGCCGGCGGTCCCATGGCCGTCTGACCGATATCGCCGTCGATCACCGCGACGATACGTTGGTTTCGAACCTTTTCTGCGAGATAGCGTACAAACGTGCTTTTACCCGCATCGGTGCTTCCGATAACTATGACGACGCCAGTCAGGAGTTTTTCATCCAGTCGCTGCCATGACGAAGGGATATCAAGTGAGTGTCTCATTTCATTGTTCATAGGCATATATTGTATCATGCAAAATGATTTTTGGAGAATGCAAGGCGCTTAAGTGTAGAATTTCATCATACTATAATATGATGAACGGAATAGATTGATATGAAAAAAGCGGTAGTGATTTTGAGTGGCGGCATGGATTCGACGACGGCGGCCTTTATCGCCAAATCGAAGGGGTACGAGGTCGTGGCGGTCCATTTCGATTATAGGCAGCGTACCGAAACCAGGGAGCGGCGTGCATTCGAAGAAATATGCGACAGACTGCAGGTGGTGAACCGATATGTGATCGATCTTCCATTTTTCGAACAGATTGGGGCTTCCGCGCTCACAGACCGTACGATCGAAGTTCCCACGGGCGGTATCGAAGCGGGGGTTCCGGTCACCTACGTCCCTTTCCGAAACGGCATCTTTCTGAGCATCGCGGCGGCGGTGGCGGAGAAGGAGGGGGCCGAAGCGATCTACATCGGCGTGGTGGAAGAAGACAGCAGCGGATATCCCGACTGCCGTGAATCGTTTATCGAAGCGATGGAGAGAGCGATCGATCTGGGCACGAAAGAGACGACGCACATCCGCATCGAAACGCCGCTGGTGCATCTGAAGAAAGAGGATATCGTGAAGACCGCGCTCGAGTACCATGTACCTCTGGAGCTGACATGGAGCTGCTACCAGAACGAAGAGGAGGCGTGCGGTGTGTGCGACAGCTGCCGTCTGCGGCTCAAAGGTTTCGAAAAAGCGGGCATTTCGGATCCGATCGCATACAAACATCGATAACGGCGATATGTTGAAAAAATCATCGATCACACTTTTGCTCCCACTGATCGCCCTGGCATGGATATTGGGCGGTTGCCTTGGTGAGCAACCGCCACAGCTTCCAAAAAACCGGACGAATGCGAATCTCTTGCCATGGTGGTATCTGCATCCACCGGTATCGGATGCCGAAAAGTTCTATGGTTTCGGGCGTGGCGAAAGCGAAAAGGAGGCTCTTGCGAAGGCGCGCTCCAATCTGGTGTACAATATCGTCGCTTCGGCCGAATCGGAGCTCTATCGGCGCAAAGAGAGGAAGGTTTTGGGCAAAGAGCAGTATGCGGTCGCCGAAAGTATCGTTTCCTCGCTACCATCTTCGGCTATCGAACTGGTGAAGGAGGGACGGTTCCACCCTTCCGAAACTTCTCTTCTTGTCGCATTGCAAAAAAAGCTGTTCATTCGACGGCTGAAAGATCGCCTGGGCAAAGAGCGGCTTTCGTTGGAGAGGATGTGGAAGAACGTGCGAAAAAAACCGATACTCGAACGTTACCTGACACTGGCGGAGATATTGAAGAAAACGGGGGCGATGTCATCGGAATACCGCCTTTTGACGGCCATTGCACCCGATGCCCGTAAAGATGAACGGCTCTTTGGAAAAAGGCGAGCCTATTTCGAAAATGAGTGGGCCACGATCCGTAAAAAGATCACTTTCTGTATCGATCCCGTCGCAACGCCTGCGCAAAAGATATTCGCAAAAGATGTGAAGGAGATACTCGAAGAGAAAGGGTGGCCCGTCGTCACTCACCGCAGCACCGATTCCAACAGTGTCTGCATCTCGATCAGAGGAAAGCTCTCACACCGCTACGACAATTCAAAAAACATTCATCGCTTCGATGCCGATTTGAAGCTCATCTTCCATCCCCGATTCCAAAAAAGGGGCATCGTAGAGTCTTTGAAGGTGACGGGTCTGTCGGCGGATAGCGGACCGGAAGCGCTCAGGGACGCGTCGGAGCGTTTCGTCAAACGACTGCGACGCCGTTTTCCGGTTATCGAATTGAGAGATATTTCGCTTCGCTGATGTCGGTCCAGGGTTTGACGAGACGGTAGTACGCCTCCATCGATTGATAGACCCGCTTGAAATCGGCACTGACCGAACTTTGGGTTTTGGCCACCTCTTCCATCGCTTTTTTGGCCGATTCGATGATCTCTTCGGGAAAATCGCGAATCTGAATATTCATCGCTTTGAGTTTCTCCAGCGCCCTGGCGTTCTGGTCCATGAATTCGACATACATCTGCGTACTCATCGCTTCGGATGCATACTGGATGATCGCTTTGTGCTCGTCGCTGAGGCTCTCGAATCGCGCCTTGTTGAAGGTGAGTTCGAGAATCGATCCGGGCTCGTGCCAGCCGGTATAATAGTATTTGGCCACTTTGTAAAAGCCCATCCGGATATCGAGTGCGGGGCCGACCCATTCGGTGGCGTCGATCGTGCCGCGTTCGAGTGCGGTGTAGATTTCGCCGGCCGGAAGCAGGATCGGGTTGACGCCCAATCGTGCCATCACTTCGCCGCCCAGACCGGGAATGCGCATCTTCAGACCCTTCAGGTCATCCAGTGATTCGATGGGCTTTCTGAACCACCCGCCCATCTGTACGCCCGTATTGCCGCCGATGAAGGGGTAGAGATTGAACTTGGCGTAGAGTTCTCGCCACAGATCGTATCCGCCGCCGTGATTCATCCACCCCGTCAGTTCGCTCGCCACCATGCCCAGAGGCGCGCCGCTAAAGAGGGCGAAAGCGGGGTTTTTGCCCTTCCAGTAGTAGGGACCGGAATGGAAAGCGTCGATCTGCCCGCTGCTGGTGGCGTCAAACACTGCCAGTGCGGGGACCAGAATGTTTTTGGGATAGACTTTGATCTCGAGCGTTCCGCCGCTCATGGCACCGACCATCTTGGCGAAACGCTCCACGCCTGTCCCCATGATGGGGAAACCGGCCGGCCAGCTGGTGGCCAGTTTCAGTTTGACCTTCCGGCGGCGCTTGATATGGACACTCTTTTTCCCTTCGATCTGTTCTCTCGTACATCCTCCCAGTGTCGCCGCCGCGCCGGCCGCGGCCGTCGCTTTCAGAAAATCCCTTCGTTTCAAAGACGCCTCCTTGTTTCTTTAATGGTAGAACGCCGCGATCACCGCATAGGCGAAGAAAAACATCAGGTGCGAAACACCTTCGACATAGTTGGTTTCACCGTTGTCGGTCGTTTTCCAGGCCAGAATGACCGTGAGAATCAAAGCCCCGATCTGAAGGGCGTTGAAGTCGAGGGTCAGATGAAGGCCGGCCAGAGGTGCCAGAATCATCAGGATCGGTACGGTAAGCAGGATCGAGACGGTGGATGCACCCATCGCGATATTGACAACGCGCTGAATCTGGTCGCTCTTGGCGGCCTTGACGGCAGTGAAAAGTTCGGGTGAAACGCTGATGATCGCGATTACCAGACCGGCAAGAGCGGCGGAGATACCAAGATCACCTGCGATCTTCATACCGTCGCTGGCGAAGATTTCGGCGATGACACCGATGAGAAAGATGAGTCCGAAGATAGAGAAAAAGTTGGCGATGTTGGGTAGACGTTCGAAAATGTAGCTTTCTTCGTGTTCGTACTCTTCGTCTTCGTTTTTCCTTCGTCGCATACGAAAGATACGGCTTCGGGCCGTGGATTTGAAAAAGTGGATATGGGTTTTGGTCTGGAAGATGAAGATAATAACATAGTAGAGCATCAAAAGAGCCGCGATGATATAGCTGGCGACCGGCAGTGCGTCGAAACTGCCTTTGGAGTACTGCAGAAGGCTCGGAACGAGCAGCAGTACGGAAGAGACGAGCAAAATGGTGGTATAGGTGCTGGAGGTGTCTTCGTTGTGTTCCTGCTCCTTGAACCGCAGCCCGCCCACGAAGACCGCGATGCCCAGCAGAACGTTCATATCGACGATGACAGCGGAGATGATTCCGCCTTTGACAGTCTCGAGGCCGTGCGTTCCGTGACCACCTTCGAGCAAAATCATGAAAAGAAGCAGAATCTCCACCGCGACGGCGCTGAAGGTGAGGACGAAACTGGCGTAGGGCTCCTGGAGGCGTTCGGCCAGTATTTCGGCGATTTCTGAAACGGTGAAGGAGAAAGCGGCGATACCGAGTCCGGCAAAGAGGGTCGCCAGGTAGGGATGTCCCGTCAAGTGAAAAGTGAAAGCGAGTACCGCACTGAAAAAACCGGCGATGATATCCCAATAGTTTCCTAAAAACTCCTGTAAGTCCGAGGGTCCTGGTTCCGCATGTGCCTGCATTTAGAATAATCCTTTTTTTGTGTGGTTTCTTTTCCGGTCATATTGTGCCAGTCGATACAATATACCGTTTTTATCGACACCGATCAATACCAGATAGCCTGGCCGTTTCAAAGAGCGACACAATATTTTGACCAGATCTGCATCGATCCCGTGATCAGTTGTCGAAATGTTTTGAAGTGGGTTTATATCACACAAAAACTTAATGTTCTTTGCTTTGAAAAAGGAAACATGGCTCCATCTGGCATTTTTAAAATGCTCGTAACACCGGCATGGAAGGTGAGGGGTGGCAAAAACGAGGACCCGGTCACTCTCTCCGAAATCCTTTTGACGACCTTCGTGATCGACGAAGATGGGTTGAAGCGACGCGGTATAGTCCAGATTGGAAAGGCTCCATGAAAGTGCGAGGGCATCAAGATATCCCGCCGCTTCGAGCAAAATGTCGACCATGGGAGCTATCAACGAAAGACGTTCATAGTAGTGCTCTTTGACGATGAGGGAGGTCTCGAAAATGGTAGAAGAGACGATCGATGCTTCGGGGCGTTGGCAAGGGGGCTTTTGCGGATGGACACCGATATGCTCCAGGAAGGAGGTATCCGCGCAAAAGATCGTCTGCCAATGGGCAGAGTCGAAAATCTTCAGGCTCATCGCCGTTTCATCCCCCTGCAGTGTCACGATTTTATTGTCGCGCCCGATTCGTTCGATATATTCGATATGTGGCCGAGAAACTTCAAAGATTCTCCTGGGATGGACCATGAGCCAGAGTCGAAGCAGTTTGGGAAGGACAGGCACAAGGTTCTCGACATGAATCCATGCGATCTCCCTATCGGTCGGAACGACGGTGGCGTCGGTCAAAACCCCGTACGTACCAGCTTGAAGAGCCATGGGAATCTCGTCTGGATTCATCGCGATGAACAGAGAGCCTCGTGTCGCTTTTTTGGCATGTGGGGTGATATTGTCGAATCGGGAAATGGCGGGTTCGCAAAGAAGCTTGCCGCCGGTGACGGCAAGCACGTTTTCAAGACGCATAGAGATGAGCTGTAAAGCAGGTGGTGTCAGCCAATGGCGCTGCCGGGCTTTCTCGGTTTTTCAGGGCGTATCAGGCAGAGGCCTTCATCGTCTTTGGCCGCCAAAAGCATCCCTTCCGAGACCATCCCCATCAATTTGGCGGGTTTGAGGTTGGCGACGACGCAGACTTGCGTGCCGACGAGCTCTTCGGGGCTGTACCACTCTTTGATACCTGCGACGATCTGGCGCGGTTTCTCTTCGCCCAGATCGACCTGCAGTTTCAGAAGCTTCTTGCTTTTGGGCACCTCTTCGGCTTCGACGACGCTGCCGACTTTGAGTTTGACCTTGAAAAACTGATCGATCGTGATCAGGTTCTCCTCTTCGGGCTCTTTTTCATCGGATGTGGGTTTTGCTTTCGCTTCACTCTTTTTATCCGCTTTGGTTTCGGCCTCTTTTTTCGCCTCTTCGACAGCTTTCTGACCCGGTGTCTCCACGAGAGGTGCTTCGATGCGCGGGAAGAGAGGCGGAACCTTTTCGATCGTAAAACGCTCCAGAAGCGCTTTCTCTTTGATCAGGCGAATATAGCTTTCGTTGTTCACTTCAAATCCCAGGGCATGGGCGATCGTCTGGGTGGTTTTGGGCATCACCGGATGCAGCAGTACCGAGACTTTGGCCAGAATGTTGGCGACCAGTGCGATCGTCGCCATCGCCTCGTCCTCTTTGTTCTCTTTCATCTTGACCCACGGCATCGCCGTATCGATCGCTTTGTTGGCGATGCGCAGCGTTTTCCAGAGCTCTTCGAGATAGCGGTTGGTCTGCACTTCGTAGAGGAAGGGTTCGACATTGGCGAGAATCGCTTCGACCTCGGCGAGTTCCTCTTTATGGTAATGGCCCACGTTTTCACTCTGGACGTTGAAATCGAAATATTTGCCGCTCATGCCGATGATACGGTTGAGCAGGTTTCCCAGATCGTTACTGAGATCAGAGTTGATGCGGTCGATCAGGGCGCGCTGGCTGAAATCGCCGTCCTGTCCGAAGGGAACTTCGCGAAGCATGAAGTAGCGGAAATTTTCGAGGCCGTAGGCATCCGCGATCTCTCTTGGATCGACGACATTGCCTTTGCTTTTACTCATTTTTTCACCGTTGCGCGTCCACCAGCCGTGGGCCGCGACGTGGTGGGGAAGCTCGAGGCCCAGACTCATCAGGAAGGCCGGCCAGTAGATGGCGTGGAAGCGGAGGATATCCTTGCCGATCAGGTGGATCTTCGCAGGCCAGTAATCCATCAGCTTCTCGTCGGTACCGTATCCGAGCGCGGTGATATAGTTCATCAGGGCGTCGAGCCAGACATACATCACATGTTTGGGATCGTGCATGCTCTCGGGCAGTTTGACACCCCAGTCGAAACTGGTGCGCGTAATGGAGAGGTCGTTGAGACCGCTTTTGACGAAGTTGATCACTTCGTTGCGTTTCGCTTTGGGAAGGATGCAATCGGGTTTATTCTCGTACCACTCGAGCAGCTTGTCCTGGTATTTGCTCAGACGGAAGAAGTAGCTCTCCTCTTCGACCATCGTCGTCGAACGGCCGCACTCGGGGCAGAACTCTTCGTCGACGAGCTGGGTGTCGGTGAAGAAGGTTTCGCAGCTGACGCAGTAGTGCCCCCGATAGACATCTTTGTAGATGTCGCCTCTTTCGACCATCACTTCGAAGGCTTTCTGGACCCCCTTCATGTGCTCTGGATCGGTGGTTCGGATGAATTTGTCGTAGCTTATTTCGAAATCGCCCCAAAGCTGTTTGAAGCGGTTGGAGATTTCGTCTGCGTACTCCTGCGGGCTCTTGCCGCGCGCTTTGGCGGCCAACTCGATCTTCTGGCCATGTTCGTCCGTGCCTGTGAGAAAGAAGACGTCCATGCCGATCATACGTGAATAGCGTGCCAATGTATCGGCAATGATCGTCGTGTAGGCATGGCCGATATGCGGCACATCGTTGACATAGTAGATGGGAGTGGTGATATAGACTTTTTTACATTTTTCGCTCATAAAACCTCTTTTTCTGACATCAGTTATTAAAATTCAAATCCGCCGCCTTGGCCTTTACTCATGCTTTCATAGACCTTTTTGACATAATCGGCACGTATTTCGCAGCCGAGCACTTTATCACAGGCCATACAGCTTTTGACGGCATGCTCTTTCTGGCATGACTGCACTTTGATGCGTGCCTCTTCACGTGCCAGTTCCCAACGGTCGAGACTCTTTTCAGCCGATGCCATACGCCTCTTTCACTTTGGAAATTTCGTATTTGCTTCCAAAGAAGCAGGGCGTCGTTTCGTGTGGATCGTCGCACCGGGTCTCGAGCAGTCTGCGTCCTTTGTCGTCGATCGCTTCGCCGCCGGCCGTTTCATAGACGAAGGCGAACGGGTAGACTTCGAAGAGTTTTCTAAGTTTGCCGTCGGGTTTGTCGGTCGTGCCCGGATAGCTGAAAAGGCCGCCGCCTTTGAGAAGTATCTGGTGAAGATCCGGCACCATGCCGCCAGAGTAGCGGAGGCGGTAGCCTTCGGCGAAGAGGCCGTCGATCAGCTTCTTGTGGTGGGTGGGCCAGTACTGCTGCGTTCCGCCCGGGGCGTTGAGTTTGCCTTTTTCGTTCAGAGAAACGGTCTCTTGCTCCATGAACTGTCCGTGACGGTAGATAAAGTGGCGTACGCCCCCTTTGTAGGCGGTGACCATCTCCAGGCGGGGCCCGTGCACTACATAGACCGCCGCGATCATGTTCTGCGGTTGGAACTCTCTGTCGTAAATGCCGTAAATTGTACCAACACTCAGGTCCACGTCGATCAGGCTCGATCCGTCAAGCGGGTCATAGGCGATGCAGTATCGACCCTCTTCGTGGAGGGTTTCCGACTCCTCTTTCTCTTCGCTGGCGATCTCCTTGATCGCCGTGATCTTCGAAAACTCTTCGGCGATGATCAGATCGCTCTGGATATCGAGTTTGAGCTGCATATCTCCGGTGGCGTTGCATGCTTCGGAGTAGCAGAGATCCTCATTGGTAATCGCTTCGCGGATTCGGTGAGCTGAGGTTTCGATAGCGTCGAAAATTGGTTTGAGCGTTTTCATTTACACGGCCTTTGCATGGTTTTTGATCCATTCGAGGATATGATCGGTATCGTTGAGATCAAGGATGTCAATCGTTTCGGGAATGTCGAAGTCGGCAACGTCGACACTTCCGTCTACGGCGATCGCCTCGGAGTAGGGGAAGTAACTTTCGTCAATCGTGCCCCTGAAAATGGCGATTCTCGGAAGCGGAAGCGTTTTGAGCCCTTCGACGAGAAGATAGTCGAAATCGTCGACCATCCTAATGATCTCTTCGATGCTCTTGTGTCGGTGGGAGAAGTAGGTGGTACGCGTGGGCGATGTGACGACAACCTCAGCACCCGTCTGAAAAAATTTCCAGCTATCTTTACCCCCCAGCGCGTGACACTCGGTACGATCGTGTAGAGGTCGTCCTTTCGGGTGACAGGCGTGGCCTTGTCTTTGGGGTCGTTTTTGACGATCGCCACTTTGTATTTTGGTATCAGCCGCCGTGCGACTTTCTCGATCAGTGTCGTTTTTCCGCTGTTGGAAGGGCCTGTAAAGGCGACGGCTTTGCGTATTCTCAAGTCTTGACCTTGTGGCAATTTGTGATGGCAATTATAGCCAAAAAAGATAAAAGCTATGCTAAAATCGCCTTGAGGATATCTCCAAAAACCCATGAGTGCCATAGCTTCATGAGCTTTTAGAGGTGTTCTTGTTTGACTGATGTTACGCAAAGTATGAGCAAAGCCATACTTTGGCGGGGATTGACCGTCCCCTGCGCCCCCTAAAACTACGAAATCTTCGATTTCGAGATGATGTAACGCTTTTTGCGTAACAGCAGTTATTTAATTCAAAATGAGGAAGTGATCGTGATCAAAGAGATAATGATGAAAATGGCGGCTCTTGTCGCCGGTGCGGCGGTTCTCACCGGCTGTTCGGGGAAAAACGAGGTCTCACAGATGATCCAGCCGGATACCATTTATGAAAAGGCGCTCGTCTATACGCGCCAGGCGCAGATCGTCCGCTCCCTGGAGACCAAAGCCTCCGTCAGCGTCACCCTTTTGAACGAACTCTTTCCCGAGCGTTATCCGTACGACAGGGGGGTCTACCTCTTCGTCGGCGTCATCACCGATCTGAAAAAAGAGAAATTCGACGATCTGTGCCGTCTGACGCTCAACGGCGACAAACCGCTCGAGGCCACGCCTGTCACCCGAAAGGACGACCTCTACACGATCGTACCGAGTGTCACGCGCTGGGGCAGGTACTGGGTGGTGCGATTCCCGGCCCAGAAATCGCCCAAATATCTCATCGACTGCGAAATCGATCCGTACGGCTCGGCACAGTTATCGCTTCAACGGCCGATGCCGCGCCGATAGGCTCTCCAAGAATCTTTTTGTAGACGATATAGTTGGCGAGCACTTTTTTGCCGTATCGTCTGCTCTCGTCGTAGTGAACCAGCTCCATGCTCAGCCACGGTTCGTATCTCCCTTTTGAAAACATCCCTCTTTTCGTCAAAAGCCGTTTCGTGAAACCTATGCCGCCGTTATAGGCGTAGGCGATGAAAAGCGGATGGCTCAGGTATTTTTTTAGATACTTCAGGTGCGCTCTGGCGTAGGCGATATTGGCAGAGGGTGTGAGCATCGCATCCAGATCGAGTGTTTCGTGCCGCTGTTTGGCGAGCGCTTCCACCAGAAACGGCATGATCTGCAACATCCCCAGCGCATAGGAGGGTGAGATGGATGAGGGGATGAATCGGCTCTCCTGGCGCGCGATGGCGAGGATCATCGCCTTGTCGTCGACACTCAGCCCATCGTATGCCTTTTCGTAGGGCATGGGGAAATAGTGGGTTCTATACTTCGACGCCCGCTCCATGATAAAGGCGTAGTGCCCTTCCGTTTGAGAACACATAAACCGTTTCGCATCGTCGATGAGTCCGTTTCGATCTTCTCTCTTGATCCGATCGAGCGTCGCGAGCCATGCGAAAGGATCGGAAATGTTGTAGTCACACCTTCTTTTCTCGAACTGAGGCGTGACGATGCGCGGCCAGCGGCGATGGAGCTTTTCACGGGCGTAGAGGGTGTAGATGTTCAAGTCGAAGCTTTGGGCCAGCGGTTCGAGCCACTTCTTCTGGCCGTCGATCATCGCGTACCAGAAGAGTACTTTGTCCTTGTCGAACCGGTACCACGCCTTTTTGTAGGCGTCGGAGAGATAGATTTTGGCCAACGCCTCTCTGCCGTGTCTCAAGGCGTTCATCGCCAGGAAAAAAGCACTCTGGTGCCCAAGGGGTCTGCTGTCGATACCAAGCAGAGAATTTTGAAGCTTCTTAAGCCGGTTGTCGGTGACGATCAGCTTGATCGTCTGGGCGAAGTCGTTTTTATGGTTTTTTTGCGACGCGAGGCGCTCTATCAGATGTGGGGGCAGGGGATGATCGAAATGATCGGCCCGAAACGTTCCGCCG
>JAUUDL010000086.1 GCA_030826715.1 Hydrogenimonas sp. | reverse complement strand
GATGGCACCCTCGCGACTGCTCTCGTGCAGCAGAATCAAAAACTCCTCGCCGCCGTATCTGACCGCGATGTCGGAGCTTCGTATATGATTTTTGATGATGTGGCCCAACATCTTGATGAACTGGTCGCCCACGTCGTGCCCGTAGGTGTCGTTGACCTGCTTGAAAAAATCGATGTCGAGCATCAAGACGGCGTAGTGGGTGCGGCTGCGTTTGGCCTGATTGTCGATCTTGTCGATGAACTCTTCGAGAAACTTCCGGTTGTAAAGTCCTGTCAAGCCGTCGAGCAGCGACTGTTCTCTCAATTTTTGGGCCAGCAGTTTGCTTTCGATGACGGGTTTGGCGTTTTCAAGGTAGTATTTCAAAGAGAGTACCGATGCGCGGTAACTCTCCATATCTTTTCTGTTTTGCGCGAAGAGTGCGATGACGATCGTCTGGTTCTCGTCGATGTCGATGGGTATGCAGTAGTAGAAGGCGATATTTCCCTTGCCTTCGGCCATCAGCGATGGGAATTCGTAGACGATATCGTCGAAGAGGGCGATCTCTTCATCCATTTCGCTGTGGTGCGTGCCGCTTTCATCGTTTCGCATCGTTTCGGCGACGGTGGAGTAGACGAGGCTCTTGGTCTGCTCTTTTCTGTCGATACTGTAGATGCTGAAGTGTTCGGCATGGGTGACGTTGCGCACCAGCGCCACTAGGTCGCTGTAGACGTCGAAGATCGTCGAGTCCTGTTCGAGTTTCTGTTTGAAGTGGTAGGCGTAGGCCAGTTTATGGAGCGCTTTGGTGATCTGTTCGAGCGGATGGCCCGCTTCGATGTCGAGATCTTTGATCAGCCGTGAAAATCGCTGGGTGATCGCTTCGATCGATTTTTCGAAGATGTCGAGAAGCCGGTTGTACTTTTGCGTCGCATCTTTCAGTTCACGCACACTCGATGAGAGTTTGAGAGGTGCGGTGAAGTCCCCTTTGTCGGCTCTGTCGAGCGATCCCTCCAGGCGGGAGAGAAAGCGGCGGTAGGGGGAGAGGATCAGAAAGAGAAAGCCCAAAAGAGCTGCCGTCGCCACTGCAAGCATGAGTGCCTGATCGTAGAGCCAGTGCCACAGACGCTGTATCTGATCGAAAAGATCGAACGTGGTGCTGAAAGTGCCGAGTACATCCCCCTCCACCCCTTCGTGGCAGCGAATACAGGAGTCCGAATCGATCGAAGAGAGAAGAAACGGTACAGTGATCCGTATTTGTGGTGTTCGGTCCTCCGTTTGGAGAATTTTGACACTTTCTCGGCCGCTGTGAAGAACCGATCGGTCGACCGCGTCGGCTGGTCGGGTGAGAAAACCCTCCTCACCATACTGTGCGATCAGCGATTGGGAACGGGCGATCCAGATGTCTCGAAGTTCGGGATGTTCCTTGAAGCTTTTGAGACATTTCCCGAGGCTCTGCGGCGTAGCCGACTCGGTGTGGCGCGCCAGACAGTCGCGAACCGTTTGGGTCTGCACCATCAGATTCGTCCGCGCACTTTCGATGGTGTAATTTTTAAGGGATTTGGCATTCATGAACCAGATCACACCAGCGATGAAAAAAAAGACAAAAATTGTTAGATAATAAACTCTTTTTCCTGTCAGCATGAGAATGGTTCTCCGGCTGCAGGCGTGTTCATGGGATCAGAGTTCTTTGAAGGTGGCCACGAGGGGGGCGTGGTCGCTTGGGGTTGGTGTGCGTCTGCGGCGTGTCCAGAGGTCGACGTCGATCGACTCGAGGATCTGGCACAACGGTTCGCTGGCGAGAATGTAGTCGATGCGCATCCCTTCGTTTCGCCAGATGGCGGCGGTACGGTAGTCCCACCAGGTGAAAGCCTGATCGTTGGGGTGTGCCCTGCGGAAACAGTCGTTGAGCTTCACGGAGAGCAGTTGGCGAAGCTTCTGGCGTTCACTCGGCAGAAATCCGACGGCACCCTCGAAGACCTCCACATCGTAGACATCGATTTCATCCAGCGCGACATTGAAGTCACCGAGTAAAATCACCTTTTCATGATTTTTCAGAAGTGTGGCGGCGTACGCTTTCAGTGCATCGTAGAAGCGCATTTTGTAGAGATAGGGATCGCTTCCCTCCAAGCCGCCTCTGGGGACGTAGCAGTTGAGAATGACGGTTTCACCCACCGTGGCCTGAAGGAGCCGGCTGTCGCGGTCGAGATCTTCGTGGCCGAATCGGGTCGTGACGTCACGGAGTGGAAGTTTGGAGCAGATGGCGACGCCGTTGAGCCTCTTTTGCCCGTTGACGGCGCAGTGGTAGCCCATCGATTCGAACACGTCGGTGGGAAATTGATCGGCTTCGCATTTGGTCTCCTGAAAGCAGAGAATATCCACTTCGCGCTTCTCTTTGAGCCAGCGCTCGATCAGCGCGACACGGCTGCGGATGGAGTTGACGTTGAATGAACAGACGGATACGGACATATCACCTCAATCTTTCAGCATGTCATTCATGCGTTTCGTGTCTGGATTTTCGTTCGGGTCGCGTTTGGGTTTGCGCATTTCGATAAAGAGTGTCACAAGAAGCCCGCCGGCGATGAGAACGATCGCACTAAATTTCCACCAAAATTCTGCCGGCATCATTCACTCCTTTTCAAACTGATGGGTATATACTATGTAACATCAGTTTATATAATCAGCATCGCGTCGCCGTAACTGTAGAAACGGTAACGTTTTTCTATGGCTATATTATACACATTTTTCGTCATCTCGATTCCCAGAAAAGAGGCGACGAGCATGATCAAGGTCGATTTGGGAAGATGAAAGTTGGTCATCAAATGGTTGACACGTCTGGGGGGATTACCCGGATGCAAAAAGAGATCGCATTCACCGAACCGTTGATGGGTGCGGATATAATATTCGATCGTCCGTGTCACGGTGGTGCCGATGGCCAGAATTTCCCGGTCGCTGTCGAGCAGCGACGCGGTCTCGGGCGGTATCTCGTAATATTCGCTATGCATCGGGTGGTCGGTGATGATTTCCGCTTCGACGGGTTTGAAGGTCCCGGCGCCCACATGGAGTGTGACGGGGTAGGTGTCGTGCCGGGCCTTGATCTGGCTAAAAAGCGCCTCGGAGAAGTGAAGCGACGCCGTCGGCGCGGCGACCGCCCCCTCTTTGCGCGCGAAAACGGGCTGGTAGTGACGGGTGTCGGCTTCGGTGTCTTCACGCTGCATATACGGCGGCAGCGGAATGTGGCCGATGCGTTCGAGGTAGGGAAGCAACGCTTCGAAAGTGAGGGGAGTTCCCGCTTGGTCTTTGAAGATGACGGTTCGGCTTCCATCTTCGTTCAGTGCGAGCACTTCGGCTCTGAGCCCCTCGTCAAAAAGCAGCATCGTTCCCTCTTTGACGCGACCTCTGATAAGCACGCTATAGCGCTGGGCATCGAGCTGTTTGTTGATCAGAAGCTCCACTTTCCCGCCGCTGCTCTTTTGGCCGAAGAGACGCGCCTTGATCACTTTGGTGTCGTTGTAGACGATGGCGGCGGTTTTGGGGATGAAATCGAGAATGTCGCGCACATGGGCATGAGTGATACTTTTATCGCGGCGGTCGATCACCATCAGCCGGGCGCTCTCTTTGGGAACAGCCGGTTGTGTGGCGATCAGACCGGGAGGGAGGGTGTAGTCGTAACTCTCACTCTGCAGCCACGATTCGTTGTTCTGGTCAGCCATGCTTTCAGTCAGCCGTTTCGTGCTCTTCATCATCCTCGGGCGGCTTGTAGGGGTTGACCATTTTGGCGATCAGTATGGAGACACCGTAGAGCAGAATCAGAGGAATGGCCATCAACAACTGCGTCACCACATCCGGCGGCGTCAGCAGCGCGGCCAGCACGAAGATGAGAATGATGGCGTATTTGAAGAAGCTCTTGAGCGTCTGGTCGTCCACGAGTCCAAGGAGCGCCAGAAAGAATGTGAGGACGGGCAGTTCGAAGGCGATGCCGAAACCGATCATGATCTTGGTAAAGAAACCGACGTATTCGTTGATTTTGGGCGCGACGGTCACCACCTGTTCGGCAAAGTTGACCAGAAAGGCGAAGCCGTAGGGAACGACGACGTAGTAGGCAAAAAGCGCCCCCATGAAAAACATGCCCGAAGCGAAGATGACGAAGGGCCAGATATACTTCTTTTCGTGCTCGTAAAGACCCGGCGCGATGAAGAGCCAGAACTGATAGAGGATGAAAGGCAGCGCCATCAGAAAACCGGCGAAGAGCGAGACTTTCACGGCGGTAAAGAAGACTTCCGGCACGCCGGTGGCGATCATCATCGACGTATCGGGAAGCACCTTTTTGAGCGGTTTGGTCATCCAGTCGAGAATCGGTTCGTAGAAGTAGAACGCGATAAAGAAACAGACGATCAGTGCGCCCATCGAATAGGCGAGCCGTTTTCTCAGTTCGGCGATATGAGGTTTGAGTTCGTCAAACATTGGCTTGGTTTTCCTTCTCTGTCAGGTTCTGTTGCGGATTTTCCTGCGTTTTGGGTTCGATGTTTTCTGCCTCATCGGCCGGGGGTGCATAGACCGACCGTTCGGAACGGGACCTCTTTTTCGGGAAGGTGATCGTTTCGCGTTTTGGCTCCACCTTCTCCTTCACCTCTTCGACCTCCTCTTCGAAGCTCTCTTCCGATTTTTTCACCGTCTCGACGGTGCCGGTGAGTTCGTCGAGTGTCGTCAGGTCCGCCGTTGCCGCTTCGTCGAGCTGCTGCGTCGCTTCGTCGAGCTGCTTTTTGTACTTGAAAGCCTCCTCTTTGAGTTCGCTTACGTGCAGCTCCTCTTCAAGAGAACTTTTGGCGTCGTTGACGGTGCGCTTGACGCTTCTGAAAAATTTGGCGATCTGTACCATCGCGTCGGGTAGTTTGTCGGGCCCCAGGAAGAGGATGGCGATGACGACAATAAAAAATATTTCACTCAAACCCATGCCAAACATGGCGCATCCTTTTCTATGTGTGTGTAGACAATTTTGGGATAATGCTATCCAAAAAGTGATTAGCCGAGTATAAAAAGGGCGATTTCGTCGCTCAGAAGGAAATCGGGATTGTGGTAACGTCCTCCTTCGTATCGAAGCTTGCCCTCCTTGACGAGCAGCTGCGCCCTTTGAAGCATCGGAGTAGGAAGCGCCGCTTCGTCTATGCCGACGACGCTTCTAAGGCCCAGAAAGATCCTCTCTTCGAGCATCTCCTCTTGAGCCAATTTTTCGATGCGCTTGAAATTGGGTTTTTTGATATACTCCTCCAATACCGTGTGCGGATAGTAGCGTACATTTCCGATGCGTCCGACGGCACCGCTTCCGATACCCAGATAGGGGCGATATTGCCAGTAGCCGAGATTGTGGCGGCAGGGATCGCCGAAGTTGGAGATTTCGTAAGGCTCCCATCCGGCCTCTTTCGCCCCCTCGATGATGCGTCGCGACTG
>JAUUDL010000101.1 GCA_030826715.1 Hydrogenimonas sp. | reverse complement strand
TGGCCGACGAACCGACCGCCAATCTCGACGAAAAGCTCTCCAAAGCCTTTCTCGAGTATGTCCGGCGCATCAAGGAGGAGGGTAAAACCATTCTCATCGCCACACACGACCCGCTCTTTTTCGGTCTGGATATCACCGACAGGGAGATCGAACTGCATGACGGGAAAATCGTATCGATAAAAAATGAAATGAAAAGTGAAAAGTGAGCGGTTGAGGATGCCACAATGTTGAGCCCCGACGTCATCGCGAACCTGATGCTCGAATCGCTTCTGTTGATCTTTGCCTTTCTGGCCTTTATGATCGCATGGCAGATCGTATTGAAGTGGGACAGGGAGGCGACGACGCCGCTTCAGTACAGGCTCGAGAAACGTGCCTATCTCGTGGCCACGATCGCGGAGTTCATCTTCTGGCTCAAACTGCCGCTCTTTTTCTATTTCATCTACACTCTCGACAACTTGAGCAACCTTCTGCCAGGCGCCATGTGCGCGGCCGGGGTGACGACGGCGACGGTGTACGGCATCTGGCTCTTTATGGTCAAGATTCTCAACCTCTATCTCTTCGGTCTTTGGATCGTACTCAACCGTATCGACCGCAGCCGGCCCGATACCCCCTGGACGAAGCCGAAATTTCTTTTCTATCTGCTCATCTTTCCACTCTTTGCGCTCGAGGTGGGGCTCGAGTACCTCCATTTTTCGGGCATCAACCCCCATGTCATCGTCAGCTGCTGCGGCACGCTCTTTTCGGCCGCGGCACAGAGCTCGGTGGCGATGGCGATCAGGTTGCCCGTAGTGTGGCAGCTCGGCCTCTTTTACGGCCTTTTTCTTCTTATCATTTTGGCGGCGGTTCGGGGCTGGAGTCTGCTCGCGGCGGTGGGGAACGCCCTCTTCGTCCCCGTTTCGATACTCTCGCTCATCGCCTTTTTCAGCACCTATGTCTACGAGCTTCCGCATCACCACTGCCCATTTTGCCTGCTGCAGCGCGACTACCATGACATCGGCTATCTGCTCTATGCCACGCTCTTTGCCGGCACATTTTTCGGCATCGCGGCCCATCTGGCCAGAAGGCTCGGCGACGGCAGATGGCGAAAGTGGCTGCACTGGTCGCTCCTTGCCGATACGGTCTATCTGCTTTTGGTATCATACTACCCGATAAGTTTCTATATCAAAAACGGAGTGTGGCTGTGAAACGGTGGATGGCACTGCTGATGATCGTGGTTTGGGTGTTGAGCGGATGCGGAAATAAGGAGGGGAATGTCGGGCTGAAAAGTCCAGATGGGAAGCCCGTAACCTTTCAACCTCGGCATGTCACATGCCCGCAGTGCCACATGCCGCTCAAATCGATGATCGACAGTGCCCAGATCGTTTTGAAAGATGGCAGGGTCGAGGTATTCGACGATCCGGGCTGCATGGTGCTCTGGATGAAGGCCCATGCAATCGACCCGGAAGCGGTGAAGATGTGGGTCTACACCCGCGACACCCACCGATGGATCGAGGCGCCAAAAGCCCACTATTCACAGACCGATCCCACGCCGATGGGATACGGCTTCGGCGCCTACGAAAAAGATACCAAAGGGCGCCTCTCTTTCGACGAGATGCGCCTTCGTGTCCTTCGCGGCCTGACACTCAAAGATCCGAGAATCAGAAAAAAACTTTTGGGATATTAGGAGAAAAAATGAACGACAAAAGAGAGCCGGAATTCACTTCGGTCATCAAAGGCAAACCGATGGGCGGATGGTATATCGAGCTCACCGAGACCGCGACGGGTGAAAGTGTGCTCTGCGACGATTTGGACGAATATATGGAGAAGATCGAAGCGATGGGAATGGCATACGGCCCCGATATGCAGGTGGCGTGGAGTGTCGATCCTGCCGTCGAGAAGAAGGTGATGGACGCCTACGTGCTCGAGATTCGCGGCTTGATGCAGAAGTACCAGGACGAGACGGGCGCAGCGAAGTAGCGAATCAGATTTTTTTGTTGCCCCAAACCAGCGTGGGGCCGAACTTCGCGCCCCAGGCGATGAAGAGCACCATCCAAAGCCCTGCCGCAGCGTCGAAGAGCCACTGCAGATCGAGGCCAAGACCGATCGCCATCGAGTAGACAAAACGTGTCAGCACGACGATTTGGGTGAGCCAGAAGAGTATGACGGAGTAGCGGTCGGCGTGGGGCACCTGGCCCGAGTGGCCGAGTGTCACGCGGGTGCCAAAGCCTATCAGCATGGTCGTCACGAAGCCGATGGCGAGCAGATGCAGTCCGGCAAAGAGGAACGACGTCTGCAGCCACACCTCACCCAGACGGCTGATCGCATCGATCGTCAGCCCCGCAGGGAGCCAAAAAAGCCCCAGATGCAGTACCCATAAGATCGCCGGCGAATCGAAAATGGGCAGTTTCCACGAAAGAATCTCTTTGAAAAGATAGAGCGACAGGAGTGCCGTCACTATCACATCTCCCCATCCAAATCCCACTATCAGTGTCACGGTTTTGAGGATCAACAATGTATAGACGATCGCGACGAAACGCGGCGGTTTGCTCGCCATGACATGGCTGAAAAAGGGCACCATCCGCTGTGCGACGACGAAGGTGAGAAAGAGAAAATAGAGATAGAAACCGATCCCCATTCCCAACGGTTGCCACGCGAAGTGGATGCCGAACATATCGTAGGCGATGCCCACGACAAAGACCAGATGCGCCGCGAGCCCGCCGGCATGGGCGGTCAACAGCCAGAATGGATCGCTCTTTTCGGGCGATGTGCCGACGTCGTAGATCGTCTTGAAAACTTTGACGGCGAATAGTTGGGCCGCGAAAATCGTGAGCACCCCGATCAGCGCCACCGGGGCGAAAAAGATGGCACCGGCGAAAAAGAGGGCACTCCCCAAAAGATAGAGCAGAAAGAGACGAATGTAGATAAAAGAGGGCACTGCCTGTGTAAAACAAAAACGCGGGAAGGTCGTCAGCAAAAAGCCGTGAAAAAAGTGGGTGAAGACGATGAAGAGCATCGTGTAGGCGTGCAGGGTAATAGTGTCGATTTGCAGCGAAAGCACCCCTTTGTAGACGAGCATAAAAAGAAGCATCGAGATGATCGACCAGACGATACCCATGAAAAAGAAGGGTTGGTGCGGCTGCGAAAGGAAGGTGTCGATGAGGGAGGGCTCATCTCTTGTGGTGCTTTGAAAATCCATAGCTTTTACTCCCAGTCGAATGATACCGGTTTGATTGTACCCGAACTCTCCTTCAAAGTGGGATGCGACGTTTTCTCTGTGGGTTTGAGTATCTTCTCGAGGGGAAGGGGCTTGGCAATATAATACCCCTGTACATAATCGATCCCCATGGACTGCACCGTTTTGTAGATCTCTTCACTCGCCACATACTCGGCAACCGTCTTGAGGTGGTAGGTTGAAGCGAGTTTTTGGATGATGTCGACAAACTCCCTGGAGTCCGGATCGGTATCTACCTTCTTGATGAACGAACCGTCGATTTTCAGATAGTCCACTTTCAGTTTCAAAATCTTTGCGAAGTTGGAGTACCCCGAACCGAAGTCGTCGATCGCCACCTGCGCCCCATACCGTTTGACGCGTCGGATGAAAGATTGCACATCTTCGTAGTTTTTCGCCTCCTCCGATTCGAGCAGTTCGATCGTCAGGAAGTCACTGCGTGTCGACATCGCGAGACGATCGATGATATAGTCGCGGGTGGGAATGTGGTGGATGTCGTCGGCGGAGACATTGACACTCAGCGGAAGCCCGTGCGTTTCGATCACATCCATCGCCTTGTCGAAGATGATCTTCGTGATTTCGGGGTAGAGTTTGATCTTTTTGGCTAGTGGCATGAACGCGCCGGGTGAGATCACTTTTCCGTTGTCGTCGATGAGCCGCACGAGCACTTCGTATTTGACGGGTTTTTTGTCCCGAACGTCTGCAATCGTCTGGAAATAGGGGACGATGCGTCTCTCTTTGATCGCCTTTGTGAGGAGTTTGGTCATCGTGATGTTGGTCAAATAGTTTTGAGAACGGACCAGCGTGTCGGAGAAGAGGATCATGCTCTCATTGGAGTGTTTGGCGTGACGCAGCGCCATGTCGGCTTTCGCCAACGGTTGCGGCTGATCGATCGCCACGCCGATGGAGGCCTGCAGGACGAAATCCCCGTCCTTGTCGATGAAATGGAACTCGTGCACAAGCTGCGAGATCTGTCTCATCAGCGATAGAAATGTCTGGCTGTTTTTGGGATTGGGCTCGAAAATGGCGAACTCATCGCCTTGAAGATGGTAGATTTCATAGATATAGGGGATAGTCGCACGCAGATAGCCGGCGTACTCTTTGATGATCTGATCCCCCACCTTCGAGCCGAAAAGATCGTTGTAGGACTGAAACCGGTCGATATTAAAGAGCCCCACCGAGGCTTTGTCGTATTCCTGGAGCTTTTCGACGAAACTGAGCCGATTGGGGAGTTTGGTGAGCGGGTTTTTGAGAAGGTGCTCAAGCGCTTCCTCGGTGCGACGCTCCACCTCTTCCTCGAGCTTTTCGGAATATTTGGAGAGTTCGGCATTGGCTTTGGCGAGCCTGTTTTGGTAATCTTCACGCTCTTCGAGGTAGGTCTGCAGGCGGGCGTTGATCGAATTGACCTCCAGCAGCAGAAAAGTCAGAAGCACGATCGTCGCGATCAGAAGAACTGCGGCGACGTAGAACATGAATTTGATCGAGTTGGCCTCTGTGGCGAGATCGCTTTCGAATGATGCGATGTACTGGGCCTTGAGATCCGAAAGCGAGTGGGCCAGATCCGCCAGGCGCACCTTCAGGGCTTCGGATGTCGCGTTCGGAGTTTGCCCAAGAAATTTAACGAGAGGGACGATCTCCCTGTCGATGCTTTGAATGAGGATATCGACGTTGTCGTTGAGTGGGAAGCGTTGATTGAAGTTTCGGATACGGTTCCATTGAGAAACGATATGGCGGGGATTGGGATGTTTCGCGTCGCGCAGATTGTGCACGATGTCGTCGATGGCGACGATGACGTTCGAGTGGACGTTTTTGGTATAGTCGATGAGATTGTTGGTCTGATACATGGCGTAAAAGGCAAAAAGCCCGGCCATCAAAAATGAGAGAAACAAGACAAGAAAACGATAAGAAATATTTTTGATCATCAAGTATCCGTTATTGGCGCTATGGCTATATCGACCATTTCTCAACATTATAAAGTCTGTCGACTTAAGTTTTGTCAAC
>JAUUDL010000059.1 GCA_030826715.1 Hydrogenimonas sp. | reverse complement strand
GATTGGCGTGCTGCTCTTTTGCACGCTGATCGGCTTTGCCCTCTATGCCCTGAGTGAAATTAATTCCAAATATCGTCTGATCGACTTTTCCCTTTTCAAAAATCCGGCGTTCGCCAACGGGATGATGATCTACTTTTTCATTCTCGGCTTCTCGATGTACCAATATTTCTATCTGCTGCCGGTTTACTACGAGCATATCAAGATGCTCCCGACACTCGATGCGGGGATCGCCGTCTTCGCCTTCGCCGTCTTTATCGGACTCTTCTCGCCGCTGGCGGGGATGCTCGCCGACAAGATCGGCGCGAAGAGAACCGTGGCGATCGCCGCCTTTTTTTACGTAACGACCTCGATTCTCTTCCTGCCCACACTCAACTACTACACGCCGCTGCACCAGGCGATGGCGCTCACCATTCCGTTCGGAATCGGCATGGGGCTCTTCTTCGCCCCCGTGACGGTGATGGTGCTCCAGAATGCCCCGGCCCACAAGGGAGAGCTGGCGATCGTCCTGATGGACTACTTCCGTTTCGTGGGCGGCAGTTTCGGGACGGCCCTGGCGACCAACAATATGGAGTATTTCAAAAATCTCCATTTTTTACGGATGGAAGAGTTGCAAAACACGGAATATCTCCAAAACTTTCTACAGCAGATGCAGGAGAGTCTGGGGATCACCATGACGCAGGTCAAGGCGGTCTTTGGCAACTACGAAGCCTTTATGAGCTACAATTACGGCTTCTACAACACCTTCATGCACGCGGGCTACTGGGGAATCCTCGGTTCCCTTTTTGTCGTGCTGCTATTCGTGAAATTCAAACCCGCCACTTCGAATCCAAAGGAGAGATGATGAAGCGACTACTTTTTCTCGCACTGCCCGCCCTGCTCTGGGCCGAAAGCTACGAAGAGATACTGGGGCGCATCGACAGTTCGCTGGCGATGAAAAGTGCCACCCAGATGCAGATGGCAGCCCGCGAGATGGCCGAAAGCGCCAAAGGGAAAAACCTTCCGACACTCGATGCCGACTTCACCGCTTCGTGGCTGAAGGATACACCGACAGCGACGTTTCACATCGGCCCCACGCCGACCAAAGCGCCGATGGGCAAAAAACGCAACTTCGACGGGGCGCTGACACTCAAATATCCGCTCTTTACCGGATTCGCCATCACCGCCGCCATCGACAAAGCGGCCTGGCAGCATCGTCAGGCGTCACTGAAGGTACTCGATCTCAAGCGAAACCTCTATCTCAATGCCACCAAACTCATCGCCGCGATCGACGCGACCGACCACCGGCTCGAAGCGCTCAAAAAGGCCAAAAAAGCGACGGACGACGCCCTCAAAAAAGCGCAGGGGCTCTACGACAACGGCCTTCTTCCGCCGGCCGATCTCTACAACATCCAGGCCAAGTCGTATGAAATTGAAGCCGAAGTGACCGACACGGCGTCGCAAAGATCGCAACTTCTCAACACCCTCTCGCGGATCGCGAATTATCCGATCGAAAGCGTCACCTTCCACGACCGATCGACGATGATGGACAAAGAGGCGATCGAAAAGGAGGCGTTGAGCGACAGAGAGGATATCCGCGCCCTCAAAGCGGCACTCAAAGTGCACGATGAAGAGATCAGGCTTGCCAAAAGCCGCTACTACCCGACCGTTGGCACCGCCGCGGCACTCAAGCGGATGGGCGACACCCCGGCACTCAACGGCAACGATATCATGAATGCCGACGAGACCTACATCGGCGCTTCGCTCTCCTGGAACCTCTTCAACGGCTTTTCGGACCACCATAGGATCGAAGCGGCCCGATACCAAAAGCTTTCAGCCGCCACATCGCTGGCCGATTACAAAAACCGCGTCAAAACCGAACTCGACAACGCCTTTTTGCAGCTGGCGGCGCTCAAATCGAGGCTGCTGAGCGCGAAGATGGAGGAGAAAGCGAAAGAGGCCTACTACAAACTGACCGAAGGGCGTTTCGAAAACCAGCTCGCCAGCGCCGACGAACTGAGCCGCTCCATCGCTGACCTTGCCGCAGCACGGGCGAAAGTTGCGGCCCTCAAAAGTCAGATATTCAATCAAAAAGCCGCAATCATACTCATGAGCGGCCTGGAAAATTTCGAACGGGAATATATGGGCAGTTCAAAAAAGCGTTGACGCTATCGGCAGATTGAGAGCGCGGCATCGACGCGCTTTCGACAGATAGGACAGAAACGGTACCCCTTTCGGTCCGTGTCGGCGAGTGAATTGGAAAAGTGCATCACACAGTGCGGATCAGGGCAGTGTTCGAGCCCCAGGGTGTGGCCGATCTCGTGGACCGCTTCGGTGACGATGCGCCTGAGGTAGAGCGCATGGTCGGGCGGAAAGTCGTAGAAGGTATTCGAGAGTCTCGCCGTGGAGATGACGGCACATCTGTAGAGCGAAGTGGCGAGGCCGAACACGAAGTTGAGATCGCCTTCGTAAAAGTCGTGGTCGGTGATGCCCAGCACGATTTCACCCTCTTCGCTCCGGCACGCGCAGGCCGTTGCGAGCAGTACCGACGCACGGTACTGCCCGCGCACGGCATCGAAACTTCCTTCCGGCAGCTTCAACGGTGCATGCCACTTTACAGGCAGAGCGAAAACCTCTTTCAGTTTCTCTTCGAGAAAATCGCGATAGTCCGGTCTTTCGTCAAAAAACGGCACCAGCGTGACAAAACACTCCATGAAGGCCTCAATACCCCATCATGCCAAGAATCCGGTAGACGCCAAATGCCATCAGCCATGCCAGCACGTTGGGATAGACCAGATAGAATCCCCGCCATACCCATTGGGGTACTTCGGCCCAGAATGTACTCATCGCGGCGATACATGGCGAGTAGATCATGATGATCACGATCAGCGCGATCGCAGCTTTGAAGGTGACGTTCTCGCGCAACCTTTCGATCAGCGTACTGCTGCTTTCGTCGGCATCGCCTACCGCATAGAGAGTCGCCAACGTGGAGACGACCACCTCTTTGGCGGCAAGCCCGGCGATCGTGGCCACCGACATACGCCAATCAAATCCCAGCGGTTCAAAGACCGGTTCGATCGCCTTACCGATGCGGCCCAGATAGCTGTTTTCGAGCTCTTTGGCGACCATTTCGTTTTTAAGCTGCTGCTTCGCCTCCGCACTCTGCACCGCCTCGATCTTTTGCGTAAATGCCTCTTCGATCGATGCGTTGTGTGGATAGCTGCTCAAAAACCATATGATCATCGACGCACCGGCGATGAAAGTACCCGCTTTTTTGATGAAGAGTTTGGACTTGATCCAAAGCTCCATCCCGAGCGCCTTCATCGATGGAAAGCGATAGGGCGGCATCTCCATCACGAAAGGCTCCGGCTCGCCTTTGAAAAGAACGGTCCGCAGGATTTTCGCGACGACGAGCCCCAGAACCGCGCCGCTGAGATAGATGACGAAAAGAATGTTTCCCGCATGGGCGGTCGGGAAAAAGGCGCCGATGAGCAGCACATAGACCGGAAGCCGCGCCGAACAGCTCATGAAACCGAGCACCAGCATCGTGATGATGCGGTCGGTCGGGTTTTTCAGGGTTCTGGCCGCCATATAGGCGGGCACCGTACACCCAAAACCGCTCACCAGAGGGATGAAGGCTTTGCCCTGCAGACCGAACTTCTTCATGAATCCGTCGAGCAAAAAGGCGGTTCTGGCCATGTAACCGGTCTGCTCGAGCAGGTTGATCCCCATAAAAAGGATCAAAATATTGGGCAGGAACATGATGATCGACCCCACCGCCGGAACGACGCCGTCGGCCAGCACAGACTGGATCGCCCCCGCGGGCAGCACCCCTTTGATAATATTGGAGATCTCCGTGAAGCCGGCGTCAATCATATCCATCGGGATCGATCCCATCTCGAAGGTGAGCTGAAAGAGCAACCACATGAAGAAAAGGAAGATAGGCAACCCGAAGATCGGGTGAATCAGCAGTTTGTCGAGCCGGTCGGTCAGCGAAACCCTTCTGGGCGGCTTTTTGATCGCCTCCATCACGAGCGCTTTGGCCAGAGCGTAGCGTTCGTTGCTCAATATGTCAGCCGTCGTCTCTTCGTCGAACTCGAGCTCCAGTTCCCGGTAGACTTTGCCCAACAATTCATGCAGTTCGATGAAGATCGGCAGGTCATGGATGATTTTATAGATCTCTTCGTCGCGGTCGAGCAGTCTGATCGCGATGAAACGGGCGAAATCGGGATCTTTGAAATGGGGGGATTTGTGCAGGACCTTGACGATCTTTCCGATCTGCTCTTCGATGCGTTCGTCGTAGAAGAGTTTGTTTTTGGGTTTGGGGCCTTCGTGGGTGCGGGTGATTTGTGTGATAATCTCGTCCACGCCGCGCCCCTCTTTGGCCGACGTGAGGATGACAGGTATGCCGAGCAGCTCTTCGAGTTTGGCCTTGTCGACGCTGCCGCCCTCCTTTTCGACCTCGTCGATCATGTTGACCACGAGAACCATCTTTTTCTGCATATCCATCAATTGCAGCGTAAAAATGAGGTTTCTCGAAAGCGTGTTGGCATCGACGACGTTGACGATCAGGTCGTAATCCTCCTCGAAAAGGAACTTCTTGGCCACCTGCTCTTCGGGGGTATAGGCATTGAGCGAATAGATGCCGGGCAGGTCGATGATCTCGATCTCGTACCCGTTTCGTTCTATATAGACCTCTTTCTTTTCGACCGTGACACCCGAAAAGTTGCCGACATGGAGTCTGGCACCGGTAATCGAGTTGATGATGGAAGATTTGCCCACATTGGGCTGGCCCGCAAGGGCGACGCGAATCTTTTTCATCACTCACACGCCTCTGGTTCGATGAAGACCGAAGCGGCCTCTTCTTCCCTGAGTGCGATCTTGGTGCCGTCGCTCTCGACTTCCCACGTCTGTTTCGCCAATGTATGGTCAAGTACCTTCAGATGACTCCCTTTGGCCAATCCCAGCGAAAAGAGACGCCCTTTGATGGGCTCTTTCGCACTGATACGGACAATGGTACCTTCGCATCCTATATGACAATCGGTGATCGCTTTCAT
>JAUUDL010000010.1 GCA_030826715.1 Hydrogenimonas sp. | reverse complement strand
GAAATTTTCGGGCCGAGGCATCTTTCTCTCTCTGACGTAGTTGGGTGTCTCTTTCAGCGCCGTCAGAAGAGCGGGAATGTGCTCTCTGATGTGCTCGATCATATCCTCGAGATAGTCGGAGATGTTGCGCGTGCCCACCTCCACGACACTGGCGAGGATCCCTTTGGAGTAGTAAAACTCCCGTCCGCTTCCGGAGATCAGCTTCGCCGGCGGTTTGCCCTGGTGGATGCCGTACTCGCGATCGCTGATTTTGCGAATCTCTTCGGCCATGTTGGCACAGAGTACGTTGAGATCGGTCGTGTCGATCGTATCTTCGTGGCGAAAATCGTGGGCGGGGAAAAAGACGTTACCCTGCGAATGGTAATCGAGCGCGATGGCGATATTGGGATGCGCTTCGACAAAGTCGCGAAGCGCACGGGTCTCGGGCTCGCTGAAAGGCTCGGGCCCTCCATAGATATTGGAGGTGGGCGTGTTCGATTTGACGAAGCCTATTGGGAAGTTGCGGTTGAGGTCGACACCGTAGCTTCCGTCGGCATTCTGGCGGCGGTTCTTGCGCCAGAAGGAGAAATGGTTGCGCGAATATTCGAAGCCGTCTGGGTTGGCGCAGGGGACCATATAGAGCGCCGCATTTTTCAGGGCTTCCTGGACGGCATGGTCATAGGCGATGTTCCTGTCGACATATTCGGCAAATCCGATCGCCAGCTCCAGGCCGATCCACTCTCTGGCGTGGATCGTACCGGTAAAGAAGAGCGCCGGTTTTTCGTCGCTTTTTTCGACGTTTTCTGAGATTTTTACCGCGATGATGTCGCGTTTCTCCCATGTCTGGCCGATCACCTCGAGCGAAAAGAGGTCGGGTCGACGTTGTGAGAGGCGGCGGAATAGTTCGACAGCCTCGTCATAGGAGCGGTAGAGTTGTTTCAATGAATTTCCTTATTTGACGGCGATATGTTCGCGGATTTTAGCGAGTTTCTTTTTACCCAGACCTTTGATCTTGAGCAGATCCTCGATCGCTTCGAACGGACCGTGCTTTTCGCGGAACTCGACGATCTTTTCGGCAAGTTTCTTTCCGATCGATTTTATTTTGGCGAGCGTTTTGGTATCGGCCCTGTTGACATCGGCTTTGTTGTGAAGTTTTTCGGCCCAAACTTTGAGCGTCTGGTCGTCGATTCCCTCGAGCTCGAGAAGATCTTCGAGTGTGGCGATATCACGGTTTTTGATGTAGTTCATCACCTCCACGGCGATGGCTTCTTCCATGCCGTGCAGCGTCATCAGTTCGGTCAGTGTGACCCCTTCGATCGTCATTTCACTCTTTTCGATCTCGTCGATGTCGTCGCGGATCGCTTCGCCCTTTTTCGCCTCTTCGAGGACCGCTTCCGGGATCTCCTCCTCTTTTTTGAGCGGCGCTTTGCGCAGGTGTGAATCGTCGGGGATATCTTCGGGCATACTCTCTTCGGCCAGTTCCAGCTCCCATTCGGCCTCTTTGTCGTTGACATAGTAGGCCCCGTCGGTGCTCGGCACATACTTTCCGAATTCGATATGGCGCATCGTGCGAAGCAGGCTCGGATTGATCTTGCCCAGCTCTTCCCAGCTGTAGAGAGGAATATGCGGCTTCCTGAAGCGCCCGTTGGAGAAGTCCCACATCAGGTATTGCCCGATCCAGTCGCGGAAATAGGGGAAGGCCGCAAAGGCGGTGGCGCATTCGAGAATGTAGTATTTGCCGTCATACTCGGCGATATCGCAGGCCCAATACTCGGCCTTGGCCGCCTTGGAAGCCTCCACCGCCAGCTCCAGCGCCCCCATCGGCACGTCGTCATAGGTCATATAGCCACCCTGCGACGTATTGGTGATCTCCATATCCTCGCCGGCAACCCGCCAAAAGGCGCAGGCGGGTTTGTGGCCGATCAGCATCACCCGAATATCGGCCCGCAGCGGAATACACTCCTGGATATACATCGGCATATACTTCTTCTCGTCGAAGAGCTTTTTGGCCTCCTCTTTGCTCTTCACCTTGTGGACGTAGTAGCCGCCATAGTTGGAGGGGCCGTAACTGCGCTTGACGATGATCGGATAGTCGCAGGTCTCGAGATATTTGTACCCTTCGTCCCGGTCGTAAAAGATATGCGTTTCAGGATGCGAGAGGTGGTGCTTTTCGCAAAAGAGGGTGACGTTCTCCTTGCTTTTGTTGGCAAACTGCGTCTCGATCGAAGGGACGAAACGAACGTGTGGCAGCGCTTTGGCGATCTCGCGGAAGGTTTCGTAGGCGGTGGCGGGAATGTTGCCGACCAAGATGTCGATCTTTTTTCGTTTGACCTCTTCGATGAAGCGATCCTTGTCGTTTTTCCAGTGATAGGTCACCGTTTCGATTTTATCGGGCCACCCTTTAAAGTTGGAGCGGTCGAAGAAGCGAAGGACATAGTCGAGATAGAGCAGTCCGATCTTGGGAAGTTTCTCTTTTTTATTTTTATTTTTGGCCATATTTTTATCCTTTGTTGATTATTTTTTCGATGTTTTTCGATCGATGAGGTCGACGATCTTTTCGATCTTCCTGTCGTTGAAGTCGAGCCCCATCTTCTCCTGTTCGGGTGTCGCGAAAGCGGGAATGCCGTTGACCTCGAGCACCAGGTACTCTCTCTTTTTCCGATCGTAGATGATATCCACGCCGGCGATCTCCAGCCCCGTGATCTTCGCCGCCTTTTTGGCCAGCTCGATCACCTCCTCTTCGGGATCGCGCAAAAAGACGTTGCCGCCGCTGGTGACGTTGGTTCGCCAGTCGGTTCCGCCGGCTCTTCTGCCATAACAGCCGATATATTCGCCATCGACGATATCGACGCGATAATCGGTGCGGTCGTAATCGATATACTTCTCCACATAGAAAAATCGAAGGTCCATCTGGTTCAGGAATGGAAGCAGGGTATTGAGCGTCTCTTCGTTGTCGATCTTCGTCAACCCCACGCCGCCCCATCCGTCGGTCGGCTTATAGACCATCTGCTTCCACTCTCTTATGAACTTCTTGAGCCGCTTGGCGTCATCCCTGTGGCAGAGCCTGAAATCGGGGGTCGCAACCCCGTGGTTTCTCAGCAGGTAGTTGGTCTGGAATTTGTCTTCGGTCAGCTCGAACGAAGGGTAGTTGTTGATGCAGGGTACGATCTTGTCGAGCGCCTTGTAGAGAAACATCTGGTACTGCGTCTGTTCGCCGGCATTGTAGCTGAAAAAGAGATCGAGTTTGTCCATATTGATGCCATGGCACCTGATATGGCTGTTTTTGACGAATGCGTCG
>JAUUDL010000073.1 GCA_030826715.1 Hydrogenimonas sp. | reverse complement strand
GTATCGTCGTCCACGCCTACGACGATACCCATCGCGCCATCGTCGCCTCTGCCGTGGTCGTATCATCCAGCGCCGATGGATCGCAACTGAAACTCTCGACATTCAAAGGCCTCAGACAGCCAAGGCTTCCGGAAATTAAAACAAAACCCGCTGATGGTGACACTGTCATACTCGGATACCTCTACGACCGCGTGCTTCCGATCGTCCCGAACCAGGCGTCGTTCGAAAAAGCCAAAAACGCGCTCACCGACCTGACGCTGATCCATCCAGACCTCTTCGCCGCCCGCCTTGCCGAAGAGAAAAACCCCCGTCCCACCAAAAGCTCTATTCAGAAGATGTGCCGGCAAATGCACCTTGGATTGGTGTTGTTCATGTTTGACAACGGCAGTGACTTCATCGACTGCACCAGTTGGAAAAGGGTCGCCCATACCGACCTGAAGGCTGACAACCCCAAAAAGTTCAAACAGCCTTTCTACCACCGTTTCGATTCGATCCCCGGCGGTTTCTTCGACTGGAGTGACTACACGATCCACGACTACGACGCCTATTACAGAAAACTGGAGAAGAAGTGATGCTTGAATCCCAACATATCGACGCTCTCAAAAAGATCGTGGGCACAGAGAACACCTACCACGACAAAGCCCATATGATCGCCTACTCCTACGACGCCACGCGCACCAGGTACCAACCCGACGCCGTGGTGTTTCCTCGCCACGAAGAGGATGTGAGCGCCATCCTTCGCTACTGCAACGAACACCGCATCGCCATCGTACCGCGCGGTGCCGGCAGCGGCTTCACCGGCGGCGCGCTTCCGGCCAATGGCGGCATCGTGCTGGCGATGGAGAAACACATGAACAAGATCCTCGAGATCGACGAAAAGAATATGGTCGCGGTGGTGCAGCCGGGCGTCATCAACATGGATCTTCAAAAGGCGGTCGAAGCCAAAGGGCTCTTCTATCCGCCCGATCCGGCCAGCCAGGAGTACAGCACGATCGGCGGCAACGTCAGTGAAAACGCCGGTGGCATGCGGGCCGCCAAATACGGCATCACCAAAGACTACGTCATGGCAATTCGGGCCGTACGCCCGGGCGGCGACATCATCCGAGCCGGCAAGCGGACCATCAAGGATGTGGCCGGCTACAACATCGCCGGTATCCTGATCGCCAGCGAAGGGACGCTCGCCGTCATTACCGAAGTGACGCTCAAACTGCTCGCCAAACCCAAGCTCAAAAAGACGGCGATGGGGATCTTCCCGAGCGTGGAGAGCGCGATGGAGGCGGTCTACAAAACGATGGCCAGCGGCGTCACGCCCGTGGCGATGGAGTTTCTCGATAACCTCTCGATCCGGGCGGTCGAAGAGAAGTTCCACAAAGGGCTGCCCGTCGATGCCGGCGCCATTTTGATCACCGATGTCGACGGCAACCTCCCCGAAGAGATCGACTACCAGATGGATGTGATCGAAAAGGTCTTTTTGGAAAATGGATGCAGCGAGTTCAAAAAGGCGCGCAACGACGAAGAGGCGGCCGATTTGTGGTTCGCGAGGCGAAACGCCAGCCAGTCGATCACGATCTACGGCTCCAAAAAGATCAACGAAGATATCACCGTTCCGCGCTCGGCGCTGCCCGAGCTGCTGCGGCGCATCAACGACGTCTCGCTCAAGTACAAAGTGAAGATCCCCTGTTTCGGCCACACCGGCGACGGAAACGTGCATACCAACGTCATGGTCGACGGAAACGATCCCGAGCAACTCGAAATCGGCCACAAGGCGATCGAAGAGATCTTCCGCATCACTGTCGATCTGGGCGGTACGCTCAGCGGCGAACATGGCATCGGCCTGAGCAAGGCCCCTTTCATGCACCTGGCCTTCACCGAAGAGGAGATGAACCTCTTCAGGGACATCAAGCGGGCTTTTGATCCCAACAATATCCTCAATCCGGGGAAGATGGCGCTCTGATTTGGCCGGCAAAGAAGCAAAGATGAAGATGAGGCTTTGGCGACTGCTGAAAGAGTTCTACTGCAAAGCCAAAGCCTTCTACGACCCGGATATCCCCTACTATGCGGCGAGTCTGAGTTTCTATACGATCTTCACCCTTATCCCGCTGCTGCTGGTGAGTTTTTCGATCATCGTGCGGCTCCCCAACTTCAGCGAACAGTACGAGAAGATCAAATCGTTCATCTTCTCCAACATCATGCCGGCCTCCCACGAGACGGTTTCGCAATATATCGACACCTTTTTGGCCAACACCTCCAAACTCGGGACGATCGGTTTCATTTTCATCATCGTCGCCTCGATCCTCTTTTTTCAAAACTACGAATATATCGTCGGCAAAATATTCAGAGCAAAACAGAAAGGGTTCTGGAACGCCCTGACGACCTACTGGACACTGATCACGCTGGGGCCGATGGGACTGGCCGCGTCGATCTACCTCTCGGTCAAGATCCAGCACTTCCTCGATCAGTCCACCTACACCAGCGGCATCGACTTCCTCGCGCTCTTTCCCTATCTGATCATTTGGATGCTCTTTTTCGTCACCTACAAAATTTCGACCACTGTCGTCATCCGGCTCAAAGCGGCGCTGATCTCATCCTTTTTCGCCTCGCTCATCTGGTATATCGGCAAGAACATCTTCATCTTCTATACCCTCCACAACAAAACCTACGCCACCGTCTACGGCTCTTTCAGCACGCTGCTCTTTTTCATGCTCTGGATCTATCTTTCGTGGATCATCTTTCTCTACGGCCAGAAACTATGCTACCTGCTCAACCAGGAAAAGGAACCATGCAAAGGCACAAAACGCCTGAAAATAGAGTGCGAACCGGAACCTGGAAGCCAGGATCGCAAGAACGAGGAAGAGTACGAGAAACCATAAGGGCGTGACGATATGCACGGCCGTCATACCCTCCGGCCATGCCATCAAACTTTCAATCCATCCATCCGACATACCGCCCAGCCCGACCAGATGAAGCAGAAGCGAGAGCGGATAGAAGAGGGTGAAAGCGAGCGTCAGCGGCACCGAGAGAAACTGCGTCGGTGCAAAGGTGTCGAAGATGCCGTGCACCAGCGGCAGCATCGTCAGATAGACCCACACGTTGATACCCAGAAAAACCGCCCACTTCGGCCACCCTTCGCTCCATTTCAAAAAGAGATAGATCATCCACACCCCGCTCACCGAAAGCCAGAAACCGATCGAAAGTAGCAGTGCGGGAAAGAGAGCCGTGATCAAGACGACACAAAACGCCAGGAACGAAAAGGAGAGCAACTCCACGCCCCACAGAAGCGCCAGCCACCCGACGACCACCATCGCGTAGGCACGCACCAATGACGGAGGCATATCGGTGAAATAGAGATAGGCGCCCAATATCACGATCGTCGCAGCACCCACATCGAGCAGTCTGCTTCGCCACGGAAACCACCTTTTCTGCAAGGGTTTGTAAAGAAATCCGAGCAGCATGAAGAGTACGAGCCACAAAAGCCCCATATGAAACCCGCTGAGTGCGAGCAGATGGTTCACCCCGAGCAGCGTGATCTTCTGTCGCACCGAATGGGAGATCGGAAGCGCCAGAAAGAGGGCGTCGTATATCTCTTTGAGATCTGGGGATATATGCTGTACTTCTATCTTTTGGGCCAGACGCATGCGTGCCGACCTCTCGTGTTCGACACGCCATATCGCCGATAGGATGAAGGGCGTACCGAGATAGTCGGCAAAATCGACGCGGGAGGGAAAGAGCAGGATATCCACGCGGCGCCCCCGAAGATTTTTGAGTGGCTCTTTTGAGGTCGTATAAAAGCTCATCCCATCCGTCGTTCGAAGTTTCAGAACATCATAACTTTTGCCGCCCTTGTGCTTGGTGTAGTGCATCAGCACGTCGGCTTCGGCGAAGCGTCTCTTTTCGGAAATGAACTTTTTGTAGTCGAAGTAGTGCAACATCACTGTGAAAAGAAAGAGAAAAGCGGTAAAAGAGAGAAACACTCCCCACTCCCGGCCGCCTTGCAAAAGTGGAGGTTTAGATAGGCGGAAGCTCAATTTTGGTCTCGCCACCCGTATCGATGTTGGCCTGTTCGTAGACCACTTCAACCGGAACGTGGCCCGCATCGACAAAACGGGTGAACCGTTTCTGGAACTTCAGCTCGATGATCCCCGTCGGCCCGTTTCTCTGCTTGCCGATGATGATCTCCGCATCCTCCTCCTCCTTTTCGTGGAAGTTGGAGCGGTACTCCTTGCCTTCGGCCCGCGCCTGCATCTCCTTCTCTTTCTCTTCTCGAATGCGGTAAACGTCATCTCGATAGACAAAGAGGATGATATCGGCATCCTGCTCGATCGCCCCCGACTCCCTGAGGTCGGAGAGCATCGGCCGCTTGTCGGCGCGGGATTCGAGCGAACGGTTGAGCTGGCTGAGGGCGATGATCGGAATCTGCAGTTCACGCGCGAGCATCTTCAGCCCCCGGGAAATTTCGCTCACCTCCTGGTGGCGGTCTTTGTTGCTCGCCCCGCTCATCAGCTGCAGGTAGTCGATGATCGCCACCTTGATTTCGGGATGGTGCGATTTGAGCTTGCGCAATTTCGCACGCACCTGGTGGATCGTCAGCGTCCCCTCGTCGTCGACGAAGAGTTTTTTGGTCGAGAGCCAGTCGACCGCTTCGCTCAGACGCGTCCACTCCTCGTCACGCAGGTTCCCGACCCGCAGATCCTGCAGCGCGATCGATGTCTTCGCACTCAAAAGACGCAGCACCAGCTGCTCGGCCGGCATCTCCAGCGAGAAGAAAGCGACCCCATCACCGTTTTCGAGCGCTTTGAGCGCCATATTGAGCGTGAGTGCCGTTTTTCCCATCGCCGGCCGCGCCGCGACGATGACGAGGTCACCTTCGCCGAAACCCGATGTCATACGGTTGAGATCCTTGAATCCGGTATCGACGCCGATGAGCATCGAATTGCCCCGCTCTTTCATCTTTTTGATGTGCTCGAGGGTGCTCAGGGCCATCTCTTCACTCTCCCTGAAATCCTGGCTGGAGGCCTCGGAGGTGATCGAATAGAGCTTCTTCTCTACCGCGTCCATCACATCGTCGGCCGGCAGATCGTCCTCGATCGTCAGTTTCTTGATATCGGTGGCCAGCGTGACGAGCGCACGTTTCTGCGCTTTGGCTTTGATCTCCTTGATATAGGCATGGGTATTCGAAAGGGGATTGGCGCTCAAAATATCCAGAAAGGCCACTTCGTCAAACTGCCCCTGGTGCATCAGCTTTTCGCGCAGGAACTCCTCATCAATCGGCTGGTCGGCCCTGAAGAGCTGCTCCATCGCCATAAAAAGGTGTTGATGAAACGGGTGGTAGAAATCTTCGGGCTTCAGCTGAGACGCGATCTCCTCATACTGCGCCGGATCGAAGATAATCGTGCTGAGCACCGCCCGTTCGATATTGAGATTATACAGATGTTCCTGCATCAATAGACCGCTTTCCTATGACCCACGCGAACGACCGTAATAATCAACCGACGTTCCTCTCTTTTGTACACCACACGATAGTCACCTACACGCAATCTCTCAAATCCTTTATATTCATTCCCTTTGAGCTTTTTTATTCTATTTTCCAAACTCTCATAATTTTCGGCAAGCTGCACAATCTTCTCTTTGATACGTATTCGATAGGGCTTATCGATTCTTGCCAGCTCCTTCAATGCCGCTTCTTCGAAAAAAAGCTCGTAACGCATCAAATACCCAATTTTTCAAACGCCTCGTCAAGTGTAAAAGTGGATCGGATTCTTTTCATTTCAAACCTCTTGATGAATGATTGTATGAATAATTATATCACACAATCAATCTTCCATCTCACCCGCCATCTTCTCCACTTCGCTCAAAAATCGATCGACGAGCTGTTCTTCTGGAAGCTTGGCGACCACTTCGCCTTTGACCATGATGAGCCCGCTCCCCTTGCCGTAGGCGATCGCCACATCGGCACTTTTGGCTTCGCCGATCGCATTGACCACACATCCCATCACCGAGACATTCAATGGAGTCTTGATATGTTTGGTCTTCTCTTCCACCTCGGCCACCGCTTTGACCAGATCGGCTTCGATACGCCCGCAGGTGGGGCATGAGATGATGTTGAGCCCCTCTTTGGCCGCGCCGCTGTCTTTGAGGATCGCACGCCCCACTTCGATCTCTTTCTCCAACTCTCCGGTGATGGAGACGCGCATCGTATCGCCGATCCCCTCGAGCAGCAGCGTCCCCAGCCCGATCGCGCTCTTGATCGTGGCGTGAAAGACGGTACCCGCTTCGGTGACGCCCAGATGAAACGGATAGGGCACCATCGGACGCAGCATCCGGTAGGCTTCGACGGTCCGCTCTACGTCGCTCGCTTTGAGCGAGACTTTCATGTCGGTGAAGCCGAGGTCTTCGAGGAATTTGATGTTATAAAGCGCCGACTCGACCATCCCTTTGGCCGTCTGCCCGTAGCGGTCCTCGAACTCCTTTTCCAAAGAGCCGCAGTTGACGCCGATGCGAATCGGGATATTCCGCTCGGTGCACGCTTTGACCACCTCTTTGACCCGCGACTTCTCCCCGATATTGCCGGGATTGAGGCGGATACAGTCGACCGATTCGGCCGCGATCAGCGCCAGTCGGTAGTTGAAGTGGACGTCGGCCACCAATGGCAGCGACGTCTGCGCCCGTATCGCCTTGAGCGCCTCGGCATCCTCGTAGTCGGGCACCGCCACGCGCACAATATCGGCCCCGGCAAAATGGAGCCGGTTGATCTGTTCCACCGTCGCCGCCACATCCGCGGTGCGCGAATAGGTCATCGACTGGACCGAAATGGGCGCATCGCCGCCCACCGCCACGTTGCCTACATATATCTGTTTGGTTGGGTATCGTTGAATCATAAAAGGATTATATCGAATATTCAGGCGAAATCGACAGGGTCCATATCGACTTCAAAGGAACCGTCGTCGACCACCTTGACGACGCGAAGAAGATCGCTCCGGCTTTCGCTGCGAAGCAATATATGGAATCGGAATTTCCCCGCGATCTTTTCAATCGGCGCTTTCCCCGCCCCCACGATCTCGACTTTGTTGAAGGCTTCGATGCGTGCCTGCACGCGGGCTACCGCCTCCATCCCCTTCTTTTCCTCTTTGGCGGCGAAGAGGAAGCGGCACAGGTGCCTGTAGGGCGGGTAGAGCCCTTCACGAAACTGCAGTTCATCTTTGAGAAATTTTTCGTAATTGCCCACATATTCGCTGAAAAATTCGGGCTGGTTGGTCTGGACGATCACCGTCGCCTCCCGCGCGCGCCCCGCCCGGCCGGCGATCTGCACGAAAAGCGACTGCGCCCGCTCCCTGGCGCGGTAGTCCGGAAGTGCCAGAATATAATCGAGCCCCAAAATGATCGCCAGCGTAATGTCGGCGTAGTCGTGCCCTTTGGCGAGCATCTGGGTGCCCACCAGCACGTCGGTCTCTTTTTTGGAGAATCGATCCAGCGCCTTTTGAAGCTTGCCGGCAGTGGTGATCGTATCTTTGTCGAACTGTTCGATCTTCAAGCCGGGAAAACGCGTCTGCAGCTGTTCCACCACTTCCGCCGTCCCCATACGATCGCTTTTGATGATCGAGTGGCATTTGGGACAGGTTTCGGGGATCTTTTCGGCGTAACCGCAGTAGTGGCACCGCACCAGCCGCCTGTGCCGGTGCAGGCTCATCCCCACCGAACAGTAGGGGCACTCGACCGTATAGCCGCACCCTTCGCAGTAGAGATATTTGAAATTTGCCCGCGTCGGCAGAAAGACGATCGCCTGGCCCCCCATGTCGTGGTGCGCCTTGATCGCTTCGAGCATCGTGGGCGTCAGGGAGCAGCCCCCTTTTTCGAAGATGTAGCGTTTTTTCGTCTTGATAAAAGGGTCGGTGATGCGCACAACCGGCTGCCTGGCATAGGTGACCGCGCTCGGCGTCGCGCTGCCCAGCACCACCCTCACCCCCAGCTTCTTTCCCATGAAAAGCGCCAGATCCCTGGCGTGATAGCGGGGGCGGTTGTGCGCCTTGTAGCTGTCGTCGTGCTCTTCATCCACGACGATCAGGCCGATCTTTTCAAGCGGCAGAAAGAGCGCCGACCGCGGCCCCGCGACGATGCGCACTTCACCGCTTCGAATCCTCTCGAGCGTCTCGGTCCGCCGCTTTTTGGTCAGTTTCGAGTGCCAGATCGCCACCGATTCGCCGAAATGGACCTTCAGACGCTTCTCCATCTGCGGCGTGAGGCTGATTTCAGGCATCAGAAAGACCGCGCTTTTGCCCTCTTCAAGCGTATCGGCAAAGAGCTTCATATAGATTTCGGTCTTGCCGCTGCCGGTCGGGGCGAAAAGAAGAGATGAGGCATGGTTTTTGAGGGCTTCGTAGGCGCGCTGCTGCGCGGCGGAGAGGGTGATCTCCGAGCTCATTTCGAAAATTGCCGAAGAAGCTGTTTCAGC
>JAUUDL010000054.1 GCA_030826715.1 Hydrogenimonas sp. | reverse complement strand
ACGTTGTCGACGATGGCCGAAATAAATCCGACCCCGATGTTGGCCGCCGTCGCGCCGATGGTCGCATACAGATCGTGCACATAATCGAGGTAGCCAAGGAAATGGAGTGCGCCGACCGCCGAGAGAATACCAAAGAAGAAGAGCAGCGTATCGTTCTCAACCTTTTTCATGTTGACAAAGATATCGTATCCATCCCCGCCGGCTCGCGACATTTTGAAAGCGTGGAGTTTCAGCAGCGAAAGACCGAACATCATGCCCCACATGGCGGGGAAATGGAAGAGTTGATGGCCGACCACCGCGATAGTGATCGTCGCGACACCCAGCCAGATGACTGTCTGTCCGCCCTCTTTCATCTGCGGAATCTCCTCTTGGGTGACATCGAAATGGGGTTCGCCTTTGGGAACGTAGAAAGAGAGAAGCCACGCCGTCAAAAGCCAGCTGGCGATCGAGGGGACGAAGAGAAAGAGAAAGTCCACGAACTCCCCTTTGCCTGCAGTCCACGCCATCAGGGTCGTGATGTCACCAAACGGGCTCCACGCGCCGCCGGCGTTGGCCGCGACGACGATATTGATGGCGCCCGGTACCAGAAAATTGGTTTTGGTCTTGTCGATCGTGAAAAGCACGGTCGAGAGAATCAGTGCCGTCGTCAGGTTGTCGGCCACGGGAGAGATAAAAAAGGCCAGCAGCCCGGTCAGCCAGAAGAGCTTTTTGTAGCTGTAGCCTTTGGAGACAAGCTTGTACTTGAGCACGTCGAAGACCCGTCTTTCGATCAGCGTCTCGATATAGGTCATCGCCACGAAGAGAAAGAAGAAGATCTCCGCGATCTCGAGAATCAGCTTCTCCATCTCCTCGTGCATCGGGTCCGGATCCATACCGTTGAGGGTAAAATAGATACCGATCATCATGAACATAAACGTACCGGCGAAAAGTGCCGGCTTGGCCTTGTTGATCTCATACTTCTCTTCCGTCGCGATGAAGTAGTAGGCGATGATGAAGATGGCCAGATCGATGATGCCGACCCATGTGGTGGTCAGATGGAGCGTCGCTTCGTGCATAGTTATCCTTTGAATGTGGTGTTTAAGTGCTTTAAACTATATCGGCACTATTCGTTGAGAATGTAGTGCGCGCCGATCGATTCTTTGCGCGCGAGTGCCGATTCGATGATTTTTCTCGCCGTTTTGAGGCGCAGCGCCAGCAGGCGGCCGATCGTCAGATGCTGTACATCATCGACGAAATCGAGTGCCCGTTGCAGCCCCGAACGGGTACGGACGATCCCCACCTCCTGCCACATCGTTCGGCGCAGGCGCTGTTTGAGGATCGTGTCGTCCTTTTCGACGAGATTGCCTTTGAATTCGGCGAATGGGGGCTTGTGGCTCCATGTGTACCCCTTCTCGTTCAGTTTCAGTGCCGCCCGCCGGCCGAAGACGAGCCCTTCAAGCAGCGAATTGCTCGCCAGGCGGTTGGCGCCGTGCACGCCCGTACTCGCCGCTTCGCCGACGACATAGAGGTTTTCGAGTCCCGCGATCGCGCCGTCGAGGTCGCTGGCGATGCCGCCGATGGCGTAATGGAAGGCCGGGGATATGGGCACGAGATCGTGCGGCAACGAATACCCCACCGACGCCATCGCCCGCTTGATATTGGGGAAGCGCTGGGCGAAGAAATCTTCGTCGAACATATCCATCTTCAGATAGACCTTCCCGCCGTGGCGCTTCTTGTAGTCGAAGATGGCGCGGCTGACGATATCCCTGGGTGCCAGTTCGCCGCGCTCGTCGTAGTCGAAAAGGAACCGGCGCCCCTCCTCATCGACGATGTGGGCCCCTTCGCCCCGAAGCGCCTCGGTCAGAAGCTGCTTTCTGGCCCACGGATTGTCGACATAGACAGTCGGATGGAACTGCATCATCTCCATCATATCCAGACGGATCCCCCGCTCCAGGCAGATGCCGTGCAGGTCGGAGCTGATCGTACGTGAATTGGTGTGGTAGGCGTAGAGGCTGCCCACCCCGCCACTGGCGATGACGATATTGTCGGCATAGAGCTCTTTGGTCTCGTCGTTGATCAGCGCGCGGATGCCGTAGCAGGTATCGCCCGAACGCAGCAGGTCGAAGACGCGGACGTTGTAAACGAGCGGATGGGGATTTTGCTTCATCAAAAACTGGTGCAGATAGCGGCCGGTGGCGTCTCCGCCGGCATGCAGGATGCGCGGGCGGCTGTGTGCGGCCTCTTTGGTGTAAAGCAGTTTCCCGTTCTCGTCGCGGTCGAATGCGAATCCCCGCCGTATCAGGTCGGGAATCACCTCCAGGCTCTCTTTGATCATCAACTCGACCGCCTCTTTCTTGCACAACCCCGCGCCCGCTTTGAGCGTGTCTTCGATGTGGGAGGGGAGATCCTCTTCATCGACGGCGGCGGCCACCCCGCCCTGGGCATAGAAGGTGTTGCACTCCCACGGGATGTCCTTGCAGAGTATCAGGACATTCTTCTCTTTGGGAATGTGCAGGGCGGCGTAGAGCCCCGCGATTCCCGCACCGATGATGATCACGTCATATTTGCTATTTGTTTTCATTTTCTTGTCTCTCCTGACCATTCTGCTTTTGCGTCTTCTGCGGATAGTAGGGCGGCTTCTTGTAGCCGCATCCCGTCAGACCCGTCAGCAACCCGGCCGTCAGTGATGTTATAATAATGATATGAAAAACATTGAAACCGTTCTTGGCCATATGCTCGCCCATCCCACCTACGCGAAACTTCGGCAGCAGACATGTTTTAGCCTCATCAAAAAGGCGCTTCCTGCGACGCTTCAGCGCGGTATTTTGTTTATGTACGTCAAAAACCGGACCCTCTTTTTCGCGGTGAAACATCCGGCCTTCAAAATGGAATTCGATTATAAGCTCTCTTTAATTAAGAAGTTATTAAGTAGTATGCCCCCGCTGCAGGAGGCGTGTGGTGTGCACCGGATCGAACAGGTCAAAGTCTTCGTCTCCAAGTTTTCCACACAACCCGAGCCTGAATCCTCCAGCGAACCCCGCTATACGGAACGCGCCCATCCCGATTTCGCCGTCCGCACCGACAACGAACGGCTCACCTCGGTGTTCGAAGCCATCCGGGAGAGCGTGGCGAAAAACAGGGAACGGGGAACAGTGAATGGTGAATGGTGACTGGTCAATGGTGAACGGTGATGCGGGAACGGTATTGGTAGAGACGCTCAGAAACCTTCCTGACGCCCCCGGGGTCTATCAATATTTCGACAAAGAGGGGAAGCTCCTCTACGTCGGCAAGGCCAAAAGCCTCAAAAAGCGGGTCAGAAGCTACTTCAGGATGACGCCGTCGCTCGCACCGGCCCCCAATCTTGGTCCACGTATCTACCAGATGGTCTCACAGGCCGTCAGGCTCGAGACGATCGTCACGCCCACCGAGAGCGATGCGCTGCTGCTCGAGAATTCCTTGATCAAGCAACTCAAACCCAAATACAACATTCTTTTGCGCGACGACAAGACCTACCCCTACCTCTATATCGACCTCAGCCTCCCCTTCCCGCGCCTGGAGCTGACCAGAAAGGTGGTCAAAGGTAAAAAGGTCAAATACTTCGGCCCCTTTCCGCAGGGGGCGAGGGCCGTGCTGGACTCGATCTACGAACTGGTGCCTCTGGTGCAGAAAAAAGGGTGCCTCAAAGGGAAAAAAGCGTGTCTTTTCCACCAGATCGGCCGGTGCGAAGCGCCTTGCGAAGGCAAGATCACCGAAGCGGAGTACGCGAAGCTGGTGGAGCAGGCCTTCGGGTATATCCACCGCCCCGGACGCCTCAAAGAGGCGCTCGAAAAGAAGATGGCTTTCTACGCCGAAAATCTCCGTTTCGAAGAGGCGGCGCAGATTCGCGACCGCATCGCCTCGATCGAAAAGATCGAAACCTTCAGCAGCGCCGATCTGGCGAGATTGGAGGATCTGGACATCTTCGCCGCCAAGTTCGACGAAACAGGCGGCGTCCTCGTCCGCCTCTTCATGCGCGAAGGCAAGATCGTCGCCTCCAGCCACACCTGGCTGCAGCCGTTGACCGAGGTCGATTACTCCGAAGTCTACCGCCGAAGCATCCTCGAGTTCTACGGCAGCGAAACCCCCTTCACCGCCACGGCGATTCTGACGGCCCACCCTTTCGAAGAGCAGAAAGAGCTCGCCGACATCCTGAGCGAACGACTTGGCAGGCGGGTCGGCATCTCAACCCCGCAAAGAGGCGACAAGAAGCGGCTGACCCTCCTGGGGCTTCAAAACGCCGAGGAGCTGCTTCGCCAGAAGCGGCGCACGAAAGTGTCGATGCTGCCCGAAAAAATCAGGGCTTTTTTGCATATGGACCGGACACCCGAACGTGTCGAGATTTTCGACAACTCGCACCTCGGCGGCCAGGCACCCGTGGGGGCGATGGTGGTGTGGGACAACGGAAAATGGAACAAGAGCGGCTACCGCCACTACAACCTCACCGCCCGCGACGAATATCACCAGATGGAAGAGATGCTTGGGGCCAGAATCGCCTCCTTCGACAAAACGCCGCCGCCTGATCTGTGGATCATCGACGGCGGCGAGACGCTTCGGCAGCTGGCCAACTCTTTGTTGAAGCAAAAAGGGGTCAATCTCCCCGTCGTCGGCATTGCCAAGGAGAAGATCGACGCCAAGGCCCACCGTGCCAAGGGAGCGGCCAAAGACATTCTCGCGACCGAAGAGGGGCTGGTACGGCTGCTCCCGTCCGACGAACGCCTGCAGTGGTTCCAGCGGCTCAGAGACGAGGCGCACCGCTTCGCGATCGCTTTCCATAAAAAACAGCGTCTCAAAGAGCAGAAGAAAATATCGCTTCTCGAAGCCCACGGCATCGGGCCCGCCAAGGTCAAACGGCTCATCGACTACTTCGGCACATTCGACGCGATCCGAGCGGCCGATATGAAAACACTCGAAGAGGTACTAAACAAAAACGATGCACGGTCGATTTATGAGTATCTGCACCCCTCTTCATAGAGGTATGGCAAGAATGGAGATCGAATGTGCTATGATTTTCGCTTTATAGCATTTTTTTATTTGTCATTTTTTTATTTGGAGTTTTAATGAAACGCCCTGTTCCCATTGACGAAGAGTATGCGTTCGCCGACGGTGTCATTATCAGTGAAACCGATCTCAATGGCATCATCACATACGCCAATCGCAAATTCGTCGAAATATCCGGCTACAGCAAAACGGAATTGATCGGAAAACCACACAGCATCATACGTCATCCGGACATGCCGAAAGCGGCATTTAAAGAGTTGTGGGATACCATTCAAGCCGATAAAGATTGGCAGGGGCTCGTTAAAAATCTTCGCAAAGACGGTCGGTATTACTGGGTCGATACCTATATCAAACCGATCTACAAAAACGGCGTCAAAACCGGTTATATCGCGGCCAGGCATCCTGCCAAAAGAGCCGATGTACTCTCCATGATGACCAAATACGCCCATATGCTCGAAGACGAGAAGAAAGAAGGATAACCGTGCTTATTTACAGAAACGACGGCAAACTTTTCTGTGTATCGCAAAAGGCCCTGAAGCTGGCGGGCTACCGCGATATCGCGGAGTTCATGGCCGAACACGAAGATTACAGCGAGCTCTTCGTCAAACAACCCGGCTATATCTATAAATTCGAAAACTTTTCATGGATTGCCTTTCTGCGCAACGCCACGCTAGACCAGAAAAAGGTGCTGATCGCCACGCGCGATAACGCCACGTACGAATGCGAACTCTCCCTTGAAATGGTCTATCCCGTCGCGTTCGAAGCCGATACACCCGAATTTTACTATCAGATCGAATTCAAAAATCTCCATCTCTACAACCCTTCGGCCGCTTCCGGGGACCAGGCCGAATTTATCACAGGGCTCGGCAGCGGTAAAAGCGTCGATTTCGCCGCTCTGTCGAGCCAGGAGGAGTATTCGGCACCCGCACAGGACTTCGGATTGCAAGAAGTATCTGAAGTAGAGGAGCCCCAAAAAACGGTCGCTTTCGCCGCAAACGAAGAGAAAATGGAAACCCCCGCCGAAGAGTCACCCGAGATGATTCTGTTCGACACCCTCGAAGAGCCCGAAAAAGCATCTGAAAAACATGAAGAGGCGCTCGATCTGGTCGATTTTTCCTTCGACGACAGCTCGACGGCCGAACCGGAAATCACCCTGAAAGAGGAGCCCGCAGCGGCGCAAAAGCCCGAAACTCCCTTCAACCTCGATATTAAAGAGGCAAAAAGTGGTGAAAAAGAGACCCTTTCGGCCGAACCCGAGATCGAAACCGATGAAATTTCGGCGGCATTCGAATCCGCCGTACCGACTCCCTCGCCTCAAAGCGAACACGAAACGCCCGAAATCGGGCTCAAGGAAGAGACGGTCCATCCCTTCGTCCCTTCCACGAGTCTGGACAAGCAGTTGCCCGATGCCGCGAAAGTGGCCGCCACGCTCGGATTGCCGCAGACGATGGTCGTCGCTTTCATCAAAGAGTTCATCCAGATCTACGTGCAGGACCGTCCTGAACTCGAAGCTGCGATGAAAGCGGGTCTCGTGCATGTCGTGAAAAACGAGGCGACTAAACTTAAAGGTATTGCGTCGAACCTGATGATGGAACCACTGACCATCTCACTCGAAGAGGTCAACGAAAGCGACTCGATCGAAGATCTTCAACATCGATGGGAAATGGTCGAAAGCTACATGAGAGAACTCGCCAGCCACTACCTCCCCAACGCTTTCACGCCGCCTTCGGCAACAGTCGAAACCTTGGAGAGTATGGAAGTTGTAAAAGCTGTACAGGAACCGCAGGAGAAGGACGAAGAGGAAGCCGCATCGACCAAAAAGAGGGAACCGCTCACCGAGAGCCCGAATTTCACGGTTTCTTCCTCCGAAACGCCCAAAAAGCTCGTGCTCGAAGAGGTGGCCGGGAACGAAAATTT
>JAUUDL010000011.1 GCA_030826715.1 Hydrogenimonas sp. | reverse complement strand
GAATGGGATCATATGGTCTTTTCCTGATTATATAAATTCTATATGCAGTCTATAATAACAAAAAAGTTTTGCTTTGGCAACAGAAAAAAAGTTTGAAGAATTGAGTTTAGAAGTATTTCAGGGCAGAGCCCTGAAATGGAATTATACGAGTTCGATAATCGCCATCTCGGCGGAGTCGCCGCGGCGTTGTCGTGTTTTGATGATACGTGTGTATCCACCGTTGCGATCAGCGTACTTGGGTGCAATCTCTTCGACCATTTTCTTGGTCGCGTTCTTGTCCTGAAGTTTCGCGAAGATTGCACGGTGTGCATTGAAATCGCCTGCTTTCGCGCGTGTCACCATCTTTTCGAAGACGCTGCGGAGCGCTTTGGCTTTCGCGAGCGTCGTTTCGATGCGACCGTTTTCGATCAGTGCGATCGAAAGGTTTTTGAGCAAAGCAGCGCGATGAGAAGATGTTCGGCTAAGTTTGCGATATCCGTGTCGATGTCTCATCGTTGTTCCTTATTTTTATTTTTTGGTTGCTTCTATTTTTTTCTTCAGCTCTTTGGCTGTCTCTTCTTCGATCTCGGTACCGACCGGGAATCCGACCTCGGCCAGTTTCTCTTTGATCTCTTCGAGTGATTTTTTGCCGAGATTCTTAATCTCTTTGAGTTCGTTTTCACTCATCAGTGCCAGTTCGCCGATATATTTCAATCCCGCGCGCTCGAGTGAGTTATAGCTTCTCGCGCTCAGGCCAAGCGTATCGAGACCCTGCATCAATGTTTTGATCAACGGGTTTTCGGCATTGGCCGAGGGCGACTCCTCCGATACGTTGATGTCGAGGATATTGTTGAAGATCGACATCTGGCGGTACATCACTTCGATCGTGTTTTTGAACGCCGTCACCGGATCGATCTGACCGTCCGTCTCGATATAGAAGACGATCTTTTCGTAGTTGGGATTGTCTTCGACGAGCATATTTTCGATCGTATAGTTCGCAGCCCGTACCGGCGTGAAGAAGGCGTCGAGCGTGATGTAGCCTTGCGGTACATCCTCTCTGATCTCTTCACTCGGTACATATCCGATACCCTGATGGATCAGGAGCGAAAAGTTGAGCTCGGCATCTTCGTTCAGTGTCGCGAGAAAACCGTCGGGTGTCACCACTTCGACCTGATCGTTGCTCAGATCGGCACCGGTGATCTCCATTGGTCCCGTGAAACTGTAATTGACTTCCACCTTCTTCTCGTCGCCCTTGATTTTGAAACGGAGATTTTTGAGGTTGATGATAAATACCGCGACATCTTCGAGCATGCCTCTGACAGAATCGAATTCATGTGAGGCACCTTCGATCTTGACGGCGATCGGCGCGTAACCGATGGTGCTGCCAAGAAGCAGACGGCGAATCGGATGCGCCAGCGAAACCGCATATCCCGTCTCGAACGGATAGGCGGTAATGCGCATACTGTTGGCACCGGTCTGTTCGATCTCGACTTCACTCGGCATAAATGGGGCTGTTTTGATTCGTTTCACTATAAAATCTCCTTACTTTGCGAAGCCACCGTAGCGTTCAACCACTCCTTCCGAAATCGGGAAGAAGCGTGAACGGCGCTCCGCTTCACTGTTACTTGCTGTAAAGCTCGACGATGAGTCGCTCTTCCACAGGAATGACGACCTCTTCGCGCTCCGGAATGCGCGTGAAGATACCGAATGCTTTTTCGTGATCGACATCGACCCATGGAGCGATACCGGTCTGACGTGTCAACTCCATAGCGCGTTGGATCTGTGGATTATTGCGGCTCTTTTCGCGGACTTCCACTTTCTGTCCCGGTTTGACGCGGAAAGAAGGGATATCCACCCGGCGTCCGTCGACCAGAATGTGTCCGTGCGTGACAAGCTGTCGTGCAAAGGCACGTGTCGTCGCGAATCCCATTCTGTAGACGACATTGTCCAGACGTCTTTCAAGAAGTGCGATCAGGTTTTCACCCGTGTTTCCTTCCATGCGGTTGGCGTCTTTGAAAAGTCTGCGGAACTGTTTTTCCGCCACACCGTACATATATTTCGCTTTCTGCTTTTCACGAAGCTGCATGCCGTATTGGCTGATCTTCGTACGTCGCTGTCCGTGTTGTCCCGGAGGGTACGGACGCTTGTCAAGCGCACTCTTTCCTGCTAATCTGCGTTCACCTTTGAGTCCGAGACTCACACCAAGGCGACGTTCGATTTTTTCTACCGGTCCTCTATATCGTGCCATCTCGTCCCCTTATACTCGTCGTCGTTTCGGCGGTCTACAACCGTTGTGCGGAAGCGGAGTGATGTCTTTGAGCCACATCACACGGAAAAGTCTATGTCCAGCTGCAGGGTGCCTGCATCGGCTGTGCAAGTAGCGGTACGACGCTCAAATATGGCGTCGAACGTCAGATGCGTATGGATATTCACCCAGAAATCGAAGTGATCAATGTACCCGTCGGTATGGAAAACGATTGGGAGAAAATGGCGTAAGGAACAGATGAAGAGCAAAAAAACCCAAAAGGCACTCCAGCGTGCCGAAAATTACTTCTACAGCGGCGATTACGAGGAAGCGATGCGCATGTACGCCATCCTGCTCAAGGACCATCCGGGTCTTGAAGAGGCGCGAATCGGTGCGATTCTTACCGATATTGCTGTAGAGAACGACGAAGAGGCACAGGCGCTTTTCGAATATTATCAGGTGCTCAAGAAAGAGAACGACGAGAATGCCGAGGCGATTATCGAGGGGATGATCGGATCGTTCGACAACGCGCTCGAAAAGATTTCCGATATTCTTGACGGCGTCTTGTCGTCCAAAGAGACCCAGGAGTCACTTGAAGGCATCACCTATGCCGATTTCAAAGAACTCGTCGAACTGCGCTGCAGTTTCAAGATGGCTTTCGAAGACATCATGTTTTCGACGAAGGTGGTGATCACGGAAAAAGAGGATCTGCTCGATTTTCTGCAGCTGCTTGTGGAAAACGGCTTCAACGAAATGGCGATGCGCTACATAGAAGGGGCGGCGATGGCCTATCCCGGAGAGTCGCGTATCCAGGATATCATCGACAGCATTTCATCGAAAAAATAAAAGGGTAGAGTTGACAAAAGATTTCGGTGCCGGCATCGGCCTCGTGACCGATAACAGCAAAGAGGCATCCCCCGGTATCAAATTCCTGCGGACCCGGCTGAACAGCGCCTATGAAGCGGAAGCCATAGCACAGGGCGCCACCATCATCACCCCTTCGGAGCTGATCGACGCGCTGAAACTGCGTGATCTCGAAGTGGTGGGCGTCACGGGTACCAACGGGAAGACCACCACGTCCGCGGCGATCTATTCGATACTCCTCGATCTCGGATACAAAGCGGCGCTGCAGGGGACGAGGGGATTTTTCGTCAACGACGAGCAGGTCGAAGCGAAGACGCTTACGACGCCAACATCGCTCGCCACCATCGCCCATATGGCCGAAGCCAAAAAGCGCGGTGCCGAGTTTTTCGTCACGGAGGTGAGTTCGCACGCGATCGCGCAAAACCGTATCGAGGGGATCGATTTTTCTCTCAAGGTGCACACCAATCTCACCAGCGACCACCTCGACTACCACGGCTCGCTCGAAGCCTATCGCGCCGTCAAGAGCAGCTTTTTCGGCGACGATGCCAGAAAGCTTGTCAACCGCGACGAAGATATCCTCAAGTACAACGTCAAAAATGCCTTCAGTTACGGCATCGAGAATCCGGCGACCTACAAAGTGATGGCCTATACCCTTGGCGGCGGTGTCAGCGGCGTATTGAAGCACTTTGAAACCGTGGTCCCTTTCGAAACCCCCTTGCAGGGATTTTTCAACCTCTACAACATCACCGCCGCGATCGCGGCCTCGCATATTCTCACCGAAGAGGATCTGGGCGACATCTGTGAAGCGGCCGAAAACTTCGGCGGTGTCGCGGGGCGCATGGAGGTGGTCAGCGAAGAGCCGCTGATCATCGTCGATTTTGCCCATAACGAAGACGGCATCAAACAGGTGCTCGATTCGCTCAAAGAGAAGGAGATTCGGGTCGTCTTCGGTGCCGGCGGGGACAGAGACAGAAGCAAACGGCCCAAAATGGGGCGTGCGGCGTCGGCGATCGCGAAACGCCTCTATATCACCAGCGACAATCCCCGCAGCGAGGACCCCGCCGCGATCATCGACGAAATCGCGACTGGCGTCGAAGAGCCGCAGAAAATCGAGAAGATCGTCGACAGGCGTGAAGCGATCGCCAAGGCGATGCGCGACCTGCAGCCCGGAGAGGCGCTTCTGGTGCTCGGCAAAGGGGATGAAACCTACCAGGAGATTGGCGACAGGAGG
>JAUUDL010000126.1 GCA_030826715.1 Hydrogenimonas sp. | reverse complement strand
CGCTGATGTACTACAAAGAGATCGAGGCCAACCACTACGTCTGTCCCAAATGCGGCTATCATATGCGGCTCTCTGCGGACAAGAGGATCGGGCTTCTGGCCGATGAGGGAAGCTTCGTAGAGCATGACGCCGATCTCGAACCAATCGACCCGCTGAAGTTCGTCGACAAAAAGAGTTACAAAAAGCGGCTCGAAGAGGCGAAGAAAAAGACCGGCCGCACCTCTTCGGTCGTGAGCGGATCGTGCACGATTGGGGGCCATCCGACCGAACTCGTGGTTTTCGACTTTTCGTTTATGGGCGGCAGCCTGGGCTCCGTGGAGGGTGAAAAGATCGTGCGTGCCGTCAATCGGGCGCTTGAGAAGCGATGCGGTGTAGTCATCGTCAGCGCCAGCGGGGGTGCGCGCATGCAGGAGAGTACCTACTCGCTGATGCAGATGGCCAAGACGAGTGCAGCGCTCGCCAAACTCGACGATGCCAATCTGCCTTTCATCTCCATTCTGACCGATCCGACGATGGGCGGCGTGTCGGCGTCGTTCGCGATGCTGGGCGACATCATTATCGCCGAACCCGAAGCGCTGATCGGTTTTGCGGGCCAGCGGGTGATCAAACAGACGATCGGCGCCGATTTGCCCGAAGGATTCCAACGCTCCGAATTTCTGCTCGAGCATGGCCTCATCGACAAAGTGGTGCCGCGCCGTATTCTGAAGGAGACGGTATCGACACTGCTGGATCTTTTCACTTCCGAAAGAAGTTAGCGTACCGATGGAAATTTACGCGCTGTGTGACGAAGCTTCTTTGAAAAGAGAGAGGGTCTGCCTTGAAGCGTTCATAGCCAGGGCGAAAGCGGCGGGGGCCGACATTCTGCAGTACCGTAACAAGATCGATACCCCGCAGAAGGTGGCACGACGCCTCGAAGAGATCGCCTCGATATTCGAGGGGAGAGTCATCGTCAACGACTATCCCGAACTCGCCTCTCTCTGCGATGGTGTGCATGTGGGCCAGGAAGATCTGGCTCGATATGGCACTATGCCCGAAAAAGCGGTCGAATCTCTGAGAAAAATAGTGGGGGAGGGTCGATGGATCGGGCTGTCGACGCACAATGCCGAAGAGATAGAGATCGCCAACGGCCTTGCCATCGACTATATCGGCCTCGGGGCGCTCCGATCCACCTCGACGAAGCCCGAGGCGCATGTTCTCGGCAAAGAGGCACTATCGGCATTGGCGAAACGCTCACGTCATCCCGTGGCGGCCATCGGAGGCGTTCGCCTCGATGATATGATCGACCATGTCAGATGGCTGGTCGTGGGAAGCGCACTCTATGAAGATTAACGTCGTCTCGATCGCGAAACCGGAAAAAGATTGCTATTCACAGCTGTGCGACCGCTTCGTCAAGATGTCGAAACGCTATGCGCAGCTCAATGCGCACGACCTTTTCAGCTCGAAGGTCACGAAAGCGCAGGAAAACGGCCCGGAAAGCGCCCAGAAACTCTATGCCGAACTTTTGGCGCCATGGCTGGAACGTGGTCTGACGGTGGCCCTCGATCCTGTAGGAAAAGAGATGTCAAGCGAAGATTTCGCGCGTCTCATGGCCGACAGGTCGGAGACCACCTTTTTCATTGGAGGTGCCTTCGGTCATTCCAAGCGCTTCCTGCAGTCGTGCGACAGGGTCGTGTCGCTCTCGAAACTGACGATGAGCCACAAAATCGCGAAAGTGGTACTTTTCGAACAGATTTACAGAGGCTTGACGATTCTGGCAGGGCATCCTTACCATAAGTAATGTAGTTTAAGGGAATTTCGATAAAATTCATTACTTTTTATCAAGGAGATGGAATTTGAGGGAGAATGATATCCGTTATTTCAAGCAGATGCTTGAAGCCCGACGTGACCAGATCATCAAAAATATCAATGGAAGCGCCAAAGAGCTCGATGATCTGCACCGCAGTCACGAAGTGATGGATGAGGGTGATTTCGCGTCCGTTTCGGCCGACAATATGGTCAACGAAGAGATTCTATCGGCACAACAGCGTGAACTGCGCGAAATCGATGAGGCACTGGCAAAGATTCAGCAAGGCGCCTACGGCATTTGTGAAATGTGCGAGGAGCCGATAGGGATGCAGCGTTTGAAAGTGAAACCTTTCGCCAAATTCTGCATCACCTGCCGGCAGATCGCCGAAAAGAACCCCGCCTAAAAGGGGACGAAGGAAAAAGGAGATCCGATCATGCATCTGAAACGTTACACACTGGCTTCACTCATATTGATTGCGGCCGTTGGCTTTTATGTCTACAAAACGGTATCGCCGGGAGACTATACTCTCGAACTGCTGGGTGTCAACATTTCTCTGCCGATCGCCGTATGGGTCATGATCGCGATGGGCCTGCTCTATATGGCCTCCTTTTTCCATATGCTCTATTTCGGATTCAAGGACTACCTGCGTAAAAAACGCATCGCACGTGATATCGAAAAGCTCGCCGATGCCCTCTACTGGGATATCCTCAAATCGCCCAAACCCCATAACTATACCGACAGGGAGATCCGTAAAATCGGTGTAGTGCTCGACAATGGATGCGATGATTTTACCAAAGTCGACAGAAAAAAGTGCCATGAACATATCCGTGACGCGATCGATATCATCGTCGCGATCGGCCATGGGGAGTATGTGGATCTGAAAAAGATTCCTTTGGACAAAAGCAATCCATATCAGGTGCAAAACTGGCTCAACTATCTGGCCCACGAACCGGAAAAAGCCGAAGAGATACTCAAGAAGTCGGAATCGTACGATCCGAAGGTCGTCCATACCGCCATTCGTCTCTATGTCGAAAAGGCGACCGAGCAGCAGCTCGAGAAGTATGCCGACTTCATCGATATCGATGTATTGCACCATCTGCTCGACACGATGGAAGCTCGTGACGAGAAGTCGAGGATTTCACTGACGACGATCGAAAAGCTGTTGGAGAGAAACAACCCCGACGATTGCGACTACCTGCGAATCGCTCGCAAACTGAGCAAACTCTATACTCCGCACGAACTGCTGGCGCTGTTCGAAAAGCTGGTACGCCACGATGACAAAGCCCTCAAAGCCTATATCTTCACATTGATCGAGTTCGAGATGCTCGACAAGGCCAACGAGATTTTGCAGGATACCCAAAGAGGGGAATACCTCAATTTCAAAGCTTTTCTGGATCTTCGAAAAGCGGGCAAGCACTACCCGATAGAACTTCTGCTTCGACAGTGCTGAAGCTTGGGCCTGCGGGCCCTTGACAGGCATGATATAATCTCCACATGAATAAGATAATCGATTTTTCAAACCCCATCTGCTCGAAATGTTCCAAAACGATCTTTCGCTTCAGCGAAGGGTCGATCTCCTT
>JAUUDL010000047.1 GCA_030826715.1 Hydrogenimonas sp. | reverse complement strand
GCGATCAGAAGGACATGGGAAGTGATCTGTGAAGTGTCCTTCTTTTCGAGAAAGGGTTGTAGGTTGATCAGCAGGGATTCGAGCGTGCTTTTGGCCACGGCAAGTCTCATCGGAACTCCTTTTATTTTTTTATTTTTTAGTAGCAGTAGTCGTTGGGCGTGTTTTTGTGAAAAGGCCGTTTGAAAGGCTGAAATATGGATGTTGTCCATCCTCTGGCATGGGGCCGCTTTTTTCACCTTTTTTCACTTCTAACTATTATATCTTTTTTTCGGTCCAAAATAAATAGTGAGGGACCTGTGAAAGCCCACTATTGGCCTACTCCGTCGTCGCCGATGTGATCTTGTGGCTGAGCTCTTCGATTTTGGTTTTGAAATTTTCGTCGTTTTCGATCATTTCGTTGATCTTTTTCATCGCGTGGCTGACGGCGGTGTGGTCTTTCATACCGAAATACTGTGCGAGGCTGGGCATCGAATTGGGGGTGAGTGATCTGGCGAGATAGATGACGATGCGCCGAGCTGCCACGATGTTGCGGCTGCGGCTCTTGCTGGTGATTTCGCTGGGTTTGACATTGAGTTCTCTGGAGACCACCTTGACGATATCGTCGATCGTGATGTTCTCTCTTTTCTCTTTGATCTGATTCTTGACGACATTTTTGGCGAAGTCGAGGGTGATACGCTGGTTCATCATGTTCGCGAAGGCGTTGAGCTGGATGATGATCCCTTCGATTTCACGGATGTTGTTGCCCATGTTGGCGGCGATATAGTTGACGATATCATTGTCCAGATGGATGCCGTTGAGTTCGCACTTTTTCTTGATGATGGCGATCTTGGTTTCGAGCTCCGGGGGCTGGATGTCGACGATGAGCCCCCATTCGAAACGGCTTCTGAGGCGCTCTTCGAGGCCTGCGATCTTTTTGGGATGCTGGTCTGATGTCATGACGATCTGTTTTTTGGCGCCGTGCAGTTCGTTGAAGGTGTGGAAGAGCTCCTTTTGGGTCTCCTCCTTGCGGCTGAGAAACTGAATATCGTCGAGCAAAAGGATGTCGCAGCTTCTGAATTTGTCGCGGAAACGGTCCATCGTATGGTTTCGCAGGTGGTGGGTGAACTGGTTCATGAACTGTTCGAGGGTAGTGAAAATCACCTGTTTTCCCCGGGCGAGGTTGTAGTTGCCGATGGCGTGCAGCAGGTGTGTTTTTCCAAGGCCCGCGCCGCCATAGATGAAAAGCGGGTTGTAGAGCTCTCCGGGTTTCTCCGCGACGCGCTGGGCGGCGGTATAGGCGAACTGGTTGGAACTGCCCACCACGAAGCTCTCGAATGTGTAGGAGGGGTTGAGAATCGTACTCTTGTTGGCGGCCTTGGCGTGGAGAGTTTCGCTATTTTCACCTCCTCTGGGAGCCTGGGGACTCTTTTTGCCCTTTCCGACATCCACCTGCACTTCGGGTTTGACGCCCGTTTTGATCTCGAAAAGGTGGGAGAGTTTTTCGGCGTAGCGTGTCTTGACCCACCGTGCGATCAGTGGATTGGGGGCGTGAAAGAGCGCAATATCGGACCTCGAAGCCTCTTCGTCGTAGCGAAGCTGTTTGATATAGCGTTCATATTCGATCTGCGGGATCTCCTGCTTGAGAAGTTTCAAAATCTCCTGTCCGAGCATATTTCAACCTGTGAATAAAGTATGTGAAAAAGTGGGACTATTTTATCCCAACTACGTTAAAATGAGGTTAGAAAAATGTGAATAGCAAGTTATTCACAGTGTGAAAAAGAGGGTGAATAACGTGAATATTCTTGGAATCGATCCCGGCAGCCGCAATTGCGGCTACGCCATCGTGCAGAAAGAGGGACGGACGCTGCGTTTGGTGGAGGCGGGGCTCATCAAGATCAGGGAGCGGCAGCTGCAGCATCAGATCGTCGAGCTGGTCGAAGGGCTCGATCTTGTCATCAAAACCCATACGATCGATGAAGTGGCGATCGAGGATATCTTCTACGCCTTCAACCCAAAAACCGTCCTCAAACTGGCGCAGTTTCGGGGGGCGCTCAGTCTTAAAATTCTGCAGGAGCTGGGGAATTTCGCCGAATACACGCCGCTGCAGGTGAAAAAATCGCTCACCGGAAACGGCAAGGCGGCCAAGGAGCAGGTCGCCTTCATGGTCAAAAAAATATTGAAGATTCAAAAAGAGATTAAACCGCTCGACATCACTGACGCGATGGCCGTGGCGATCACCCACGCCCAGAGGGTTGGCATGGGAAAAGGGTAAATGGTGATTGGTAATTGGGGGATGCCGTTGCCGGCATCAATCGTATGTTTTGATCGTGAAAAGGTATTTGTGGTCTTCGGGGAGTGTGTCATAGATGGCGTGCGAGAGGTCGCGTATCTCCCACAAGGCGGCCTTGTCGCTTCTTAGGCTGAGGAAATTCTGGAGACTTCTGGCATTGAGCGTCCATGTCAGTTCAGTCTTGTAACACTCCGGAAGGGCATATTTGGCCTTGTCGTTGGCGATGCCTTCCACCAGAAGCTGCCGAAGGTTCTCGAGTGCCTTGATACTCATTTCGTTGACCAGCGCATTGTCGGTCATGACGAGATATTTCTCCGCCCTCTTTATATCGGCAGGCGAGAAGGGGACCTCGGCTTTGAGCTCTTTGAGCGTGTAGCGCGTGCTCTTGACGCTTAAACTGGCCATACGGTGCCGTGCGAGCTCCTGCAGCACGGCGCGGCTGATTCCCTGAATGTAGAAGGTGTAGACCAGGTGTTCGAGGGTGGAGGCGTGTTTGAACTTGTTGCCGACCCTGTCGATCAGCTCGCGGTCCTTTTCGCCACCCTGGTCACTTTTGTCGAAACTCTGCCAGCAGGTACGGATGGCATGGGCACACACTTCAAGCGGTGTATGGTGCAGCAATGTCACTTTCATCGGCTACCTCTTTTTAGGATAAAATTGACCCAATTATAGTATAAAATCGAAAACCGGTTTTTTGATCGATATTTCAAGGAAATTTTATGAAATGCACCGACCGTTTCTACCCCGCCATCGCCGATTTCAGAGATCCCTTTGCGCGCGACCGCGACCGTGTCATCCACACCAGCAGTTTCAGGCGGCTGGAATACAAGACCCAGGTCTTCATCAACCATGAAGGGGACTACTTCAGAACGCGCCTGACGCACTCGCTGGAGGTGAGCCAGATCGCCCGGGCGATCGCCACGGCGCTGGGGTGCCACGAATCGCTGGCGGAGACGATCGCGCTGGCGCACGATCTGGGGCACACCCCTTTTGGCCATGTGGGCGGGGATATGCTCGACGAGTGCCTGAAAGCCGACGGCAACCGAAACGGTTTCGAGCACAATTTCCAATCTTTCAGGGTCGTCACGAAACTCGAAAAACGGTACGCGCCGTTTGATGGGCTCAACCTCACCTTCGCCACGCTCGAGGGGATCCTCAAACACTCCTACCCCTACCGAAAACCCTTTTTGAGTGCATGGTACGACGACGTGTTCGGGCTCGATTTCCACCCCTCTTTGGAGGCGATGATCGTCGATCATGCCGACGAGATCGCTTATATCAGCCACGATATCGACGACGGCATTCAGTACGGCCTCATCGGTTTCGAGGATATTCTCGAAAACGAACTGGTCGAATTCATCGACGCCAGGGTGCGGGCCGAGAGGCTTGTACGTGGAACCAAACTGCACCGGTACCGGTTCGTGGGCATGCTCATCAGCCACCTGGTGACCGAACTGATCGCTTCGAGCCGCCCGAGGATTCCCGATGCCTCGAAGATCCTCTGCCGCACCATTCCGGCCTCCGAACCCGCGCCGATCGCCTTTGACGCCTCTTTGGCCACGCAGATCAAGAAACTCAAAAAGATCATGTACGAAAAGCTCTACCGCCACGAGCGGATCGTCAGCAAGATGCACGCAGGCAAAGAGTGCATCAAAAAACTCTACAGCGCCCTTGGGGAAGATAAAGACCTGCTGCCGAAAAAATACAGAGAGAAAATGGGCGAGGAGAAGCCCGAGCGGATCGTCGCCGACTATATCGCCGGTATGAGTGACCGGTACGCGCTGAAGCGGTACCGGGAGATCTACGGTCTGGCGTAGTTACTGCTTGAGCTGCAGAAGCGTCTGAAGCATCTGGTCGGATGTGGTGATGCTCTTGGAGTTGGCCTGGAAACCGCGCTGTACGACGATGAGCTGCGTCAGTGACCGGCTCAGGTCGACGTTGGACATCTCCAGGGAGCTGGCCTGAATGAGCCCGCGCTTGCCGGTCGAAGCTTTTCCGATGATCGGATCGCCGGAGTTGGAGGTCTGTACGTAGGTGTTGCCGCCGGCACTTTCGAGCCCCACGTTGTTGGCGAAGCTGGCCATCGCCACCTGTGCGAGCCCGAAACTGCGCCCGTTGGTGAAACTTCCGATCAGCGTTCCGCTCTCGTCGACCCGTATGCCGTTGAGGTCCCCGCCGGGATAGCCGTCCTGGCTGATGCCCGAGGTACTTGAAGGGTTGTCGAAACTGGTCATGCCGTCAAAGAGGTTGGCCGTACCGAGATTCAGGTTGACCGTCTGCTTGGGCTTGGAGCCGTTGTTGCCGGTAAAGCTGACATTGGTGGGAGAAAAACTGGCCAAGGAGCCATCCGCATTGAATGAGATGCTTCCGACAAGATAGTTTTTCGGATCGACGGTATTGATTTCGGACGGTTTTGGGACGGTCAGAACCATCATCCATTCCGAACCGTTGTTTTTCTGTTCGATTTTTCTAAATTCAAAGCGTAACGTGTGTTTCGTTCCCAGTGAATCGAAAATATCGATACTCGATGCGTGGGTCGCCGAGTAGAATGACTGGGAAATTTTGGAATCTCCACTCGGAACCGTCCCCTCCAGCGGTGTGAACATATCGAGCAGTTTCTGGTTGAGATTGTTGCCGTTGGCGGGGTCCGGCTCGTCCACTCGTATCAGGATATCGCTCCCCGTATTGTTTTGGATCTCATATTTGCCGTTTTCGTTCACGATGACATCGACACCTGCGCCAGCATCGGCTCGAGCATCAGTTTGCATAAGGTTACGCAACTCTTCGTTGGTGGTATAGGCTGTGCCGTTTGCAGGCGAACCCGCAACGTTCGGGTCGTCGTAGACATATTCATGATAGGTGGTTCCGCCATCAAACGAGACCCGAAAAGCATCCCCCTCTTGAATGGCCAAAGATTCGCCGGTGGCGTCGAAGAGTGTTTTGAAATCGAGATAGTACGATTTTCCGGCATTGGTGATGGCAGCCGCTTCCTCACTGCTGTTGGTGCCGGTGCTGTCCAACGAATAGACAAGTGACTTGTTTTTGACCAGTTGACCCGAATTGAGGTTGGCTTTCAGCGCCACTTCCGATGTGGCGTTGGCCGGTGTCGTGAGCCCCGGGGGAATCGTGATGTTCTTGATCGGTCCGGTCGAATCGATCTCGTTGGTGGCGGGGTCTCGCAGCCACCCCTGGACGATGTAGCCGTTGTTGTCGACGAAATTTCCCTTGGCGTCGAAGACGAAGTCGCCGTTTCTTGAATATTTGTAGGTACGGCCGCCGTCGGGGCTGATGACGAAAAACCCATCGCCCTGAATCGCCAGGTCGGTGTTTTTGTCCGTCGTCTGGATCGATCCTTGTTTGAAGATTTTGGTGATGGACGCCGCCTGGGTGCCCAACCCCACCTGCATCGGGTTTTTGCCGCCCAGTTCGCCCTGAGGCGCCGTGGCGATCTTGCTGGTCTGGTTGAGCAGATCGGCGAAGTTGACGCGGCTGTATTTGAAGCCGATCGTATTGACGTTGGCGATGTTGTTGCCTTCGACGTCCATCGCGATTTGATGGGCTTGCAGACCGGATACGCCGGCCCAGAGAGATCGCATCATGAGGCTATCCTTTGAGAGTGATTTTTATTCTTCATTTCAAAATTATTAAGCATTTTCCGTTCCTATTTTTTCATGTTGATCGCTTTTTGGATCATCTGGTCGGACGTGGTGATGCTTTTGGCGTTGGCATCGAACGCCTTTTGCATCACGATCATCTCCGTCAGTGCATTGTTGAGCGAGACATTGCTGCTCTCGAGTGCGAAAGAGTGGAGTTTGGCACCCTGAAGGACACGCCCCGATCCGTCGGTGAACAGAAAGGCGTTGCCGCTGTTGGAGGTGGGGGTGAAGTAGACGCCACCTTCGCTGCCAAGCCCCTGGTCGTTGATAAAATGGTAGATGGGGATTTTCGCGACGGCACTGCTTTTGCCGTTGCTGAAGTTGGCGAAGATGGTGCCGTCATCGGTGGCCACGTACCCTCTCAGATCCCCTTTTTCGTAACCGTCGTGGGTTTCGGCGTGGCTGGTGGTGGGCAGATTGGCGAATGTGGTGAGGCCGTCGTATCCGCTGTTGGGAAGTGCGGGGTCGTAGGGTGTGCCCAGATGCAGCTGCAGCGTCGCACCGCCGCTGGAGAGTGGCGGCAACGTGTTTTGCACCAGCGCGCCGGTGGCGTCGAAAGTGAGGCTTCCCGTTTGGCTGTCGAGCCGTGTGTAGACCTTCTGCGCGTTTTCATCGACCAGATAGATGGCCGGATCGTAACTCTTGGCCGGGTCGTAATTTTCCGCAAACTGCAGGACATCGACCTTCGCATCCCAGATCGTTCCGACCTGAGGGGCGGGCAGATGCTGGGTGAATGTCATGTCGATGAAACCCTTTTCGCCGTTGCCAGCGATGATCGGCGCCTGGAAATGGCCGATATTGGGGAGCGGCTGCACGGTGAGCAGCTTCGCCGTGGCGCTGATCGGTCCATTTGCGACCGGATCGAGTCTGGCGATGTCGGCATTGGCGATCTCGAAATGGAGCGAATCGTCGAGGGTCGTGGTCAATTCGACGATGTCGCCGGCGCTGTTGGCGAGTGTGACCACGACACTCTGACCTGGTTTTGGTTCGAGAATCGTCTCCGAAGGGGTCACATCGCCCATCACGGTGGCGGTCGATGTCGCCGTGTCGGTGGTGAGCGTAAGGCTATCGGCCGGAAGATCGAGCGTCACGCTGCCCTTTTCAAGCGTGGGGTTGAGGTTGGCCTTGAAAGTGACGTTTTCGGTCGGCCTGGCGGGCATCGTGGCCAAAGGGGGCAGGAAGATCTTTTCGGTCGCAGCGTCGGGCGTGAGTGTGATCCCCTCGGAAATGGCCGCCCTGTAACTGCCGGGGTTGGCCGCATCGGGCGTGAAAGTATTGGCAGAAACGCCCAGCAGGTAGCTTCCGTTGGCGTCGACGAGGTGGCTGGCGGCATCGATGTTGAAAGCGCCGTTTCGGGTATAGAGGGTCTGGGTACCGTTTTTTACAGCGAACCAGCCGTCTCCGGCGATGGCGAAATCGAACATGCCGTCGGTACCCACCAGCGATCCCTGCCGCAGATCGAGCGCCGTCGCGTTGACGCGGCTGCCCAGACCCACCTGGCTGGAAGCCGGCAGAGTGGAAGATTCACTCAGTGTCTGGCTGAAAAGTGCGGCGAACTCCGCCTCCTTGCCTTTGTAGCCTGTCGTATTGACGTTGGCGACGTTGTGGGCGACCGTATCCATGCCGGTCATATAGGTTTTTGAGCCGGAGACGCCGTTGTAGAAGGATCGGTTCATGTGCGTCCTTTGTAGATCTCTTTGATCTGCGCCATCGGTACATAGTGACTGCCCATTTTCAAAAGCGGCTCGCCGTTGTCGAACCGGACCGATTCGATCGGATAGGTGCCGTTGGCGCTCGTGCCGCTCTTTCCGTCACTGGTGGTATAGACGATTCTGGCGTGATAGGCGCCGGCCGAGGCCCGCTGGCCCCCGTCGTCGGTGCCATCCCACTCGAAGGCGTGGACGCCGGGCGCCATCGAATCGACGGGGAAACTCTTGATCGTGTTGCCCAGATTGTCTTCGATCGTGACGGTGCCGCCGCTGATGCTTTCAGGCAGGTAGATGTCGAAGTTCGTATTCCCCTCTTCGGGAAGGAGAATCGCGTCGTTTTGCAGTGAAGCCATCTGGCCGATGGCGGAAATCACCGAAAGCGAAGCGCTCTGCGTCAATGTTTTGGAGAGTGATTCGAGCGCTTTGTTGGTGTTGTCGGATGCCTCCAGCGTGGCCAGCTGCGATGTCTGGGTCAGCATCTTTTCGCTGTCCATCGGATTGGTGGGGTCCTGGTACTGCAGCTCGGTGAGCAGCAGTTTCATGAAGTCGTCCTTGCCGAGCACCGCTTTGGGATTGGAGACGACGTCGTTGTTGGCCGAGAAGGCCGATTTGGAGGGGTTGAGTGCGTTGGTGACATCCATGGGTCTCTCCTTAGACGTATTGTGGAATGATCAGATCGAGCGATTCGTAAAAATCGGGAATCTCTTCGACGGACACATAACCGCCGTTCTGCGATGCCTGCCGGCGCCGCTCCTGTTGTTGTTGCTGCTGGTTCATATTGAACTGCATCTGCACGTCGGTAAATCCCATCGAGACGAGCTGGCTTTTCAGCTCGCTTCCCTGTGTGGCCATCAGCCCGATCGCGGTGGGGTTGGAGTGGACCTGGATATGAAGCTGATTGCCGCGGCTGATCATCGTCACTTCCACATTTCCGAGATCTTTCGGGTCCATCTGCATCTTCAGCCTCGTGAAGGGGGGCTTGTAGTTTTCGATCTCTTCGTTCAGCCGGTTCGCGAAGTGATGGACCGAAGCGCGGGCATCGACGATCTTTTGGGTCAGCATTTTGTTGGCATGGCTCTTTGACATCGAAACGGGTGCGGCAAGATCGGCCTCTTTTGGCAAAGAGTGATCGGGTTTTTGGTTTTCGGTGGCATCGATCGTGCTCTCGGTGGACTGCCTCGAAGCCGGTTGAAGACGATGGTGGTGATGTTGGATCGCCTGCGCGGCGATCGAAACATCGGGCCCCTTTGGTCCTGAGTGCACGAAGGAACTTTTGGCAAGCGGTTTCTCTTTGGTCTGTTTGGCATCGTTTTCACCAATCGCTGTTTCGATCGGCGATGCGGCGATGCGGCGACCATTTTTGTCTGCTTTGTCTACGGCATGATGGCTCTTTTTTCGGGTTTTCGATTGATCGAGCGTAGTGAGCAGGCTTTCGAGACCCATTTTTCCGGTCGGTGCGGGGGCGTGCTGGCCGGTTGTCGCCGTTTTGCCCGGTTTTTCCTCTTTTTTGAGCAGATGGCCGAGCGAAATCTCCGGGGCCGAAAGCTTCGAAAATGCCTTCGACTCTTTTTTATTGCGTGCCGAGAGTGTGGCCGCAAAAAGTACGCCCTTTTCGCCACCATTTTTCGTATCACTTTCCTGCAGCATCTGGGCCGCCGCGTTCGAAAGGCGCGCCGAAGCGGTATCTGGCAGGCTTTCGAGTTTGGCCGAGCGGATCTCGAGGCCTAAAGAATGCGCTTTGGCCAGAAGTTCCGAAAGATTGGTTTTCTCGGATTTTGAGAGATCGCGTAGCCACCATGAACTTTTTTGGAGTGCGGCGTTCTTGTTTTTGTCGGCAATAACAGCACGGAGTGCAAGCGCTCTTAAAAGTTGTTCCGGTTTGGGGGTATTGGAGATGGGGTTTTCCGGAGCATCGACCACTTTCGTCGATGACGGAAGCCGTCCAACTTCCAAGGATGGGGCAGGGATCTCTTCATCTTCCGGGATCAAAT
>JAUUDL010000099.1 GCA_030826715.1 Hydrogenimonas sp. | reverse complement strand
GAACTGGCGTGGCCGCCGGAATATCCGCTTTCCTCATACGAAATGAGTATGATTCTGCCCCACCTTCTGATGGATGAAGAGTGGCAGAACAGATGGCGTGCCAAAGGCCTCAACGTTCCGACCAAGCTGGCGATCTGGATTCCGCGTATGTATAACCCGGTCTGGATCAATCCGGATGGATTCAGATGGATCGAGTGTCTCAAAGACGAGAGCAAGATGGAACTGACCTTCAACCTCTCTCCGACCTGGTCTGAGACCAACTGGTACTGCGACTACGTCCTTCCTGTGGGACTCGCGGGCGAAAGACACGACCAGCAGTCGGCACCGACCAAACCGGAGCAGTGGACTGCCTTCCGTCAGCCCGTTCTTCGTGTCGCGATGGAGAAGATGGGGTGGAAACCGAAAGTCGAACATCGTAGTACACTCGAGGCTCACATGAAAGCAGGCCTTGGCGAAGTATGGGAAGAGAATGAATTCTTTGCCGAGCTGCTCTGCCTCCATGCCGATCCCGACGGCTCTTTGGGGGTCAGAAAGTATTGGGAATCGGCCAAAACACCGGGTAAACCCGTTTCGGTCAAAGAGTATTACAATGCGGCGTTCGAGCTTCTGCCCAAACTCCGCAAGGCGGCACATGCGGCCTATCCGAACAGCGAATATCCGTGCTACGAATTTATGCGCGACCGCGGTGCATGGACGGAAGCGACCAATGTCTACAAACCGCAGGAGAAAGAGCTCGAATTCGACGGTACCTACTATCATGCGCATGGTCACAAATATCATGCCGACGAAGTGACCAAAGACAGGTTCGGCGTCCTTTGGGTCACCGACCATGAAGGCAGAAAACGCTCGATCGGTGTCGAAGTGGACGGCAAACTCCATGAAGGTTTCCACACGCCAGACAAAAAGCTCGACCTCTTCTGCGAGTGGCTGATCGACTGGAAGTGGCCCGAATACGCCCTGCCGATCTATCCCAGAAGCGAGCGTGAATATGACAAGATGATCCATATCGTCAGCCAGGTTCACCACCGCTACATGAAAGGCGAAAACGAATTCGCGCTCAATACGGTCTTCAGGCTGCCGTACAACATCCATACCCGCTCGGTCAACTCCAAACATCTGATGGAGATCAGCCAGAACCACAACCCTGTATGGATCTACACCAAAGACGCCGAACGCCTGGGCATCAAGCGCGGCGACGCGATCAAGGTGCGCATCGTCGATACGGTGAGCAACCTCGAGAGCGGTTACTTCATCGCGATGGCGGTTCCGACGGAAGGTACACTGCCCGGAACACTCGCGTGCAGCCACCATGCAGGACGATGGAAACTTAAAAATGCGGTCGAGATCCCGGGCTTCAAGCATGCGCTGGGCGTCATGGGTCTCGGTGCGCCACTCTATGAAATGACCATGGATGGCAAAGTTGGTACGCTCAAACCCAAAGAGGGTCTCGATAAAGGTATCAAAAGCCGTCCCGATACATGGCAATTCAAAGAGTTCAATAAAGACCTCGACAATATCTGGTGGGACGGTCTGAGCGGATCGTGGCAGAATGCCGTGGCCCCTGCGCACCCTGACCCGATCGCGGGTAACCATGCGTGGCATCAGAAAGTCATCATCGAAAAAGCGGGCAAAGACGACAAAATTGGCGATATCTACGTCAATTACGAAAACAACTTCAAGACATTCCAGGCTTGGAGAGACGAATTGACGAGACCTCTGAATTCGAAAGACAAAGAGCGACGCCCCTTCTGGATCAAGCGTCCTGCCGTGCCGCTGAGCAAAAAGGCCTACGAGGTCCATATCAAAGAGATTTAAACACTCTCACAAAGCGGGGCGTAAGCCCCGCGCGGTATAATCCCAAAGGTACCTGATTAAAGTCTGAAGTGAGCGGTTTTTCGACCATTCACTTCTTGCTTTTAAAACACTTTCAATCAACAAAAGGCCATCGATGAACGATATTTTGACCAAACAGATCGCACGCGTCAATCTCTATGCGCTGATCTCGAGAATCATGATGAAAGAGGTCGACGACCCTTTCCTCGACACGTTCGAAAAAGATGAAATGATTCTCTCATTTTTCCCCAACTATCAGACATGGGAGCGACGCAAAGATCTCAGCAGGCAACAGCTGCGCGAACAGTTTCTCGACGTCGATTTCGCCAACCTATTTGTGCTGCACATGATCCCCTATGAATCGTTCTATCGCAGGGATGACCAGATGCTTGAAACCGGCGGGGAGAATCCCGTCGTGCAGATCTATAACGAGTACGATTTCAGGGTCCAGCTCGATGCGGCCCGCGCGGTCAGCCCCGATCATATCGGCATAGAGCTCGAATTTATGTATATGATGGCCAGTTCCGAACTCAAAGCGCTCGAAAACGAAGATTACGACGCAGCGTGCCAGATCGCCAAAATCGAACGCGACTTTTTGAAAGAGCATTTGCTGCAATGGGCACCGATGTTCCTGATGAACATGAAAGCCGAAGCGGGGACACCTTTCTATTTCGACGCCGCCTCGCTGGCACTGGAGTTCATGCTCAGCGATTACGAGTATCTGAACGAACTGATCGGTGACGAGGGGTGCCGGTACCAGGCATGAGTACACTGGTCTTCAACCCATCCGAGTGTGTTCGGACCGTCACGAAATTTTCGGAGTGCACCAAGTGTGTCGATATCTGCCCGGTCGATACACTCACAATCGCCGATAACAACCTGCCCGCCTTCGTCCCTTCCGCCTGTGTCGATTGCGGGGGATGCATGGGGGTCTGCCCGTCCGAGAGTTTCAAGCTCAAAGATTTCGACGCGACCGAATTTTTCTTCGAGTTCGCGGCGGACTCTTCACCGCTGATCTCGTGCCGTGTCAACGTTCCATGCATCATGGCGCTCTCCATCGAACATCTGATGTCGTTGGCACTGGTCAAAGAGCAGCCTCTGATTCTGGATATCGGCCACTGCGGCACATGCCCCTATAAAGAGCCGCTCTATGCCAACATCCTCAAAAGTGTCGAAGAGGCCAACTATCTGCTCGAAGCGATCGAAAGTGGCAAACAGATACGTGTCGAAGAGATCGCGGCGCAGGAGCAGGGCGTGGCGGTGGATGTGGACCAGAGTGACAGGCGCGCCTTTCTGGAGCGCCTCTCGCTCAAGGGAGCGGTCAAGGCCAAAGCCGAATTCGAAGCGACGCTCGATGCGGTCAGCGACGAGATCAGGGAACACGAAGTGGGACTCGCCGAGATCGCGAAATTGCGTCAAAAGAGACTCCCGGACAAGCGCAAGATCCTCTTTACGGCACTCAAAAGGGCGCCGAAACCGGAACAGTACCACACGATCGCCGAAGAGGATATCTCTTTTGCCTCACAGAAATTCATCGACATGCAGACGTGCACCAACTGCCAGATGTGCTACCGCATCTGCCCCACCGGTGCGCTCAGCTCCGATGCCAACAACAGCAAGATCTATTTCGACGCGATGATGTGCATCAAGTGTCGCGCCTGCCACGACACATGCGAGCCCGACAGCCTGCAGCTTCAGCCCACCTTCGAGCTCAAGGAGTTTTTCGAACCTACCCAAAGGCTTCTGGCCTCGTTCAAGCTGGTCCGATGTGACGAGTGCGGTGTCCATTTCGCTTCGCTGCACGGCGAGCGTGTCTGTCCCCGATGCCGTGTCGAAGAGGAGGAGGCGTTTGAGCTGTGGGGGCTGGAGGAGCGTGACGGGACCGTAGTATTTCGGGAAGATGACGATGAAAGTGAAAGTCATCAAGGTCATTAAGGTCATTGAGGGGTACCTATTAATGACCTCAATGACCACAAATGACCAAAATGACCTTTAACAAATGACCATTTCATACTAAAGGAAATTCATGATCGATGAAGGAATTTTGGCCAAAGAGAGCCGTCTGATCGCACTCTACGGCGTGAACGCCCAGACATCGCCATTTCTGAAAATACTCAACGCCACTTTCAAACAGCTTGGTTTGAACGATTTCGCGATCGGTCTGAATATCAGGCCCGAGGATTTCACCTATATGGTCAAGGGGATGCCCAATTCCAAGGTAAAGATGGCGCTCTATGAGCCCGAATACCAGGAGGAGGCTGCCGCATTGATGGATATCAAGGATACCTGCGTCGCCCAAAGCGGCCTCTGTGACGGTGCCTTCGCCAAAGATGGAAAACTGCACGGTGTCTGCTTTACCCAACGCGCCTTCGAAACGATGCTCCCATGCGAAGGGGTGAGTGTACAAAACAGACGCATACTTTTGCTGGGCGGCGGTGCACTCGGCAGGGCGCTGCTGCCACTGCTGGGCGTCATGGGCGCCGCATCGGTCGATACGGCCGACAGCAGTGTCGAAGCGGCCGACGCGGCGATCAAAAGTGCCTCTTCCGCGCTGGCGGGCATTCCAACCGACGTTATCTGGTACCAAAGCGGTATGGAGGTCGATGTCGCCTCCTACGACATCATCATCAACGCCATCGATCTCTACGCCCACGCCGACAAGCGGATTCTCACCCCGGCAGGAGAGAACAAAAAGCTCGTCCTGATCGACTTCGTACGTGCCGAAAGCGCCTTCGACACCCTCGCCAAAGAGCTTGGCTGCAAGAAATTGGGAGGCGATGAAATGATGCGTGCCCAGGCCCTGAGCGTCGCGTCTGAATGGTTGGGTGCCGATATCAGCTGTGACGATTATGAAAAAGTTAAAAGTTGAAAACTAAAAACTAAAAGTTTAGGATGGTTGCTTCGCCCCCTTTGTTAATGAATGGTCGAGAAGCTGCTTACCGAAATTTTTAGTTGTTTTAGTCGAAAAAGGATAAAAATGGAAGATTTAAGAAAAGAGTTTGAAAACTATCTGAACGAACGGTGTGTCACCAGCGAATGTGAAACCGATGAGGACAATTATGAATATCCCGACTATGTCGAGGCGATCAATGCCGAACTGATGCCGCCGAACAAGAGCGGTGTCTACATCAGCCGATGGGACCTCAAGATGGTGGGTGATGCCATCGATGCCTCGATCGCGATGGATGCCAGGGCCAGGATGTTCAAGATGTTGATGCGATCGGTCCACGACAAGGAGACGATGGAACAGCTGCTCGGGGCGTTTTCTTCGCTGATCGACGCCAAGATCGAACCCTACCGCGAAATGATGCAAGCGTATCCTTCGACACGTGAAATCTTCGAAGAGAAGATCGAAAAAGCCGAGCGCCTCAAAGCCTCGTTCGAAAAAATCCTCGAGACCTACTTCCCGGAGGGTGAATAATACACTTCACGTTCGAACACCCGTACGTTTTCGTACTCCTGCTTCTGATCCCCTGCTTCTGGCGCTGTCCCGCCGGCGTCATGAAGTTCTATTTCCCAAAAATCGAACGACTCACCACTAACCGTTTTACACTCATCAAAGAACCGCTTCTGTATGCCG
>JAUUDL010000132.1 GCA_030826715.1 Hydrogenimonas sp. | reverse complement strand
TCGCGTACTTCTCCTTGATTTTGGCCAGAATCTCTTTTCCGCTTAAGCCTTTGAGGCCCGCTTTGGCATGAACGTTTTCCATATATTCGATATATCGAATCGTCATGCCGCGCGCTTTGGCATACTCCATCACATCGACGATCTCATCTTCGTTGATCCCCTTGAGGGGGACCATATTGACTTTGACCTTGAGCCCCACGTCGAGCGCCTTTTCCACCCCCGCGAGCACCTTGTCCAGTACATCTTTCTGGGCGATCTTGGCGGCGACGTCGGGTTTGAGCGAATCGATCGAGATATTGATGCGCTTGAGCCCCGCATCCTTGAGCCTCTCGGCCGCTTCGGCGAGCAGAAAACCGTTGGTTGTGAGGGCAAGATCGATATCGCTCTTGTGGTCGTGAATCATCTTTACGAAACGGTCGAGATCTTCTCGCAACAGCGGTTCACCGCCGGTGATGCGTATCTTGTCCACCCCTTCGTCGATCGCCACCTTCACAAAAGTGAAGAGCTCTTCGAAGCTGAGGAGGTTTTCACGGGGCACCCATGAAAATGGCTTTTCGGGCATACAGTATTGGCATCTGAAATTGCACCGTTCCGTCACGGAAATTCTGAGATAGTTGACCTTTCGGCCGTGTCCGTCTATAAGCATGATAACTCTTTAAGTAGAGAAATTTTGTCTCATTTTACACAAATTGGTAAAAAAGGAGATTAAAGAGGAGAGAATAGTGTACGAGGGAGAACCCCCGTACAGAAAGAAAGAGGTGATTAGTGCAGCTCTTTCCAGATGCTTTGCTTCCACAGATAGGCGAGGAAAGCGAAGATGAAGAGGTAGATCATGACGATTTTGCCGACGCTGTCACGCTCTGCGCGTTTGCTGTCGCCGACATCCGCCAGATATTCGATGACCTTTTCAGCACTCTCTTTGCTTACACCCACACGAGGCATCGCCGTTCCGGGCAGGAGCTCCTGAGGATCTTCCATAAAAGTTTTCAGGTAGTGCTCACCGCGTGAGCGGATATACATCGAAAGGTCAGGCGGCAGTTTGCCGAGATATTTGGTCAGCTTGTCCTGATAATCGACCACCTTCTCTTCGAACTTGAGTTCGTCAATTTTATGTTTAAACTTGGGACGTTCACCAATCTGCGTCCATTTGTCGTAATGGACGGCATGACATCGGCCGCACGCCGTTTCAAATGCCATTTTCGGTGTTACCTCCTCAGCTTTCGGGGCGATCGACTGGAGATAGGCGACAATGTCGGCAACCTCTTGATCTTTGTCGCCACCCAGGCCGTAGAATGCCGTCATCGGGAAGCTTCGGCCCGCTTTGGAGAATTTATGCTCGACCATCAATGCATGTTCGGGGTTGGCGATCAGGTTGGCCAGGAACTTGGCATCGAATACCGCACCGGCATTGCTCAGATCCGGAGGATTGACACCAAAGCTCGCTACGGCGGCATTGGGATCCATCGGGGCCGGCATTCCTTGCGACTTGAGACCGTGACATCCGATACATCCGGCATTCATGAAAGTCTGCGCACCTCTGGCTGCATCGCCTTTTTTGGCAAGCGGCTTGAGATCGTCATATTGGAAACCTTTACTCTCGATATGCTTGTGCATGACAGAGTGGGCATACGGTTCAACGCCCCAGTAGGTCAGCAGTGTAAAGAATACAACTACCGCTAAAATTTTCAACTCTTTCATTTCAGCCTCCTCACACTGCTTTTTCATTTTTGGTGATGAACGGCAGGGCAACCCACAGAATGATGAATACCCATGCCGCTACCAGACCGATCGTACTAAACATGCCCATCGGAGGCACTTTACCCATCACCGTCAATACGATCATATCCACGAGCAAGATCCAGAACCATGCTGCAAAAAGGCCACGTCGGTTGGCCGGTGCCACATTCGGGCTTCTGTCAAGGAACGGCAGCAGGAAGAAGATCACCTGTGAAAATCCAAATGCGATCAGGCCGGGATCTTTCGGGAACGGTCGAAGAATTTCGTAACTCCAGAGGAAGTACCATTCGGGATAGATATGCGGCGGCGTTTTCAAACCGTCGGCCGGATCGAAGTTGATCGGGTCCATCGCGAAATCGAAGTGCCAGAAGACCAGATAGAAGAAGAAGATCAGGAATATCGAGACAACAAACATATCCTTGGAGAGGAAGTCGTTCGCGAAGCGGATCACTTTGGCCTCTTTTTTATTGCCGGCCAGATACTTTTTGGCCTCCTCTTCGAAATCGATCTCCTCGCCATCCTGGTTATTGACGTGCGGAATACGGAGCGCACCGAAGTGCAAGCCGATCAGCGCCATGATAATCAGCGGCATCAGGAAGACATGCAGCATGAAGAAACGGTTCAGGAAGGCTTGACCAGGGACATAGTCACCACGCAGCCATTCGACCAGACCGTTGAGCTCCAAAGATCCGAGGCTGAAGAGGTTGGTGATAACCATACCGGCCCAATAGCTCATCTGTCCCCAGGGAAGCATATAGCCGCTGAACGCTTCGGCAGAGAAGCTGACAAAAAGGAGCATACCCGAGATCCAGATCATCTCACGGCCTTTTTTATAGGAGCCGTAGTAGATGCCGGTAAACATATGGATATAGATGATCAAAAAGACGACCGATGCCGCGACGGCGTGCATATGGCGCCAGAGCCATCCGAATTCCACTTCCTGCATGATCGTGTAGTTGACACTGTCAAACGCCAAATCGATATTCGGCTGATAGTAGCAAAGAAGGAAGATACCCGATACCACGAGAATACCGAAGGTGACGGCCAAAACCATCCCCATCGCCCAAAGAAAGTTGATATTCTTGGGAATCCAGTACTCTTCGGCCAGAACGCGGCGAAGGGTTTTGATCGCAAGGCGCTGATCGAGCCACTCTTCGAGGCTGTGTGCTTTTTCAAAATGTGCCATAGATTACTCCTTACGCTTTCGGATTGAGCGGCTTTTTACCGAGAACACCGGCCGCTTTCATCTTTTTGTATTGCTCACCCTCTTCACCGATAATGAGTGTTGTACCGTCTACTCTGAATGGAGGTATCAGCATAGGAAGTGGTGCCGGCGCCTTGGTGTTGATGGCGCTGACATCGTATTCGGCACCGTGGCATGCACATTTGAACATCTCTTTGTTCGCTTCATAGGCCGGAATACATCCGAGGTGCGTACAAAGGCCGATACAGACCAGGAAATGGTCTTTGCCAACCACGACATCGCGCGCTGTCTCGTTTTTGCTCTGTTTCGCTACGATTTCAGGCGTTTTCTTGAGAATAAAAACGGGTTTTCCGCGCCATTTTTCAACGTTGAGAACATTGGGTTCCGCGGACGAGAGGTCCACTTTCGTAAATCCCGCCGCTTTTACACTTGGAAGGGGGTCCCACGACTTCTTGGCCGCATAGAGTGCGCCAAGACCGCCCAGGGCCGCCCAACCGCCAAAGACTTTACCCATAAAGTCGCGTCGGCTGTTGTCTGCCATAGCTGATCCTTTGATAGAGATTTTAAATCAGCTTATTATAGAGCGGTCAAGGTTAATTTTTTATGAATATTACCTGAGATTATCTTTAATATAGCGAGATATTTCGGAGGCTGCGTCCTTTCGTAGCATCTTTTCATTATAAACGAATGTTGCGTTCACCGCTTTTTCGATCGCCTTTTTGTCGAAGTTTTCGATGACAGGGATGCCAAAACCCTCCATTTTCCCATTCCATGCCTCCGAAACATCCGGTTTTTTGAGATAGATGGGCGAAGAGCCGGCCGCCAGTGCCTCGAGCGCGCTCTGGGGCGAAGATGTGATAAATTTTCCGGCACGCATCAGCGTTTCATCGTATGCTTCACTCTCGGCGACACTTTTGAACTTCGCGGCCAGCTCACTGCCGTACTGCATGAAGAAGTAGTACCCTTCCAGCAGTGTCACATCGAGCCCCACAAAGGCATCCGAGAGTGCAAGAAGTTTCTGCTCATAGTCGTCGTCGCCCCAGAAAAAGACCTTTTCATCCGTATGCGATACACGATCGAAGTAGCGCGGGTCAACCACATCGACCTGCGGTGCGCCCGAAACACTCTTCATGCTCGAAAGCAGAATTTCACGCGGCGACGCTTGGTCGTCCGGGTTGTCGCTGATGCGGATGAACGTGCGGAAGTAGTTGGCCATATCCTCCCACATCGAGCGTCCCTCCTCCGCGGAGTCGAAGACGAGCGCATCCGCGGGGGTAGCGATGTTGGCGATGTTGCGGACCACGTCGACGCTGACGTAACGTTTGATGCCGAAATGTTCCTTGGCATATTCACCGGCCCTGAAATCATTGGTCAGCATCCGCACGTCGATGCCTTCGGATTCAAGGGCGTTGATAATCGGCGCGCTGCGTCGCAGACGATCGAGACCGACACGATGACCGGTGTTGATGTAGTAATAGAGTGTCATTGTAAACCTTTTTTATTGGTCTTATTGGTGAACGGGAAACAGTGAACAGTGAATGGTGCGGGTGAACCGCTTTGCGGACAATCTTTCTATAAACAGGGGGGAGCGAAGCGACTCTCCGAAGCTGTTCACTGTTCACTGTTCACTGTTCACCGTTCCCTTCCTATTCCCTCTCTCACGCATCTTGATATAGATATGAAGGATATCGATCGCCGCGGGCGTGACGCCGCTGATCTGGCTGGCGGCTTGAAGCGTAGGCGGCTTGAAGCGTTTGAGCTTCTCCTTGATTTCGTTGCTCAGCCCCGATATATGGTCGAAATCCATATCTTCGGGGATCTTCACATCCATCAGCTCGTGCATCTTTTCGATCTGCTCTTTCTGCTTTTGGATATATTTGTCATATTTGGCGTGGATCATCAACTGCTCTTTGACCTCATCGGGCCACTCGGCGGTTTCGGGAATCAGCAAAGCGAGTTTCTCCATCGTAAAGTCGGCCCTTCCCACGACCGCTTTGAGCGGCGTCTTGTCGGTGATCTTCGCCAATCCCATCGATTCGAGCAGTGCCAGATTTTCACGGCTGGGGGTGAGGAAGCGCTCCTCCATCAGCTTCAGCCCCTCCTGAATCAGCGATTTTTTCTTCAGCATCTTCGCATAGGTCGCTTCGTCGATCAGGCCGAACGCGTGGCCGTAGTGCATCAGCCGCAGATCGGCGTTGTCCTCTCTGAGCATCAGGCGGTATTCGGCGCGGCTCGTGAACATCCGATAGGGCTCTTTGGTCCCCTTGGTGACCAGGTCGTCGATCAGCACACCGATGTAGGCTTCGTCGCGGCCGAGCACGAAAGGCTCTTTTCCCAGTACCGAAAGCGCGGCGTTGATGCCGGCCATCAACCCCTGCGCCGCCGCCTCTTCGTACCCCGTGGTCCCGTTGATCTGCCCTGCGAGATAGAGGTTTTTGATCTTTTTGGTCTCGAGCGTATGTTTCAATTCGGTCGGGTCGACGTAGTCGTATTCGATCGCGTACCCGTAGCGGACGATCTTGGCCTTCTCCATCCCCTCCACCGAGCGAATCATCGAAAGCTGCACATCGGTCGGCAACGACGTGCTCATGCCGTTGATATAGTACTCCGTCGCCTCCAGGGTCTGCGGTTCGATGAAGAGGTGGTGGCGCTCTTTATCCCTGAAGCGGTTGATCTTGTCCTCGATACTCGGACAGTAGCGCGGCCCCACCCCTTCGATCTGGCCCGAAAAGAGAGGGGCTCGGTGAAAATTGCCCTCGATCAGCGCGTGTGTCTGCGGATTGGTATAGGCGATGAAACAGGGAAGCTGTTTCGGATGGAAACTCGCCCGGTCGGTGCGGAAGCTGAATGGTTTGGGCGGCTCGTCGCCCGGCTGCGGCTCCATTTTCGAAAAATCGATCGTCGAACCGTCGATTCTCGGGCATGTCCCCGTTTTGAGGCGGCCGACATTGAGGCCGAGCGATTTGAGATTCTCCGCCAGCGCCGTCGAAGCGAACTCGCCCGCGCGACCCGCCTCTTTCTGCACCTCGCCGATGTGGATGACACCGTTGAGGAAGGTTCCGGTGGTCAAGATCACCTTTTTGGCACCGTAACTTTCGCCCAGTTCGGTCTTCACGCCCACCACTTCGCCATTTTCGACCAGCAGTTCGTCGACCATGCTCTGCAGAATGTCGAGGTTTTCGGTTCCCAGGCAGATCGTGCGCGCTTCGATGCGGTAGCGGTCCATGTCGATCTGTGCGCGGCTGCCGCGAACCGCCGGCCCTTTCGTTTCGTTGAGAATCCTGTACTGCAGTCCCGCCTTGTCGGTCAGCAGGCCCATTTCGCCACCCAGCGCGTCGAGCTCCTTGACCAGATGACCTTTGGCCAGACCGCCCACGGCCGGATTACAGCTGGCTGCGCCGATCTGTTCGGCCAGGATCGTCACCATCAGGGTCTTCAGACCCATACGCGCCGGCGCGAGTGCGGCTTCGATGCCCGCATGGCCTCCGCCAACGACGATTACGTCATAATTTTTCATATACTTCTGTCCATTGTGATCGTTTTTTTCAATATCTATGCCCTGCATAACAATACAATCTGCGCGTAATGTGCGCGATTATAGCTTTTCAAGATTAAAAAAGATATGATAATATCAATATAACACACCAGGAGCCGCTTTGCAAGGCAAAATCGTCGTCTATTCCGATCAAACCGGCATCGGGAAGATCATTACGCCAGAGCATAGGAAGTACAATTTCACGATCGACGCATGGAACGAATACGACACACTGCCACAAATCGGCCAACAGGTGACATTCGAACCTGAAGGGATCAATGCATTCGATATCGCGCTCGCGTCAAAAAGCGCGAAGTCGCAAGCACAGAGCGCCGCAGTCAACACCACGCCTCCTTCGAAAAAAGTGCCGCCCAAAGAGCCAGCCCCATCCAAAGAGAAAACCAATGTCAAAGAGACATCGCAAGATAAAAGCGGTACGACGGCTTCACTCGAGCCCACGCTCGACGTCGAGAGTGCCATTCAGATCCATTTTCACGACATCCTCCAATCGATCGCGCAGAACAAGGAGTTGCTCGAGGAGAACAGAAGGCTCGACTTCATCCGGATGAACCGTTTTCTCACGACCGCCTACAACAACCTGATCGAGATCGACCACAGCTTCGAAAATTACGCCCTGGCCGAAGTGCGCCAGCAACTGCTCGACGCCTATGACCGCTACCGGACCTTTCGCGCTAAGAGTGCGCATATCCAGAATGCCTACGAACAGGTCTTTTTGAAAAAACAGGTCCGCTACAAAGAGATTCGCGCCCGCCTCGAGCTCAACCGCTCACAGATCGCCCAGCTCAACGAAAACGCAAAAAACCGCAACGCCGAGATCGAAGAGAAGAACAAACGCCTCCGCACACTCGATCCAAAAAGCGAAGCGTATATCTACCTCTTCAACGAAATCAAGCTTTTGAAGCGGACGATGGTCGACGCCATCCACGAAGTGGGGAAGCTGACCGAGGAGAACCGACTCTATATCGACCTGCTCGACAACTTCTACAAACTCCACTACGACAACTTCCGGATCACGTTCGAAAAGTTCACCAAAGAGAACGACGCGATGCTGCGCAAGATCCAGGATGTGCTGGCCTACCGGTTCGACGCGATGCTCTGGAAGAGAGCCAACGCCTCCAAACCGATCCAGAACTTCTTCGCCCAGGCGGGCATCACCGACGAATTCAGCGCCGTCACCTATCTCAAATACTATCTCAAATCGCTCGACACCTCAAAACTCAACACCAAGAACCAGGAGCTGCTCGATCTGCTCAACTATCTCGAGCAGCAGGCAAAAAAGCGAATCCTCGGCATCGACGACGATATCGAATTTCTGACACTGGTTCGAACGACGATCGGCGAGATCGACCGCGACATCAAGGTGACGCTCGCATCCCGGCCCGAAACGGTTCTTCCCAATCTGCGAAACCTGCAGCCGAGCATCCTGATACTCAACCCCGAAATGCACGGTATCGATGCCGAAGCGGTCGTCGGTTACGCCCGAAATGTGGTACCCGATATCGAAGTGGCCCTTTTCTCCCGCCGCATCAGCCGTAAATTCCTGATGCAGGCCAAAGAGCTGGGGGCAACCGCCATCATCCCGAAAACCCTCCACCGCCAGGAGCTGCTCGAGCAGTTTCGGCAATATATCGATTAAGGAGCCCATGCGATGTTCACTGGACTGATCCGAGAGATGGCCGAAGTGACCGGCTACGCCGACAACCGCCTGACACTGCGGGCGAAATACCGCCCCAAGATCGGCGACTCGATCGCCGTCAACGGCGTCTGCCTGACCGTCGTGGCCCTCACGTCAGACGGTTTCACCGTCGAACTGGCCGACGAAACCCGCGCCGTGATCGCGATGGAGAATCTCAAGGGAAAAGTCCATATCGAACCGGCGATGCAGATGGGTGACCGTTTCGAGGGGCACATCGTCCAGGGGCATGTCGATACCGTCGGCACCGTCACGCGCATCGTACGACGAACCAACGGCACCGACTTCTTTATCGCCATCGAGCCCAAATATCTCGCTTACGTCATCCCCAAAGGGTCGATCACGATCGACGGCGTGAGCCTCACCGTCAATGAAGTGACTGACGAGGGGGTACGGCTCACGATCATTCCGCATACGCTTGAGAACACACTCTTTGGTACTTATCGCATCGGCACGCGCGTCAACGTCGAAACCGATCTCTTCGCCCGCTATGTCGCCCATATCCTCGAACATCGACAAAAGAACCAAACGAGCGGCTGGGAAGCGATCGAACATATGCAGGCACTTTATTAGGTGAATGGCAAACAGGGAACAGGGAACAGGGAACGGATGGTAGTGACATATTTCCGTTCACTGTTCACTGTTCCCTGTTCACCCCAAAAGGAAGGAAATTGATGCGGCTTTTTCTCGCCAGTTACGCCACCGTCGAATTCTACGACGAGATCCAACGCGACATGCACCCCTTTTTCGACGCCAAATGGGTCGAGCCCAAAAATCTCCACCTCACATGGCTCTTTCTCGGCAATCATCCCTCCGCCTCGCCGATCATAAGCCAACTACAGCCGCTTCGCTCCCTGCCCCGGCTTCCAATGGCGCTCCAGGGGATCGGGACCTTCGGCCACCCTCACCCGACCCACTTCTTTCTGAAAACCTCGCAGAAAGTTTCGCAGGTCATCCATGAAAAGATCGCGTCGATGCTCGGGCTCGTACCCGACGATCCCTTCCGCGCCCACGTAACGCTCGCGAGGATCAAGCAGTTCCACTCCTACGGCTTCAAGCAGATCGAAAAACCGTGGATGAGCGAACCTCTGGGACAGGTGGAGGCGCCTATCTATCTGATAGAGAGCCGGCTCACGTCCACCGGCCCCATCTACATTCCGATCGAGGAGTTTTAGCGTATGAACATTTTGGCTATACCGGTGCCCTCACACGGTGAAAAGTTCGAAACACTTCTGGAAAAGGAAGAGATCACGATCGAGGCGATCGTCAGTTCGGAAGATCCCGAGCCCTCTCTATACGATCAAGATCACGACGAAGCGGTCCTTTTGGTCGAGGGTGAAGCGGTGTTGGAGATGGCGGGTGAAAAGGTTGTGCTCAAAAAGGGCGATTTTCTTTACATTAAAGCCCATGTGCCCCACAAAGTCCTCAAAACCGCACGCGGCACGCGATGGTTCGCCGTGCATCTGGGCCAAAACCGATGTTGACCCCCAAAGCCGCGGCGCTGAAATACCGGGCCGAAAGCGATGTCGCACCAAAAGTGGTGGCCTCCGGCCGAGGCGAGATCGCCAAAAAGATCATCGAAAAGGCCAAAACCTTCGACGTTCCGCTCTTTCAAAACCCCGCCCTGGCCGAAGCGCTTCTTTCCCAGGAAGTTGGAACGCAGATCGATCCGGCCCTTTTTCAGGCGGTGGCGGAAGTTTTCGTCTGGCTCATGAAGAGCGAAGAGAGCGTGCAGCTCTCGAAATAGCTCCCAATTACCGGCTACATCCCGCGCTGTCGCACTCCTTGAACTTCTCGACCTGATAGACGAAGATTTGCGGATGGTAGGCTAGGCAGTTTTGCGGCAGACCCGCCTTGAGGCACAGATGCGCGAAAAAGAGGTCGAAGTCGTTCAGCTCCTCCCATACCTGCGGCAAGAAGGTCGCCTGACGCCCGTCGAGCTGTAAAATCACCCCGTCGACACCAGGCCTGATCTTTCGCCTCAGATCCTCCACATCGCTGTAGTCGAGCGGCTGCGGTACCGTCAGAAGCGACACTTCGATATCGACATTCTCGAACTCTTCGGCAGTGAGCGGCGAAAAGCGCGGATCCTCGAAAGCGGCCGCTCTCGCGTTGGCCATCAGATCGTCGATCAGCGGGCGATGGGGAATGATCGACCCGATACATCCGCGAAGCTGCCCGTTGATCGTCAATGTCACGAAGGTCGCCTTCTGTTCCCCGAGCTCCGGATACTCTCTCAGCAGCGCCTCTTTATCCACCTCAGGCGCCAGTCCGAAAGCCGATGCGATCGACTGCCTGGCGATTTTGAGCAATAAATCTCCATTCATTTTATCTCCTTAATATTTATTTAAGGATTATAGCATAAAGCGTGGATTGATGCAGTATCTAAGGTCGATTAGCGGAAATCTTTGTCATGCAGAGGTGCGGCGGCGGGATTGCGCATTTTTTTCAGTGCCATGTCGATCGGTTCGAGCGGCAGGCTTTGTGATGGTGAAGCGATCGTGCCGCTTCGCACTCCTTCGCTGGGCGGGTTGTAGACGAAAAGGCCGTTTTCGACCATTCCCATGCGTACCGGCGTCGCGGAGGAGTAGGTGGTGATGATCGCCTCGTCACTCAGGCGGGATGTAAGTTCGGTGAAATACTCTTTGGTCCAGAGTAGCGGATTCTTTTTCGGGCTGAAGGCATCCTGATAGACGATATCGAACCGCATATCGCTGCTTCTCAAAAAATCCCGCGCATCCCCTAACGGGACATCGATTCGGATATGCTCATCTTCGTAATAGCCGTGTGCGGCGATATGCGCGATGACGGGGCGGTATTTTTCAAATAGGTCGGGGTAGGGAAAATCGGGAAGCGATCGCACAAGCGATTCGTCGAATTCGGGCGAGACGATATGGACTTTTTTTTGCAGCTTCTCTTTTTCCAGGTAATGGAGCGTCGTAAGCGTATTGTAGCCCAGCCCGAAGCAGATATCGAGAATGTTTACGCGCTCTTTCGAAGGATCGATCAGTGAAAAAGCGGGCTCGACATGCTTCTTGAGCGACTCCTTGAGCGCGCCGTCCCTGGTGGAGTGGTAACACTCGTCAAACATATCGGATCGGGCGGTATAGGTACCGTCTTGGGTGGGAACGAGATTCATTGTTGTCCAACTAAAAACTAAAAGTTAAAAACTAAAAATTTAGGTGAACCATCTGTATTTTTCACTTTTAGTTTTTCACTTTTCACTTAGTACGAGGCTTCGTGGAGCTCTTTGAATTTGAAACCTTCGATCACTTCGTCGATATCGGCCCCCTCTCTCGCCACGAGCACGAAGATATTCTCTTCGAGCATCGGCCAGATCGGTTCACCCTGTTTCGCGACGATAGCGTAATCGACCATCTCTTCGATCGCTTCGCGTGTGTCAAAAAAGTCGATCGACTTGACGACCCCTTCGTCGAAGCTGATCAGACCCCACGCTTTGGCCTGCTCCATCGGAACGAGCCTGGCGTTCTGGGCATCTTTGCTATCGAGTGGCAGTTCGATCAGCATGTGGCGTGCTCCAGCTTTTTGGGATCGAGGGCCAGCTCTTCGTTGTGCATGATACCGATCCCTCTTTCGAGCACACCGCGGGCGATCGCTTTGGCTTCGTCGAGCGAGTGCATTTTACAGCTTCCGCACTGATATTTGTTGAGCTCGGGGATGTCGGCCATGCTTTTGACGTCGAGTACATCCTTCATCGACTCCTCCCACGCTTTGGCGACTCTTTTTTCATCGGGCTCGCCGATGACGCTCATGTAAAAGCCTGTCCTGCATCCCATCGGGGAGATGTCGATCACCTCGACATCGTCGCCATTGAGATGGTCGCGCATGAAACCCGCAAAGAGATGCTCGAGGGTATGAATCCCCTTTTCGCTCATCATCTCATGGTTCGGTTTACAAAAACGCAGGTCGAAGACCGTGATCGTATCGCCGCAGGGCGTGCGCATCGTTTTGGCTTTGCGTACCGCCGGCGCGGGCATGATCGTATGATCGACGGTGAAACTTTCGAGTAGTGGCATGGATATCCTTTTGAACGAAAAACTAAAAGTTAAAAACTAAAAATTTCGGTATTTCGCCGATGCGATTGTTGTCTATTGTACATTGAGAGGATAGTGCTAGAGAGAAAGAAAAATTTTTAGTTTTTAGTTTTTAACTTTTCACTGCAAAAGCCCGAAAGGGCTTTTGCTTAAACGCCTGCTTCTTCGCGTCTTTGCAGATATTCCCAGTAGTCGTCGACGCGTTTTTGCCACTCGTCGATCAGATACTCGTACTGAGGTTTGAAAAGGTGCTTGAAGCGTCCCTGGGCACCGAGGTAGTCACGTACCGGCACCTTGTTTTTGGGGCGGTAGGTAATCGTCAGCTTCGTGCCGTTTTCGATCTCGTAGAGAGGGAAGACGAGTGAATCGGTCGCCAGGTCGGAGATGGCGATCGTATCGTCGGGTGCGAATTTCCACTCTGTCGTACAGGCGCTCATCGCGTTGATAAAGACCGGGCCCTCAGTCGCGAAACCCTTCTGGATCTTCTTGATCATATCTTTCCATTTGTTCGGGGCGACCTGGGCGACATAGGGCGATCCGTGCGCCGCCATGATCTGGACCATATCTTTCTTGTTTTTCTTCTCGCCATAGCTCACACGGCCCGCGGGTGAAGTCGTCGTACTCGCACCGATCGGTGTGGATGAAGAGCGTTGTCCGCCGGTATTGGCATAGACTTCGTTGTCCAGACAGACATACATCATGTCGTGCCCACGCTCGAAACAGCCGGAAATCCATTGAAACCCGATATCGAAGGTCGCACCGTCGCCACCGAAGGCGACGAATTTGGGGCTTTTGCCTTCGCACGATTCGGGCAGTGTCCCTTTGCGCTTGAGCGCTTTGTACATCGCTTCGGCACCGGCTACCGCCGTGGAGCCGTTTTCGAATCCGATATGGATCCACGAAGCGTCCCATGACGTGTAGGGATAGACGGCGGTACAGACTTCAAGACATCCCGTCGACGCGGCCAGGATCAGCGGATCGTTGGTGGCGTTGAGGACTTCGCGGACGATAATCGAGTGCGCACATCCCGGACAAAGGAGGTTCGCCCCTTCGAAACGGTCGGCGGATGTCGAAAATTCTTTCAGGTTTTTGATCTTTTTCATTTCACTCATCGTGAACTCCTCTTAATAAAAGGTCAGTTTCGGTCCGCGAAGACCGACAAACTGCTGCAGTGGTGTCGTCAGCCTGCCCTCTTTGGCATTGGCATCCAACTCTTTGAAAATCTCTTTGGCGTGCTCGGTCGTGAAGTCACGTCCGCCAAGGCCATAGACATAATTGTTGATGATCGGGCGGTTGTCGCTCTGATAGAGCGATGCCGCCACTTCGTTGTAGAGCATTCCCATCGCGCCGTTGGGGCTGCTGCGGTCGAGGCAGGCGACGGCTTTGACCTTCGAGAGCGCTTTTTTAATCTGCTCATAGGGCCAGGGGCGAATCATTCGGGGTGCGACGACGCCGGCTTTGATCCCCTCTTCGCGCATCATCTTGGCGACCATTTCAGCCGTTTCGACGGTCGTACCGAGTGCGACGATCGCCACTTCGGCGTCATCCATCAGATACTCTTCGACAATATTGTATTTTCGGCCCGTCTTCTTCTCGAACGCATCGAACACCTCTTCGGCGACACCGAAGACTTTGGTCATCAGGTCGTGGTGCTGGCGCGCTTTGTGTTCGAAGTGCCAATCCTCTTCGGTCTGGACGCCGTACGTAACCGGCTTGGCCAGGTCGAGCATCGCGTTGACACGCTTGTAGGGCCCGATAAATTCATAGGCTTCGTCATCCTTCAGAGGACGGACATTCTCAGCCGTATGCGACGTGATGAAGCCGTCTTGGTGCACCATCACCGGAAGGCGGACGTTGTAGTCTTCGCCGATTCTGAACGCCATCAGTGTCAGGTCGTACGCCTGCTGCGCGTTGAAGGCATCGAGTTGGACCCAGCCGCTGTCGCGACCGAGGTACATGTCCGAATGGTCGCCGTTGACGTTGAGCGGTGCCGCAAGGGCGCGGTTGACAACAGTCAGGACGATCGGCAGACGCATACCGCTGGCCTGATAGAGCACTTCGGTCATCAGTGCAAAACCCTGCGAACTCGTCGCTGTCGCAACGCGTCCGCCGGCGGCGGCTGCACCGACACATCCACTCATCGCGCCATGTTCGGATTCGACCATGACGAATTCGCCGTCGACATAATCGTTGGCAAGAAAGTT
>JAUUDL010000025.1 GCA_030826715.1 Hydrogenimonas sp. | reverse complement strand
GTGGAGAGGTTGGCCAGCAGCTGGTCTTTGGAATCGACGACGATCTGCGCATCCTCGACAATCTCGGCCCGTGCCTCGATATCTTCGGTCAACGCCACGCGGGTAAGAGAAAAGTTCAAGAAAGTGTTCCTCTCTGCCCAATGGGTAAACTCCCCAAATGTCACCATGCCGAAAAACTGATCGGGATTTTTGAAATATTTCGATGAATTTTTCATAATGTCCGCATACCCGTACAGATAGGAGATACAGACATAGAACCAGACTGTCTGTAGGGGAAGGTCCCTGTAGACATAGGGAATATTTTCGTAGCGGTCCATCATGCGATGATAGTGGCCAAAACCGATCTGCACCTTTTCGCCCTCTTCAAAATGGCCGGTGAAAAACCCCCGATCGCCTTCCCATCGTAACATCGCTCTGGCGAGCGGGCCTTCGGGCGTCTGCCTGATCAGAGGATGTCTTATCGTGATATGGAGTATCTTCTCTTTGGTCATCGGGCCGAAATATTTGCTGTAGACATCGATCAGGGACTCGCCGTCGAGCGCTTCGAGATAACGGCCATCGGCTTTGGTGACGGTGAATTCACGACCGATCGGTTCCCAGTCGAAGAAGTGGCTGCACGTGATCGTCAATGCATCACCATGCAAAAAAACGGCGACCAACCCCTCCTTTTCATAGATCTTCTTCTTCGAAAATACTGTGAAATGCTCAAAAGGCTCCATATCCGACGCAATGCCCCCGAATATCGGAACACCGGGCATAAAATCGTTGCTTCGATCGATCAGAGATTCAACATCGAACTCCGTGGCGTTGGTCAGAAGAAGGATGCCTTTGGTCTCTTTTCGACACAAAGAGGCCATCTCTGAAAGTACACCTTTTGCATCTGCGACAGGATGGTTCTGCAGAGATTTTTCATAGATATCAATGTGGCTTTTTTCAAAATGGGTGATCCCAAAAACGGTCTCTCCCAGCCATACATCCTTGCAACATGTCTGAACGACACTGCTCATCCCTGCGACGACGGCATGCGGGAGTATTCGTTTCAACACCGATTGAATCTCTTCGAACGCCTCTTTACATATCTTCCCGCAATTGGCCTGCACGAGCAGCGGGGACTTCGCCTCCAACCCCTCCCGTTCGACGAACGCTTTGAAGGAGGCTTCGTCTTCGTATTTGTAGACCCACTCTTTCATCGTTTCAACCCTGTTATAATGATATTTCTATTTTATCGGGCAGCCTTGACGAATTATATTCGAGGACGCCGCCATCAACATAGGAATCCATGTGTATAATGAATTATAGCGACATTCACGACCGTATCGGATCGTGGTACCATCATCATGGCCGGCACGACCTACCCTGGCGAAAAACCAACGATCCGTATATCATCTATATCAGTGAAATGATGCTGCAGCAGACACAGGTGAAGCGAGTGCTCGAGTGTTTCTTCTTTCCCTTCATCGAACGCTTTCCGACGCTTCAGAGCGTCAAAGAGGCCACACTCGATGACGTGATGCACGCCTGGCAGGGGCTTGGCTATTACAGAAGGGCCCGGTATATTCATGAAACGGCGAAGATCGCCGCACCCTCACTCCCGACCGATCCCAATAGACTGATCAAGCTGCCGGGAATCGGCAAGAGCACCGCCCACGCCATCGCCGCCTTCTCCATCAAAGCGCCCCTCCCCGTCCTCGACGCCAACGTGAAGCGGATATTGCGGCGTTTTTTCGCGCTTGAGAATGCTACCGATGCCCACCTTTGGGAGAAGGCCTATCTTTTACTCGATAGAAACGACCCCTATGGCTACAATCAGGCGATGATGGATATAGGCGCCACGCTCTGCCTTCCCAAATCGGCCGATTGCAAAAAGTGCCCGCTCGCTGGGGGATGTCATGGCAAAGAGGACCCTCTGGCGTATACGGCGATAAAAAAAGAGAAGAAAAGAGCTGTCAAAACAACCCATTATCTTCTCCTAAGGAGAAACAGGAAAATTTTGATGTGCAAACGTTCCGGTCCGCTGCTGGGTGGGCTGTGGGAGCTTCCTTCACTCGATCACGAACCCGCCGGATGTAAGAAGCTTTTTGAAATAATGCATGATTACACCCACTTCAGGCGAATAGCTCTGATCTACCGATGCGATCGTACGGATATTTCGCTCAAAGATATCGAGGGGGAGTGGATCGACATGGACGATCTGGATTCGATCGCCACGTCGTCGTTGGAGAAGAAGATATTTTCGACACTATCGGAGTCTGATTCGGACTGATTTTTCATGGGCCGTCAACCCTTCCGTTTTCGCCAGCAGCGCACACGCCTCGCCGATGGCGTTGATCCCCTCTTCGCTCATCGCGATGATCGACGATTTTTTCAGAAAGTTTTCGACATTGAGCGGCGAATAGAACCTGGCGGTTCCACCGGTGGGCAGCGTATGGTTGGGGCCGGCCATATAGTCGCCGATCGGTTCGGGCGTGAAACTCCCCAGAAAGATCGCACCCGCATGCTTTATTTTGGGCAACAGTTCGAAGGGATTGGCAGTCATCACTTCAAGGTGTTCGGGTGCGATGCGGTTCATCAGTGCGATCGCCTCGTCCATCGTTTCGGTCACGATCACAGCACCCCGCTCTTCGATCGACTTGCGAGCGATCAGCTCCCGTTCGAGTTTCGGAAGTTCCAGATAGATCGTTTCGCGCACCGCTTCGGCCAACTCTGCCGAAGGGGTGATGAGTATGGAACTCGCCATTTCGTCGTGTTCGGCCTGAGAGAGCAGATCGATCGCCAGATATTCGGGTATCGCCGTCTCATCGGCCAGAACGCCGATCTCGCTGGGTCCGGCGATCATATCGATGTTGACATCGCCATAAACCATCTTTTTCGCCGTCGCGACGAAAATGTTTCCGGGACCGGTGATGACATCCACTTTCGGAATCGTTTCCGTTCCGTACGCCATCGTCGCGATCGCGCTGGCGCCACCCACTTTGTACATCTTTTTGATACCACAAAGATGCGCCGCCGCGAGCAGAAGATGGTTGATCTCGTTGTCCGGCGTCGGTGTCGCCACGACGATCTCTTCCACGCCCGCAACAATCGCCGGAATCGCGTTCATCAACAGCGAACTCGGATAGGCCGCCTTGCCGCCGGGTATATAGAGTCCTGCCCGATCGACCGGCGTCACTTTCTGTCCCAGTGTATTGCCTGCGTCGTCGAAATCGATCCAGCTTTTGGGCATCTGTTTCCTGTGATAGGCCTCGATTCTCTCATACGCCAGGTGCAGCGCATCCCGAAGATCTTTTTCCAAATCGTCATAAGCACGCTTCATCTGCTGCAAATCGATCATCAGGTCATCTGCTTTGAGAGGCTTCCACCTGTCGAACTTTTCGATATGCCTCATCAGCGCTTCATTGCCTTCTTGACGAATTTCGTCAATGATGTCGCCAACGATAGTGGAAACATGCGCCATGTCCATCGCGCCTCGCCCCAGAAGCTCACCGAATTTTTCGTTGAAATTTTTGTCTGTCGTTTTGATCAAAAGCATGTTTACCCTTTAATTCATTACTATGTTGTTATTGTATTTAATCTATTATTTAAGATTGCTTTTGTATACTTTCATTCCAATTGACGCGGACGTGGCGGAATTGGTAGACGCGCTAGATTCAGGTTCTAGTGGGCATTAGCCCGTGGAGGTTCAAGTCCTCTCGTCCGCACCATACTCACAACCTTCGAACAATCAAACAACTTTTTCATGCTTTTGCTCCGCAGACGGTTCACTCCGTTCACATCGTCTTTGGGAAAATCTCTACGAATGCAAAGCAGTTTGCATCCGCTTCACGAGATTTTCGGTTCAAGTCCTCTCGTCCGCACCATACTCACAACCTTCGAACAATCAAACAACTTTTTCATGCTTTTGCTCCGCAGACGGTTCACTCCGTTCACATCGTCTTTGGGAAAACCCACATTCTTTCAACCACTTTGAAAGCAATTTTCTATATTATCATTGCACATTATAAAAAGGCTTGGTATTGGATACATTGATTCACGAACTGGTCCATTTCGCCGATCAGGCTGGATATTTCGGCGTTTATCTCTATATGCTGCTTGTTGGAACCTTTATACCGGTCCCCAGCGAGTTAATGCTGATTCCTTCCGGGTATCTCGCCTCAACGGGTCAGAAGAGCTTTACGCTTCTATTGATCGCCGCGTCGCTCGGGAGCCTAAGCGGTGCGCTTTTCAATTACGTCTTCGCGCTTTTTATCGCCAGAAGGTTTTTGAGAAAAAAGAGAGTGTTGGGAAAGATTACGCGCTTTTTCAGACGCCATGGTGTCATCTCCGCTTTTCTGGCGCCTCTTACGCCCGGGCTTGGGCAATATATCTCCATTCCGGCAGGGCTCTCCAGAATGCCGCTCTATCTCTTTTTGTCGCTTACCTTCATCGCCAACATGATCTGGGTCGGATTCATGCTTCTTATCGGTTTTATGTTCGGAACCGGTGCCAAGAGTGAAAAAGAGGCATCGCTCTTTGCGTTGATTCTTTTAGGTTGTGTCATTGTAATAACAAGTGTTTACGTTTTCAGAGAGATACGAAGGGAGACGAAAGAGTAGATTGGTCACACGGCATCAAGCCGTGCAACCACGTAGTAAGCGATCAGCTGAAGATCGAGATGAGGACACCCGCGGCGACCGCGGAACCGATGACGCCTGAGACGTTCGGGCCCATTGCGTGCATTAGAAGGATGTTGCCGGGTTTCTCCTCCATCCCCACCTTGTTGACGACCCTTGCCGCCATGGGAACGGCTGAGACACCGGCCGCACCGATCAGAGGATTGATCGGTTCGGATGAGAGTTTGTTCATGATCTTGGCCATGATGACACCGGCGGCTGTACCGACAGCGAAGGCGACGAGGCCAAGGATCAGGATGCCGAGTGTATCGCCGACGAGGAATTTTTCCGCCGCCAGTTTCGAGCCGACACCAAGCCCCAGAAGAATCGTGACGATATTGATCAGGGCGTTTTGCATCGTATCGCTGAGTCGATCGACGACACCGGACTCTTTCGCGAAGTTACCGAATGTAAAAGCACCGATCAGCGGCGTCGATTCGGGCAGCAGCAGAATACTGAGGCCAAGGACGATCAAAGGCAGGAAAAGTTTTTCGAGTCTGTGGACTTTACGCTGCTGTTTCATCACGATGACCCGCTCCTCCTTGCTGGTCAGCGCGCGCATGATCGGAGGCTGAATGACGGGCACGAGCGCCATATACGAGTAGGCCGCCACCGCGATGGCACCCAGCAGATCGGGTGCGAGCTTCGTCGCGATGAAGATCGACGTCGGGCCGTCGGCACCGCCGATGATCGAGATCGCCGCACAATCCTGGAGCGAGAAATCAAAGAGTGGCGTAAACTGGCTCAACGCCGCCGCGCCGACCAGTGTACCGAAGATACCGAACTGCGCCGCGCCACCCAAAAGCGCGGTTTTTGGATTGGCGAGCATCGGACCGAAATCGGTCATCGCCCCGACACCCATGAAGATAAGCAACGGGAAAAATTCGTTATGGATACCCGCCGCATAAATGACCCCCAGGAAGCCGTCCGGCCCTGTCATGTTGGCATAGGGAATGTTGGCCAAAAGCCCGCCGAAACCGATCGGCAGAAGCAGAAGCGGTTCGAAACCTTTGGCGATCGCCAGGTAAAAGAGCAGCAGGGTGATGCCGATCATGATGATCCGGCCCCATGTCTGATGGAAAGGATCGACCACTTCACCCTCACCATTGACGACATTCTCCTGTGCCGTCGTCAGCGCATAGATCCCGGTCGTTTTATAGAACGACTTCAATAGTTCCCAGATACTCTTGTCGTGCGAAACTTCCTCCGTCGGCGCCGCACTCTGCGTCAGGGCACTGACGGGATGCTGGCTAGCTTCGTGCTCACTCGCCATCACATTGGTAGCGAAAAGTGTAAAGAAAAGCAGCAAAGCCGCTACAAACTGTTTTTTCATTCCGCTTTCCTTATTCGACCAGTGCCAGAACTTGACCCTCTTGGACCGCCTGATTGGTCGCGACGTTGATCTTCGCGATCGTTCCCGATTTCGGTGAAGGGACATCGATCTCCATCTTCATCGCCTCGAGGATCATGATCACTTCACCCTCTTCGACCTTATCGCCCGGATTCTTGACGATCTTCCATACATTGCCGGGAACCTGTGCGACCACTTCCGTCAATCCCGGAGCGTTTTCGGCCGGAACTTCGCTTTCGGGTGCCGGTGCAGGCTGGCTGACAGCCTCCTTGACGACGATTTCCCCTTCGCCCTCGGCGACTTCCACCTTGAATTTCTGACCATCGACTACGACTGTATAGATACCTGCTGCACTGCTCATACTTCCACCTTCTTTTTTGTTTTCTTCTTCTTGATCTTTTTTTCGTACCATCAAAGGAGACTTCCCTTTGAGGAAGTCGATACCTTTCTTGTCACATGCGGCTGCGATGAAGATATTCTCTTCTGTCGTCTCCAGCCCCTCCTCTTCGAGTACCTTTTTCCAGTGTGCGATCGATTTGGTTTCGTCGCGGTCGGCGATATCGAGCGGATTCTCTTTCGTCGGCTCGAGCTTCAACTGCTCCGAAGCGATCTTGACGACTTCCGGATCCGGCTCTGCCGGCGTTTTTCCGAAATATCCGAGTACCATGCGGCCGTAGCCGGGAGCGATCTTCTTCCATGGGCCGAACATGACGTTGTTGAAGGCCTGCTGCCAATAAAATTGCGATACCGGAGTGACTGAGGTACCGAAACCGCCTTTTTCCACGACCTCCTGCATCGCACGGATCACTTCCGGGTATTTGTGCAGAATACCGCTGTCGCGCATCATCTGCGTATTGGCCGTCAATGCACCGCCGGGCATCGGAGAGAAAGGAATGAGCGGCGATACCTGCGTCGCTTCCGGCGGAATGAAGTAGTCCTTGAGGCAGTCGTTGAGCACCTCTTCGTACGCCAGGATCTTCTCGAGTTCCAAACCGCCGAGGTCGTAATCGCCCCCTTTGGTGGCATGAAGCATCGTCAGAATGTCCGGCTGGCTCGTACCGCCACTGACAGGATGCGCCGCCATATCGATACCATCGACACCGGCTTCGAGTGCCGCGAGATAGCAGGCGACACTCACACCGGCCGTTTCGTGTGTATGAAGGCGCAGATGGGTGCCTTCCGGGAGCAGCTTGCGGGCCATTTTGATCGTTTCATATACTTTGTTCGGGTTGGAGGTACCGCTGGCATCTTTGAAGCAGACGCTGTCAAACGACAGGCCCGAATCGAGAATGTTGCGAAGGACCTTTTCATAAAACGGTGCATCGTGCGCGCCGTGGCATCCGGGAGGAAGATCCATGATGGTGACAACCACCTCATGCTTGAGTCCATGATTCTTGATGCATTCGGCACTGAATGCGAGATTGTCCACATCGTTGAGCGCATCGAAGTTTCTAATCGTCGTCGTGCCGTGTTTTTTGAAGAGTTTGGCGTGCAGATCGATCATTTCACGGCTGCCCGTATCGAGCATAACCGTGTTGATGCCGCGTGCGAGGGTCTGCAGGTTCGCATCCGGACCCACCGTTTCGCGGAATTTGTCCATCATGTCGAACGCATTCTCCCTCAGATAGAAAAAGAGGCTCTGAAAACGTGCGCCACCGCCGAATTCAAAATGGGTGATACCGGCCTCTTTCGCCGCTTCGACCGCGGGAAGAAAATCTTCCATCAGTACCCGACCGCCGAAGACGGACTGGAATCCGTCCCTGAAGGTCGTATCCATCACATCGATATACTTTTTCTTCTTTGCCATGCAATTCCTTTGATATGGGCTATTTGCCACACTTTTTATGATGTACGATCGCGCCGATCACAGCCGCCACTTTCGCCTTCTGAATACCGGTTTTTGTACCGCCGCCCGAGGGCTGTGACGGTGTTTCGGGGAAATATTTGGCGATCAGCTTCGCCTGAAACTGAAGAACCAGGACCATTATATAGAGGAATACAAATACGATTCCCATACCAAGAATCATGTATTTGACACTCTCTGCCACCATGTTTTCCATGTGCAACTCCACCTTTTTTTGCTATTTTTCTATTTTAGAACAGTTAAACTTGAAAAAGTTTGAATGAAAGGAAAATAAAAATTTAAATCAAGCCCCTGTAGCGATACTTCTCTATCTGGGACGCGTTCCCGCTCACGCCGCCGCTGTGAAGGTAGAGTATGGGGCTTTGCAGCCTATCATAGGCACGTAGCAGTTCCAGCCATGTTTTGGGTGCATAGAGCAGATCGAAAACGATGCCGGCTTCACGAAGTTTTTTCCATATCTCGTAAAATGTTGGGTTCGGTTTCGCAAAGGGCCATGGGCCGATCGAATCGAGTATACGCGGCAGAGACTCATGGTGTGGCAGCAGTTTGGACCATTGCATTTTTAAAGCCTTTGCATCCGCAATCACGGGGACCGTCACCACATCGATCGTCGCAGGAAGATGCTTTCGAAGATAGAGCGCCGTCGTTCCGGTACCGCTTGGCGTTACGACCGTCAACTCTTTCAATCCCCGGGTTTGCACCCATGAGACAATCTCCATCGCCGCAACCTTCACCCCCTCTTCGGCCAATGGGTCGGCGCCTCCCTGCGGCACGAAAAGTGTTCTGTCATTGATGTTTTGATGCAGGGATTCGATCTTTTCGTAGAAAGCTTGATTGTCGGTTTCACGGATGATCATCCCCAGTTGCAATGCCGTTTTATAGTTGCCCACAGGTCCTTTTTTGAGCCAGGCGGGAATCTTTTTGCACCAATATTCAAAACGCCACCCTTTGGCTTTTGCCAAATATGCGATAGAGAGCATGGCATTCGATTGTATACCGCCGTAACTGACGATCGTGTCGTATCGGTTCGAAGGTGTCTGAAGAAGTGTGTAGAGTTTTCGGAGTTTGTTGCCCGAATAGCGCGGATCGATCAGGTCGTCGCGCTTGACATAGAGAGGTTTCCCGTCGATTGTAAAACTATCCACCCGGGAGGGTGGATAGGATTGATCAGTAGCGGTCAATACAGTTGAGATCCTCGAACGCTTCGTTGAGGCGTGAAACCATCGATTTTTCACCCTCTCTGAGCCATTTGCGCGGATCGTAGTACTTCTTGTTGGGTTTGTCCTCCCCTTCGGGATTGCCGATCTGGCTCTGCAGATAGTCGTGGTAGGTTTCGACATATCGCTTCACACCCGCCCAGAAGGCCCACTGCGTATCGGTATCGATATTCATCTTCACGACACCGTAGCTGATCGCGGCTTTGATATCTTCGAGTGCCGACCCGCTTCCGCCATGAAAGACGAAATTGACCGGTTTCGGACCTGTCTTGAACTTCTCTTCGATATATTTTTGCGAATTGTCCAGAATTTCCGGACGAAGAATGACGTTACCCGGCTTGTAGACGCCGTGTACGTTGCCAAAAGAGGCCGCGATCGTGAAACGGTCGCTGATTTTGCTGAGCTCTTCGTAGGCGTACGCCACCTCTTCGGGCTGCGTATAGAGCAGTTTGTTGTCGACGTCGGTATTGTCCACGCCATCCTCTTCGCCACCGGTGATACCGAGCTCGATCTCCAGCGTCATCCCCATCTTGCTCATCCGCTCGAGATAGGTTTTACACGTTTCGATATTCTGTTCGATCGGCTCTTCGCTCAAGTCGATCATATGGGAACTGAAAAGCGGCTTGCCGGTCTTGGCGAAATGGTGCTCGCTCGCCTCCAAAAGCGCATCGATCCAGGGCAGAAGCTTACGCGCCGCATGGTCGGTATGCAAAACGACCGGAATGCCGTAGGCTTCGGCCAGTGTATGGACATGCTGCGCGCCGCTGATGGCACCAAGCACCGCCGCTTTGTCGCCTTCGAGCGCCTTGCCGCCCAGAAAAGAGGCGCCGCCGTGACTGAACTGCACGATGATCGGAGAGTTAACCGTCTTGGCCGCCTCCATCGCCGCGTTCATCGAGTTGCTTCCTACGACATTGACAGCCGGCAATGCAAATTCGTTCGCTTTGGCGATCTCGAAAATCTTCTGCAGATCGTCACCGGTAGCGACACCGGGCTGGACATAATCGGAAATTTTGACACCCTTCATCGACTCTCCTTTGTGATTATTGATAGGTCACTTTCGCTTTGGAACGCAGATCCTGTGCGATCTTTTTGATCTTCTCTTTGAATTTCTCCATCTTCAGATTCTGCTTGATGCGCTCTTTCACCTCCGCAAACGGGATCGTCTGCGCCGGTTTTTTCTCTTCCACATAGATGACGTGGTAACCAAACTGCGTCTTGACCGGCTCTTTCGTGAATTCACCCGCTTTGAGCGCAAATGCCGCATCGCTGAAAGGCTTGACCATCTGCTTGCGTCCGAAGGTGCCCAGATCACCGCCGCGTGCCGCGCTCGGACCTGTGGAGTGTTTCTTCGCCAGCTCTTCGAATTTCGCTTTCAGTTTCGACTTGGGCGTCTTTTTCAGTTCGTCGATGATCTTCTTCGCTTCGGCTTCGGTCTTAACGAGAATATGACGCGCGTGAACCATTTCCGGTCGCTGGAACGCCTGCTTATGCTCTTCGTAGGCTTTTTTCGCTTCAGCATCGCTCACCTTGATCGCATCGAGCTGCTTTTTCATCCAGATATCAAGAGCCAGTTTTCTTTTGAGATTTTCGAGCGCTTCTTTGTACTCTTTGCTTCTTTCGATACCGCTTTTGATCGCTTTTTCCTGCAGCAACTGCTGTTCGATCACCTGATCGAGTACTTTCTTCTTGACATCGTCGGGAAGCGCGTCGTACGTCGTTCGTGCACCCATGGAGTTGAGAACCGACTGGACCTCTTCTTTTGTGATCTTGTGACCGTTGACTGTAGCGAGCGTTTCCGCTGCGGGAAGCGAGAGTGCCAGGATGGCGGCACTCATGCCTGCGATGACCAGTTTTTTCATTCTATTCCTTTGTCTTTTTGGTTTATGGGCAATATTGTACCCCAATATCGGTTAATGAAAGTAAAGAGAAATCATTTATTTGGCAACAAGTCACGCCATATTATGGTAGACATTCTGGACATCGTCATCCTCTTCGAGCGTCTCGATCAATCTCTCCACCTTTTCGGCCGTCTCGTCGTCCACGTCGATCGTATTGGTCGCCACGAGCCCCACGGAGCTTTCCAATATCGGCACGCCCGTCTTCTCGATCGCCTGCAAAAGCGTATCGAAATCGGAGGGTTCGCTCTCAATTACTAACACTTCGTCGTACTCCTGGATGTCGGTGGCACCGTGTTCGAGCGCCGTCTCCATCACTTCGTCGTCTTTTTCGCTTCTGGGGACGGTGATGATCCCCTTCTTTTCGAACATCCACGCCACGCTTCCGCTCGTACCGAGGCTTCCGCCCGCTTTGGAGAAAGCGTGACGGATATTGGCGACGGTCCGGTTCTTGTTATCGGTCATTGTCTCGACCATGATCGCCACACCGCCGGGACCGTAGCCTTCGTAGGTGTGCTCTTCGTAATGGACCCCTTTGAGATTGCCCGTGGCCTTGTCGATCGCTCTCTGAATATTCTCTGCCGGCATCGAGACGGCCCGTGCCCGTTCGATCGCCAGTCTCAGTGCGGCGTTCGTATCCGGATCACCACCACCGGCTCTGGCCGCGGTCGTGATGTCCCGGACCGCTTTGGTGAAGAGTTTTCCCTTCTTGGCATCCTCTTTGGCTTTGATGTGTTTGACTTTCGACCATTTGTTATGTCCTGCCATATCATCCTCTTGTTATCTTATATATTTTTTATTATTATAGCACATAGAGTATAATTTCAACAAAAAGGGATATCATGAAACTCGCGACGAAAAAAGAGATAGAAGAGATCAAACGGCGTCTTCTGGAACACTATCCCGAAGCCACCACCGAGCTGCATTACCGCAATCTCTACGAACTGCTGGTGGCGGTCATGCTTTCGGCCCAATGCACCGACAAGCGGGTCAATATGATCACGCCGGCATTGTTCGAGAAGTACCCCGATATCCCCAGCCTCGCCAACGCCGATCTCGATGATGTCAAAGAGCTGATAAAGAGCTGCTCTTTTTACAACAACAAAGCCAAAAATCTGATCAAGATGGCCCAGATGGTGATGGAGAAATACGACGGCGAGATCCCGCTCGATGAAAAGGAACTTGTCAAACTTCCCGGCGTGGGTCAGAAAACCGCTCACGTCGTCCTCATAGAGTATTCGCAGGCCAACCTGATGGCGGTCGACACCCACGTCTTCAGGGTCGCCCACCGCCTGGGGCTCAGCGATGCCAAAACCGTCGAAGGAACCGAAAAGGATCTCGTCAGAAAATTCAAGACCGACCTGCATCGAGTCCATCAGGCGATGGTGCTTTTTGGCCGTTACATCTGTACGGCGAAAAACCCCAAATGCGATACCGAATGTTTTTTGACGGATCTTTGCAAAAGCAAAGCGAGTTTCAAAGCGAGATAAGAGTGAAGAGACGGGCCGCAGAGGCCCGTAGAGGAGAGAGGGTTCAGTCGAACTTTTTCTTGAATGTCTCGATCAGTTCGTTTTTGTCCGCTTTGATCAGATCTTTTTTCAAACCGATGAAGAGCTTCTCTTTGGCCGCATCGGAGACTTTTTCCATCACGCGGTCATAGATCGGTTCGGGAAGTCCGAGGTACCATTTGGGAGGATTGTTCGCCGCTACAGCATCCGAGATATCTTTGGCGATCGCCTCGATCACCTCCTCTTCGACACGCTTGTAGAGTTCATGGCGGTCACCGATGCTGCCCTGGGTAAACTCTCCGCGACCCATGCTGCCGCCTTTGAACTGACCCGCGTCATCGGTCACGAGGTCATGCACCTTCCAGTGTGAGAGGACATAATCTTTCGCATCGATCAGATCGAGCTTCACGTGGTCGGGCTTCAGGCCCGCTTCTGCTTCCAAGTCTCTTGGTTGGGCTTTGTAGATTTTCATCTCACCCAGATCGCTCACTATTACCAAATCACCAACTTTCATCGGTTGCTCCTTGTAAATTAAATATTAAAACGATTATAACCTTGAAATATTAAATCGGCGATAAATCGGCGACGATCGCCTCCACGATTTTCGTGATCGTCTCGACCGAGGCCAGATCGACCCGTTCTCTGTCTGAATGGGGATAAAGAATCGTCGGTCCGATCGACGCGATCTTCAAATCGGGAAACTTCGCGGCAAAAAGCGCGCACTCGAGCCCCGCATGGATGGCGGCGTATTCGGGTTTTTCATAAAATTTTCCGTAAATGTCGCGAACCTTTTCGCTGAACACATTCACTTCAGGCTTCCAGGCCGGATATTTGCCTTCGCGCCGGCCAGAAAAGCCGAGAGCTTCGAAGCCGGCCATCGTCTGATCGTTCAACGCTTCGAGATCGTCGTTGTCCATGGCCCTTCCCGAAAGGGAGATGTCGATACCCCCCTTTTTCGCATCGGCCTCGACGGTAGCGAGATTGATGCTCGTCTGGGGAATGCCGAGTTCGCGATTCCATCCGCGCAGACCGTGCGCGAAGCCGAAAATGGCCGACACCATCGTCCGATCCTGTGCCATGACCGTTGGCTCAAGGGGTTCGATCTCTTCACATTCGATGCTGGCATCGCCAATGTCGGGCACTTCGCCCCTGGGCATGACGATCACCGCTTCGGCCGATCTGGGAATGGCGTTGATTCGCTCCCCGCCTTTGAACGAGTGGATCCGCGCCCCTTTCGTTTTCCAAAGAGATCTGGCCAGCAGCGAGATGGCATTGGGAATCCCGTCGGCGATATTGACCCCCGAATGGCCACCCGGTGCATGCGCAGCCAGACGATACCATCGTCCCTCTTTGGGCACTTCCATACTATCGAGCGGACGTGTCACGAACAGATCCTCGCCCCCCGCGCATCCGATGTAGATTTTTCCGAGCTCTTCACTGTCGAGGTTGAGCATATAGGGTGTGCGGATCTCGAGTTTCAAGCGATTTGCCCCGATCAGGCCGATCTCTTCGTCATTGGTGAAGAGAAAATCGGCCGCCACGCCGCGTCTCATCAGATAGAGCATGATCGCCACACCCATGCCGTTGTCAGCCCCCAAAGAGCTGCCGGGCGCCCGCATCCACCCATTCTCGATCACGGGCTCGATCTTCGGCGCCGAACCGACGCAGACCATGTCGTAATGCGCCTGCAGCGTCAGACGGCTTTTCGGTGCACGCGCCATGACATTGCCCGCCTCGTCGATAGAAGCCGCATAGCCGGCCTCCTGGCATTTTCTTTCAATATAGGCCCGTAACGCATCCGTTTTCCCGCTGCAGTGGGGAATTTTGACAATCTCTCTAAAGATTTCGCTAATTTCGTCGATCATATATCACTCCAAAGTTTTGAATATATTTGAATATAATGGTGCCATGAAACATATTAAAAAAATCACGTTATGGTCGATAATGCTTTTACTGATGCAAGGCTGTGTCTATTTCAACGATGACGGCATCTCTACCCATCGCTACAGAGACTGCGTTGAATATTACGACACCCAGGGGATCTATCACTGCGAATGTGACAAAAACCTTGCCGACTACGACGAACTGCCGGATAAACTATTGAAATAAAAAAGGTATTGCAATGAACCCAATCTCCCGTTTGACCATCAAAGGCAAAATGTTGCTTCTGGTCATCATCCCGACCCTCGCCCTGATCTATTTCACCGGGCGCGAAATGAGCAACCATTTCCAGTTTAAACAGAATGTCGAGAAGGTCAAAACACTCGTCTATTTGAGTGAGAGTCTCAGTCGCCTGGTGCACGAAACGCAAAAAGAGCGCGGTGCCAGCGCCGGTTTTATCGGAAGCAAAGGCAAAAAGTTCGTCCAGATTCTTCCCGATCAGCGAAAAGAGACCGACAAGCGGCTGCTTGAATACAAAAAGCAGCTCTCGACGATCGACTTTTCCCAATTTCCTCCATCGCTCAAAGAGCAGGTCGATGCACTCAACCGCGATCTTGCACGTCTTGGGGAAGTACGCGCCAAAGTCTCATCATTTTCCATTTCTCTCAAAGATGTCGTCCGTTTCTACACCGCTATGAACGCCAAGATGCTCTCGATCGTCGCCCTCTCGCCCAAACTCTCACCCGACGAACGGATCACGAAGGATCTTGTCGCCTATACCGCGTTCCTCAAATCGAAAGAACGCGCAGGTATCGAACGGGCGGTCCTGAGCGCCACATTCGGCGCCGACGGATTCGCGCCGGGCATGTATATGAAATTCATCACACTGATCGCCGAGCAGAACGCCTATCTCGACGATTTTCTC
>JAUUDL010000149.1 GCA_030826715.1 Hydrogenimonas sp. | reverse complement strand
TGAAAAGATCGTGGGTTACCTGCGCCAAAACCGCCCCATCTTCGAAGCGATGGGTATCGAAATGCCCGACGAAGCGGCGCTCAAAGCCGACCTACTGCGATATCGCGACGGTTTGATGCCCTATGTCACCGACACGACACAGATGATTTGGAAACTATTGAATGATGAGAAGAAGGTTCTGCTCGAAGGGGCGCAGGGGACGATGCTCGACATCGACCACGGTACCTACCCCTATGTCACCAGCTCCAACACGGTCGCAGGCGGGGCGTGCACGGGTATGGGGCTGGCCCCCAAGCAGATCGGCCATGTCACGGGTATCGCCAAAGCCTACTGTACCCGCGTGGGCAACGGCCCTTTCCCGAGCGAAGATTTCGGGCCCGACGGCGAGAGGCTGCGGCAGCAGGGGCATGAGTTCGGCACGACGACAGGGCGTCCGCGACGCTGCGGCTGGTTCGACGCGGTGGCGATCCGCTACGCCTGCGCGCTCAACGGCTGTGACCAGATCGCGCTGATGAAGCTCGACGTCCTCGACGGCTTCGAGAGCATCAAGATCTGCACCGGCTATCGCTTCGAAGGGGAGTTGATCGATTATGTCCCCTACGATCTGGAAAAGGTCGAACCGGTCTACGAAACTTTTCCGGGATGGGAAAAGGTCGAAGGGATCAGCGACTACGATGAACTGCCCGATTCGGCCAAAGCCTATATCGAAACGATCGAGAAGGTCAGCGGCGTGAAGGTGGGGATCATCTCGACAAGCCCCGACCGCAACGATACGATCGTGAGATAATGATGGTGAATAGTTGATGGTGATTGGTGATTGGAGTTTTGATGAAAAATCGTTCGCGAAGCGATTCCCCGTTCACTATTCCCCGTTCACTGTTCACGCTCCCGCAGGGAGAAATCGATGAAAAACTACCGCGCGCTGACGAAACTGCGCAAGCAGCAGTTCGAGCGCGCGGAGCAGGCGCTGGCAGCGGCCAATGCCGAAAAGCGGCGCCTCGAGCGTGAAAAAGAGAAACTCAGAGCCGATGTACGGGCCATCGAAGTGCCAGGCAGCGGCATCGGACGCCAGCTTGGTCTCATCGTAAGCCAGAAAGCGGCGCTCAAAGCGGCGATTGAAGCGCTCGAGCGCCGTATCGAGGCGGCGGACGAGCGGTGCCGGCAGCGGCAGGAGGATTTGATGGCGGCCCATATCGCCTACGAGCAGGCCAAAAGCCTCGAAGCCAAAATCGTAGCCGTGCATCTGGCCAAAGAGAAGCGGCGGGAACAGGGACGTCTCGACGAGATCGCGTCGCAACGCTTCTGGCGAGATACGCGCACCGAAGAGGAGGATGGGTGAGAAGGTCGTCTTTTTTCATATTTGTACTGTGTATCTGCTCACAACTCACATTCTCACCGCTTTTCGCCCAGACCTCCCAGACACTCGAATGTAACAAAATCTTCGAACAGCGCAAGCAGGAGCTCGAACTCAAGCTCGAAGAGATCGACGAGGCGCGCCAGGCCTACGAGGCGCTCAAAGACGCCACCGAAGCGATGTTCAAAAAGAAAGAGGCGGCCTTGGAGGCCAAAGAGAGGGATCTCAACGCCACCAGAGCCAAGCTCGAAGAGGAGCGTCAGGCGATCGAAGCGCTGATCGCCAAAAACGAAAAGCTTTTGGAGGCGATCAAAAAGGCCAAAGCCGACAAGGTGGCGCAGACCTACGCCAAGATGAAGGCATCCGCCGCCGCCCAGATCATGGAGCAGATGAGCCCCCAGGATGCGGCGAAGATCCTCTCGACGCTCAAACCCAAAATCGTGGGGCAGATATTGGCGAAGATGAGTCCGCAGAAAGCTTCGAAGATCACCCTTTTACTCGAAGACCATACCTCCAAAAAGAGTGATTGACCAACCTATGTTACGCAAAGCATGAGCAAAGCCCATGCTTTGGCGGGGACTGACCGTCCCCTGCACCCCCCTAAAGCTTCGAAATCGAAGATTTCGAGATGACGTTACGCCATTTGCGTAACGTCAGTGACTAACAACCTCCTCCAAGCTTCATTGACACTTTAACCCCTCTCTTACGAAAAATTCGATAAACTATAAAATTAAATTCGAATGTATAAAGGCGCGTCGATGAGATTGAGTGAAGCCCATGCCCCCTATATCGCGAACAAGATCGCCATCGATCTGGCGAACGCACCTTTCGTGAGAATCACCCACGGTCTCGAACCGGTGATCGAAAAGGCCAAAGAGGTGATCGAAGAGGATATTCAAAAAGAGCGTGCGCTCGAAGAGCGCGTCAACGAACTGCTCGAAGAGAAAGAGGATGAGATCGAATTCGTTCGGGCCGACATCCGCCAGCTTTTCTGGATGATCAAAAAGAAGCTCGCCCCCGAATATGGCGTGATCCTCAACAAAGAGGAGCGCTACAGCGACCTTTCGCACAAGATTCTGAATGAGTTGTGGGAAGAGGACCTGATCGACTACGACGTACCGGAGAACCAGGTGCGCAGCGTCATTCTCAAGGCGATCGAAACCTACATGGACTCTTTCGACAAGATCGAAGATGCGGTGCTGGAGAAGATTTCACACTACAAACGCAAGCTGATTCCCGGCACCGACGAATATGAACTGATATTCCAGCGCCTCTACGAAGAGGAGCTTCGAAAACGGGGGATGATGTAACCATGCAAAAAGAGAAAATCTGGGTCTATCTGGAAAACGGCACTTTCTTTGAAGCGAAGAGCTTCGGCGCGCCCGGCACGCATGTGGGCGAAATCGTCTTCAATACTTCGATGACGGGGTATCAGGAGATCGTCACCGATCCCAGCTATGCGGGGCAGTTTGTTACCTTCACGATGCCCGAAATCGGTAACGTCGGATGCAACGGGGAGGATATGGAGTCCAAAGCGGCATGGTGCAAGGGCATCATCGTGCGCCAGTATCAGCCCGAGCCATCCAACTTCCGCAGCGAAGAGCCGCTGCACGAACTTCTGGCGCGTTTTGGCGCACTCGGTATCTGCGATGTGGATACGCGCTTTTTAACCAAGACGATCCGGGAAGAGGGGGCGATGATGATGATCGCTTCGACCGAGGAGAGCGATCCGGAAAAATTGGCGAAAATGCTTGAAGCTGCGCCGCATATCAGCGAAGTGAACTATATCGAACAGGTGAGCACGAAAGAGCCCTACCGCCATACCCACGGGCACTACGACGCCGTCCATTTCCGCTACAACGAAGCGCCGGAGCCCAAGGCGAAGATCGTCGCACTCGATTTCGGCGTCAAACGCAACATCCTTAACGAATTGACCGAAGCGGGGATGGCCGTGGAAGTGCTTCCCAATACGACCGACGCCGAGTGGCTGATCGAGCGGTACGAAGCGGGCGAGATCGACGGCGTCTTTCTCTCCAACGGCCCCGGCGATCCGCTCATTCTCAAGGATGAACAGGCGAAGATTCGCCGTTTGATCGAAGCGAAAGTGCCGATGTTCGGCATATGCCTGGGGCATCAGCTGCTTTCGATCTCCCACGGGTACGATACCTACAAACTCAAATTCGGCCACCACGGCGGCAACCATCCGGTCAAAAATGTCGCGACGGGTGCGGTGGAGATCACGGCGCAGAACCACAACTACAATGTGCCCGACTCGATAACGGAGGTGGCGGAAGTGACCCATCTGAACCTTTTTGACGATACGATCGAGGGTGCGCTACAAAGCGGCGCCGATCATGTCGGTGCAGCACCACCCCGAAGCCTCCCCCGGTCCGCACGAGAGCCGCTACGTCTTTACCGAATTTCTTCATATGATCGAGCGCTGAACCGGCGCCCGATTAACTCCCAGGGTGCTTCAGCTTTAAGTTTATATTCAGTTATACGCCCATTAAACCGAAAGTAAACTTAAAGTTGAAGTACCATGGTTAACTCCTGCTTAACACCCCTGTTTTATAATTCTCCTCAAGAACCGCTTCAACACTTTTCCCTACTCCTTTGACTGTGCGAAGCGGCTCCACTTTTTTAGAGGATAGACGAATGATGAAAATAAACAAGATGGTGATGTGTGGCATACTTTCTACTGCGGCGGCATTGACGCTGCATGCCGAGGAGCTGGCCCTTTCTGCGATCGAAGTGCAAGAGAGTATCGATACGACGGTCGTCAAAGATGTATCGGGTGACGAAGTTCGCTCGGCCGATCTTGCCGACGCGCTCTTCAAACTCGACCCCGATATCCAGATCATCCGCCGAAGCGGTATTGCCAACGATATCATTCTGCGGGGTATGCGCAAGGACAATATCAACGTCCTGATCGATGGCGGAAAGATCTATGGAGGGTGCCCCAACCGGATGGATCCGCCCATTTCCCATGTGCTTGCGAGCAATGTGGACCATATTATTATTAAAGAAGGCCCCTACGATGTCGAACATTTCGGGACTCTCAGCGGCCTGATGGATGTGGAGACCAAAGCCCCCGAAGCGGGGTTTCATGGCGAAGGCGACCTGAATATCGGAAGCTGGGGATACCGTAAAATCGGTGCGAGTGCATCGGGAGGAAGCGAGAAACTGCGGCTGTTTGTCGGCGGATCGACTGAAACGAGCGGGCAGTACGAAGATGGTGACGGCAAGACGCTGGCCGAGCAGGTCGATGCATTCGCCGCCGAAAATCCGACCAATCCCAAAATCCAGGGGGCGAAGTTCAAGCCAGAATATCACGACATGAAGGCCTACAAAAAAGATACGGCGATGATCAAACTCTTCGCCGACATCACCGATTCACAGAAGGTGAAGGCGAGTTACACGATCAACCGAAGTAAAAACGTTCTCTATCCCAACACCCCGATGGATGCGAAGCAGGATGACTCCGATCTTTTCAATATCGAATATACTCTGAGTGACCTCGGTGAATGGTCGAAGGCGCTGAATGTGAAATTTTATAACTCATGGGTCTACCACCCGATGGGTACCTATTTCCGGATGAGTTCCAATCAAGCACTGGTCGAAAATGTGATGCATTCGCGCATCTATGGCGGGACGGTGAAAAACAGCGTCGATGCGTGGAATGGAACACTCTCGTACGGTGTGGACGGCAGCAAACGGCGATGGGACGGTGAGTATAGAAAAAATGGCGTCTATTGGGGGGAAAGCATCGACGACGCCGTCACGAAAAACGGTGCCCTCTTCGCCGACTTTTCCAAAAAATACGACCGCTTCGATCTGGATGCCGGGCTTCGGTATGACCATACGAAGATCACGACGGCGGAAGCGGGCATAGGAGGAAACGACTATGATGCACTCAATGCATTTCTCTATGCCACCTATCATCTGAATGATGAAGTCAATATTTTCGGCGGCATTGGCAAAAACTCCCGCGTCCCCGATGGCAAGGAGCTCTATTTCAGAAGTAATCCCGGCATGGGGGGCGCCATGAAAGGGACGCCGACGCTCGATCAGACCTCCAACTATCAGATTGATCTGGGTCTTGAAAAAAACTATGCCGATATGGCGACAGTCAAAATCAAAGGATTCTACAGCAAGCTGAAGGATTTCATCGCCTACAATAAGAGCAAACCGGAGCACAATTACGAAAATGTCGACGCGACGCTCTATGGCCTCTCGTTGGACGGAACCTACGCATGGAGCGACACACTCTCCTTCGACGGTGGCCTTTCGTGGCTCAAAGGCAGGAAGGATCATCCGCTGGCCGGGCAGAGCGATGAGGATATGCCGAACATTCCGCCGCTCAAAGGAAACGTGGGCGTCAACTGGGACTACAGCGAGGCCGGAACGCTCAGAGTCTCGATGGTAGCAGCCGACAGTTGGGACGATTACGATGCCGACAATGGTGAGCAGAAACTTGGCGCCTACGCTGTTTTCAACCTCAAAGCGACGCATCAGGTGACCGATCGCATGGAGGTGACCGCCGGTGTGGACAACATATTCGACAGAAGCTACGCCGTCACCAACACCTACGCCGACATGACGCTGCTGACCGGCGGCGAGCCGATGCTGTTGAACGAGCCGGGCCGATATCTCTATGCCAATCTGGCCTATCGGTTTTGATGCCTTTTGCGTCGGGTGTGATTGCCTGACGCAAAATTGCCAATATTAAATCATCCTTAATAAAAAAGTTAATTCATCTCCGACAGAATTTAAGCCTTTCTTCATAAAAATGTCATTATGATGTCACTGTCATGTTCTCTGAATGGCTGAAAATCCCCGATGACACTGGGTTACGGGGATCGAAAGCCTGACAGAAAATACATTTTTCAAGGAGGTTTGCATGCAAAATGCAGCGTTGGAATACGACTATACCGTATCCAAATGGTTTACATACCTTGCGATTATCTTTGGTATCGTCGGTATGTCGATTGGTGTCTTCATCGCCTTTGAGTTGGCGTTTCCCGAACTGAACAATCTGTTCGGACAATATGGAACGTTCAGCCGGCTTCGTCCGATTCACACCAATGTGGTGGCATTTGGATTTACGCTGAGCGGTATTTTTGGAACATTCTATTATGTTTCACAACGTGTATTGAAAGTTTCGATCGCCGAATCAAAATTCGTACACGGTGTCGGTAAACTTCATTTTTGGCTCTATCTGCTTCTGGCTGCCTGGTTGGTTGTTTCAGAGCTTTTGGGTTACACGACATCCAAAGAGTATGCCGAAATGGAGTGGCCGCTTGACCTTCTGACCGTTGTTGTGTGGGTACTGTGGGGTATGGCAATGTTCGGCCTGATCGGTATGCGCCGTGAAAAGACACTCTATATCTCTATGTGGTACTACATTGCGACATTCCTCGGCGTGGCGATGCTCTACCTCTTCAACAACATGGAAGTTCCGACCTATCTTGTGACAGGAATGGGTGACTGGATGAAATCGGTATCGATGTATTCAGGTACCAACGATGCGCTCGTACAGTGGTGGTATGGCCACAACGCTGTTGCATTCGTCTTTACCGTGCCGATTATCGCGATCATCTACTACTATCTCCCTAAAGAGTCGGGACAGCCGGTCTTCTCTTACAAACTGTCGCTTCTTTCGTTCTGGGGTCTGATGTTCGTCTATCTCTGGGCCGGCGGTCACCACCTGATCTATTCGACGGTTCCTGACTGGATGCAGACAATGGGATCGATCTTCTCCGTTATCCTTATTCTTCCGTCATGGGGATCGGCGATCAATATGCTCTTGACGATGAAAGGTGAATGGAATCAGCTCAAAGAGTCTCCACTCATCAAATTTATGGTACTGGCTTCAACATTCTATATGCTTTCAACACTCGAAGGTCCGATTCAAGCAATCAAATCGGTCAATGCCCTTGCGCACTTTACCGACTGGATTCCCGGACACGTCCATGACGGAACACTTGGTTGGGTTGCCTTTATGATTATCGCATCAGCACTGCATATGGCACCTCGCTACTATAAACGAGAAATCTACAGTAGAAAACTGATGGAGATGCAATTCTGGATTCAAACGACCGGTATCGTTCTCTACTTCTCGAGTATGTGGATCGCGGGTATCACCCAGGGTATGATGTGGCGTGCGGTTGACCAGTACGGTAACCTGGCATATAGCTTCATCGATACTGTGACCGTGCTGCACCCTTACTATACGATCCGTGCGATCGGTGGTACACTATTTGTTATCGGTCTGTTCTTGTGGGCCTATAACTTCGTCAAAACCATGCAAAGCGAAAAAGTGCTCGAAAAAGAGCCTGCATTTGCATCGCCCATGGGCGCATAAGGAGGTCACAGATGTTTCATTGGTTGGAAAAAAGACCATTCTTTTTCTCGGTCGGAGTATTTCTCGTCATCGCCTTCGCAGGCCTTATCGAAATCGTACCCGACTTCGCGCAGGCATCCCGCCCGGTGGCGGGCACCAAGCCTTATACGCTCCTGCAGATTGCGGGACGTCAAACCTATATCAAAGACAGCTGTAACGCCTGCCACTCACAGCTGATCCGACCGTTCAAATCTGAAACCGACCGTTACGGTCCGTACAGTCTGAGCGGCGAATATGCCTATGACCGCCCCTTCCTCTGGGGCTCCAAGCGTACCGGTCCCGACCTTCACCGTGTCGGTGAATACCGTACGACAGATTGGCACGAAAACCATATGTGGGAACCGACTTCAGTCGTTCCAGGCTCCATTATGCCGGCCTATAAACATATGTTCCACCAAAATGTCGATCTTGAAACGGCCTATGCCGAAGCGCTGACCGACAAGATCGTCTTCAATGTCCCGTATGATCAACCGGGTATGCCGAAACTCGGCAACAGTAAAGAAGATTTCCCGGCTGCCCAAAAAATGGCGCTTGAAGAGGCGAAAAAGATCGCGGCAGAGATGAAAAATCAGGATGTCAAGGATGCGGTTGCACGCGGTGAGATTCCTGAAATCGTCGCGTTGATCGCCTACCTGAACAGTCTGCATTAAGGATCGACGTGGAAAATATTAGAGAATTGCAGGCATTCGGCTACTTCTTTTTCACCGTCTTTCTGGTGGTGGTGCTGTATGCCTATATCCTGCATCTCTACCGCGCGGAGAAAAAAGGGACGAGAAACTACGAAAAGTACGGAAACCTGGCACTCGATGACGAGCTTCATCAAGAGCCGGTAGAGCCGAATGAAGAGACGACTTCGGCGTCGAAAGAAAAAAAGGAGCAGTAGATGAACTGGTTAAGTGACAACGTCAACCAGCTGGCCCTTCTGGGTGCGGCGGTTATTCTGATCTTGACGATCTATGTCGCCGGTAAGTATATCCGTCAGATGAAGACGGAGAAATCGACCGGTGTATTGGCAGAAGAGAATTGGGACGGTATCGGAGAGTACAAAAACGAACTCCCCGCCGGCTGGGCCTATACATTCCTCGGAACGATTATCTGGGGTATGTGGTATATGATCGCGGGATATCCCGTCGACGGTTATTCACAGATCGGTGAATACAACGATGAGGTAGCTCAGCATACCAAAATGTTTGAGAGCAAATGGGCCAATGCCGATCACGAAACGCTTAAAGCGATGGGTGAAGGTGTCTATCTGGTTCAGTGTTCCCCCTGCCACGGCATCGCCGGAGACGGTATGGACGGCAAAGCGGCCGACCTGACGGTCTGGGGATCTGCCGATGGCGTGCTTGAAACGATCAAGAAAGGGTCAAAAGGCCTTGGATTCCCGATGGGCGAAATGCCTGCCGGTTTGCTCAGTGGCGATGCCGCCAAAAAAGTGGCTGAATATGTCGCGGGTGGCATGAAGGGTGAGCAACCGGCGGAATTTGCCACATGTGCAGGATGCCATGGCCCCGACGGCAAAGGTATGGGTGGCATGGCTCCCGATATCAGTACATACGGCTCACCCGATTTTGTCCAAATGGTCCTCGACCATGGCAAAAAAGGTTTCATCGGTACAATGGTCAGTTTCAAAGGCCGTCTGACACCGATTCAGGAAAAAGCTGTGGGAACCTATATCCTCAGCCTTTCACACGGCGAATAAGGAGTATATGATGGAAAAACAGGGAAGTCCATTCGGTATTCACGGCATCGTAGGATATCTGATCGCAACAGGACTGCTTCTATCAGTCCTCGCAGGTTTGACCTATGCTGCGATCGTGACACAACAGGCAACGGCACATCAGTCCTATGAGATCAAAGATCCGATGTCTATCAAGATGATTGGTCCAAAACTCGAAAACGAAACGCTTGTTATCATTCACGGTTCTCCTGTGGGCGGCGACACGCTTCACAAATACAAGTTCGAGAAGTAAGGGATAGTTGATGGCAGCCACCACAGGCGCCGCGGCGCCAAAAAAGAGCGGAAAAGTCAACCGCGCCAAAGAGTACCTGAAAAACTGGGTGCCGTACCGCTATAAACGGTACTGGCTGTTTGGTATCGTCACGATCGTGGCGCTGGTGCTGCCATT
>JAUUDL010000085.1 GCA_030826715.1 Hydrogenimonas sp. | reverse complement strand
TTCGTTCCAATCGATATCCTCCAGATCGCTGTAGTGAAAAAAGAGGTTCTCTCCGCCATGTTCGGGACGGATGAAACCGTACCCTTCTTTGATGGACAAGACCGTCCCCTTCTCCTGCGCCTGTGTATTGGCTCTTGTCGGCTGGGGCGTTGCAGGAGCGATGAAGAGATCCTCTTTTTTCACTACAGCGATCTGGAGGATATCGATTGGAACGAATTGAAAGAGGGGCAAAGTGTCTGCTACGAAGCGAGCCGGAACGAAAGAGGGCCATGCGCACGAAGAGTACGCCTCTGCAGGTAGCCAAACAGGTTTTGTGCTATGCTATGCTGTGATACAACATTTATCATAGAAAGAGGCAAAAATGCGAAATCTCATCGTCTGTGCCGATGGCACATGGAATACGCCGGATCAGAAAGAGAACGACATACCGATTCCCACGAACGTGGTAAAGATTCACAACTGCGTCGCACCGAACGATGCGGATGGCAAGCCTCAACTGCGATACTATCATCCCGGTGTCGGCACCGAAGGGACATGGTGGGAAAAGCTCGCCGGAGGCACCGTGGGCGTGGGTCTTGGCAAGAACATCAGAAGCGCCTACAAGTGGCTCTGTGTCAATTACCGTCCCGGGGACCGAATATCTCTTTTCGGTTTCAGCCGCGGCGCCTATACGGTCAGGAGTCTGGCGGGGATGATCGGCCGGTGTGGGCTTCTCGACCTGAAGGGACTCGATGACGACGAGTTGTGGGACCGGGTCAAAATAGCGTACGACAAGGGATACCGGAAGCAAAAGGATCGCAAAGAGTGGGGAAAGAAGTGGGCGTTCCATCCGGAAGAGGAGATCGTTTGTGAGGATGGAAAAGAGAGAAGTTATATCCCCATCCATTTCCTGGGTGTCTGGGACACGGTGGGGGCACTGGGCATACCAAACAATTTCGCCATTCTCAACCTGCTGGACAATATCAGAAAATACGCTTTCCACGATACCGAGCTCGGGTGCAATGTCATCCATGCCCGCCACGCGGTGGCGATCGACGAAAAACGGGCCAGCTTTTCACCCACGCTTTGGAGCAATGTATCCAAGAGAAAGAGGGTGAAACAGATATGGTTTCCCGGTGTGCACTCCAATGTCGGTGGCGGCTATGTCGATACGGGCCTTTCGGACATCGCCCTCGAATGGATGATCGAAGAGGCCGGAAAAGCCGGAGTCGTGTTCCGCGAGGAGATGGTGAAACAGATTCGTCCCGATACGCTGGGTGTTCTTTACGATTCCATGACGGGTATCTTCAAGCGTTTGCGGGCCACGCCGCGAAGTATGCCGCCCATCGTCGAGAAAAACAGTGGCAAATCGGTGCATCCGACCGCGATATCCCGGCAGAAAACGCCCCCCTATCACGGAACCACACTACCATGAAACCGTTTTTCTGAAAAAAGGTGAAACCTGCGAACGGACCATCTACGCCATGGAACCGTGGAACGATACGGGCATTTACCTCGAAAAGGGCGGGGAGTACAGGTTCGAAGCGAAAGGTCAGTGGATGGACAGAAACATCAAATGCGGCCCGGAAGGGACGAACGACGGAAAATTCTACCCCGAGGAGATTTTTCATACGGCGGGTACGCTATGGGGAAAACTCGAAGAGATCATCAAGAAGCTGACGAAAAACGATCAGGCGGACTTTCTGGGAACCCGCCGTGAAGAGAAGATACCGTGGTTCGCTCTCGTCGGAGCCGTCGCCAATGGAGGCAACCCCAAAAAAGACGGCACCCCGGCACCTCACGAAACTTTCAAAATCGGTAAAAAATGCCGGCATGTTCCGAAAAAACCGGGTTATCTCTATGCCTACGCCAACGATGCATGGAATTTCTACCGCAACAATCGTGGCAGTGTGCATCTGAAAATCACACGGGTCAGGTAGATTCGCTTTTTCGTTCTCTCATTTCGAGACGACGGGTGCGAACGCTTTGGTGCTGACGGTGACGATGTCGCCGATGGTGAGGTTTTTAGCTTCCGCTTCGTCGAGGACCACTTCGACGATCTGCTGGCCGATGGAGATGACGGCGACATGGATGACGTCGCGTGTGAGAATGTCGAGCAGTTCGCCTTTGAAGGAGAATTTCTGGCTTCCTGAGGTTTGAAGAAGCACCTCCGCGGGCGTTCCGTCGCGGACGATCCGGCCGTGATCCAGCATCACGACGCGATCGGCGAGGCGGTAGATTTCGCTCGGGTCGTGGCTGACCATCAGGCTTGTGGTGCCGAACTCCCGGTGCAATCTCAGAATGTCGAACTGCAGCCTTGTGCGCATCGCAGGGTCCAAAGCCGAGAGCGGTTCGTCCATCAGTAGAAGTTTGGGGCGCTTCATCATGGCGCGGCAGAGCGCCACGCGCTGTTTCTGGCCGCCGCTCAGTGTGGCGGGGTAGCGGTGTGAGAGCTCTTCGAGCGAGGTGAGGCGAAGCAGATGGGCGGCGAGCGTTTTGTCGTTTTCGACGAAGAGGAGATTCTGCAGAATCGTCATATTCTCGAAAAGGGCGTAATCCTGGAATACGAAGCCGATTTCGCGTTTTTGCGGGGGCAGCGATTTTTTGCCGTTCAGCCACGTTTCACGATCGACGGCAATGTGCCCTTCCGCTTCCTCGAGACCGGCGAGAATGCGCAGCAGCGTCGTCTTTCCACTGCCGCTCTCTCCGGCGATAGCAATGAAACTCTTCTCCTCTATCTCAAGCTTCACCCGTAGTGTCATCTCTCCCGAACTCCCTGCAAGAGGCTTGCGAATATCGATCAGAATCATCAATAGACTCCCAGCTGTCGCTTCTGGTAGCGGTTGAAGAGATAGACGCCAAGAAGCACGACGAAACTGATGGCGACCATAACGGCGCTGTAGATATGGGCGGTGGTGTAATCCATCGTTTCGACCAGTTCGTAGATGGCCACCGAAGCCACTTTCGTCTCGCCCGGAATTGAGCCGCCTACCATCAAAACGACGCCGAATTCGCCGACGGTGTGGGCGAAGGTGACGATGAGCGCTGTCATCAGTGAGGGTTTGATGTTGGGAAGGGCCACTTGAAAGAGTGTCTGGGTGGGGCTCTTGCCGGCGATGTAGGCCGCTTCGATCATATTCTTGCTCAGACTCTCGAAACCGCTCTGAAGCGGTTGGACCATGAAAGGAAACGAGTAGAGGCAGCTGGCGATGACGAGACCGGTGAAGTTGAAAACGAGCTGGATGCCGAAGAGATCGTTGAAAAACTTGCCGATGGGAGAGTTGGCCGAAAGGCCCCAGAGGATATAGAATCCGAGCACCGAAGGGGGCAGTACGATCGGCAGCGACGTAATCGCTTCGATGACGGGTTTAAGGCGCGTACGCGTACGGCTCAGCCACCATGCGGTAGGAAGAGCGATGAAAAAGAGGATCAGTGTCGTCACGCCTGCGAGTTTGAACGAGAGAATGAAAGGGGTCCAGTCGATCGCATCCATCACAGCACCTTCACAATGGAGAGTTCACTCGCCTGAAAAAGGGCGATCGCGGTGTCACCGGGTCTGAAAGGTTGCTTTGGCAGAGCACTTTCGGGCACGATACTTTCGATCGTCGTATCCGCGAAACGCAGTATCAAGGAGGCCAGTATCTTGCCTTTGGCAACCTTCTCGATCGTGACGGGAATCTGATTGGATATCGCCACATCGGGCAGCTTCTCTTTGGCGAGGGCCACATGGGTCGCCTTGACGCCGAGTTCGACTTCACACTCCGGCTCGACGCCTTCGGGAAGCTCCAGCGCGATCATCGTGAGCCGCTCGCCCGAGGCGTCGAACGTGACAGAGGAAACTCCTTCATGCAGGCGGGTCTGCAGAACTCGTGCACGGATACGGTTCATGGAAGTCTATATCCATATTTTTTGAAAATGGCTCCGGCTTCGGGGCCAAGGATGAAGTCGTAGAAAGCGCGGCAGTCGTCACGGTTTTTTGCCCCTTTGAGCAGTACGATACCCTGATCGATCGGTGTATAGAAGTCAGGGTCGACCGTCAACCAGTTTCTCTTTTCCTGAAAGCGGCGCATTTTCGGGGCATAAAGGGAGGATTTGGCGATCATTCCGATATCGGCGGCGGTCATCGCGTAGGCGACGGTCTGCGAAATACTTTCGGCGAAGATGATTTTGGGCCTGACGCGATCGTAGAGGCCACTCTTTTTCAATGCCTCCACCGCCGCTTTGCCGTAGGGTGCGGTTTTGGGATTGGCGAGGGCGATGCGCCTGATTTCGGACGATTCCAGAAGAGAAAGACCTCTCGAAAAGTCGCGGGGACGGGGTGAAAAGAGCGCCAGAACGCCACGGGCGTATACTTTCGGCTTCGTGATAGCGATATGCTGTGCATAGAGCGCCCGGGGAAACCCCATATCCGCCGACATGAAAATCTGAAAAGGTGCGCCGTTGCGTATCTGGGCGGTCAGTTTGCCGCTGCTTCCGAGAATCGTGCGAAGCTTGACGTTCGGATGCTTTTTGGCAAAAGCCGCTTTCAGATCGTCCAGCGCGTAGCTGACGTTGGCGGCGACGGCGACGGTGATCTGCGAAGCGTAGAGTGTGGAACAGAGCAGAAGAAAAGAGAGCGTGAGGGCACGGATCATCAATAGACTCCTATCATGATATGGCTCGCTTTGCAAAATGCGGTGACGGATGAACCGGTTTGAATCCCGAGCTCTTCGAGGGCCGAATCGCTCAGCTGCGCACAGAGGCGTGTTCCGCCATCGAGCGCGACGATGACATCGTGGTTGACGCTTCCGCGTTCAATCCGCTCGACATTTCCCTGAAATCTGTTTTCGACACCGAGCGTGATCTTTTCATCGGTGGAGAGGAGCAGGGCATTGGCCTTGAAAAGCGCGTAAACCTTCGAGCCTATCGTCAATCCGAGTTCGATCAGAGAGTCATTGGTGATGGTGGCCGTGAGTGGTTGGCCGCCCTGAAGCGAAAGGCGGATCTGGGCGTTGACGGCTCCTTTTTTGATCTCTACGATCTCGCCTGCAAGCTGATTGCGGGCGCTGATACGCATCGACATGCTTTTAAGAAGTTTCAAATGACCATCCTTTTCATTGATTTTAAGAGAGAGGTTGCGCAAAAAACGCTCGTGCTCATCCTCAAGAATCTGAAAGGTTTCGATGATCTCCCTGCCGTAGTCGGTCAGCCTTGTGCCGCCGCCTCCCTTGCCGCCCGTCACACGCTCGACGAGCGGTTTTTCCGAAAGATTGTTCATCGCATCCACCGCATCCCACGCTGCCTTGTAACTCATCTTCATCGCTTTGGCCGCTTTGGAGATCGAGCCGGTATCGTCAATGTGCCTCAGCAGTTCGATACGACCCCTACCGAGAAAGTTGCGGTCTTCTCTGCCCAGCCACAGACGCCCTTCGATCGCATTTTTCAAACGGGGACCTTTTCTATCTGCACACGAATGTCGGCCGACTTGGCGTAGTAATAGGGTGCGGTGGTGATGATCCCGTCGATGCCGGTTTTGGCATACGCTTCGATATTTTCGAGAGTGATGCCGCCGGTGGCCAGAAGGCGAATATCAGGATATCTCGTTTTCAGAGTCCGTACCACATGCTCGAGATCTTTCGGAGGAAATTTTTCGAGCTGGAAGAGCCGTACGCCCCGCTCGGCGAAAGCAATGGTGTCTTCGAGCGAATCGGTTTCGATAGCGATGAGTTTTTCGAGCATCGCTCCTTTTTGAAGTGATTCGATTTTCGCGAGAAGTTCGTCACGGTCCATAAAGGCACGGTGGTTTCCAAAAAGAAGGAATGTCTCCGAAAGCCCCATCCGGTGCGGATGCCCTCCACCACTGACGACGGCTTTCATTGCGATCTTCTTGAATCCGGGCTGCGATTTACGTGTTGCGAATACAGGAACGGATCCCGCTTTTTCGACCATTTTATGGGTGTAGGTAGCGATGCTGCCGGCATATTCGAGGAGATTCTGGCATACTTTCCACGCTTTGTGAAGCGGATACGACGATCGAAAGTATCGTGCCCGAAAGTGCTCTGCCAAAGCAACCTTTCAG
>JAUUDL010000156.1 GCA_030826715.1 Hydrogenimonas sp. | reverse complement strand
TTCTATGACCGGCTCGCACTGCTCGCACTCGATCTTTCCACCGTGGCGCGCACGCTCTACGGCAGGGGCGTGCCGTTCGCGGTGTTGGCGGCGTCTCTTCTCTTCGCGATACTTCTCTGGGGAGGTCTTCGATGACAATCTTAACGATAATGGGGCAGGGGATGGCCGTGCTTCTTTTCGCCTATGTCGCGGGAATGCTCTATTACGGCCTCTACCGGAATATTACGGCCCGCTTTCAAAAGCGCATCGGCCCGCCGGTGCTTCAGACATTCTACGATTCGATGAAACTCCTTTTCAAGGATGAGGCGACGGCGTTTGGATGGATGTTCTATCTGGGCCCTGTCATCATGGCGACCGGTTCGGTGCTGACACTTCTGCTGCTTCCGTTTCTGAGAGTCTGGCACGAAGGGAGCCTGAGTGTGTATGGCGATCTTTTTGTGATACTCTATCTGATGGTGATGGGGCCGCTCGGAAACGCGCTGGCTGTCGGTGTGAGCGGCAATCCGTTCGGCGTGATGGGGGTCACGAGGGGGCTGACGCGCCTGATGGGCCTGGAGCTTCCCTTCTACATCGCGGTGATCGGCGTGATGAGCGTGGCGCAAAGCAGCGACATTTGGCACATCATCGCATGGCAGCAGATCCACGGGATCAACATGATCCACTATCCGCTCCTCTTCATCGCCGCGCTCTTCTCTTTCGTCGGATTCATGGGGAGTTCGCCATTCGATGTCGTCGCCGCGCCGCAGGAGGTCTATTCGGGACCACGGAGCGAATTCAGCGGGAAGTTTCTGGGCCTTCTGATGAGCCAGAACGCGATCTTCGGCTTCGCGAAACTCCTTTTGATGGTCGATCTCTTCTGGGGCGGTGCCGACTCGATCGTGGAGCTCATTCTCAAAACGTTTACACTCTTTTTGGTGACGATCGTCATCGGTGTTGTCTACGGCCGTTTCAAAGTCCATCAGGCCGTCGACTTTCTTGTCAAATTTCCGACACTCCTTGGAGTGGTCGGGTTGTTATTGCTATAAAAGGTTTATTTATGAAAGAGGGATTTCTGATCGAACAGGAACGGCTGGAACACGAAGCGGCGGCTTCGCTGAAATCGTCGGGACTGATCAACGACATCATACGCTATTTCAGAAAAAAGAGCATCTTCGTGCTGGCGTACGGAACCGGATGCGGCGCGATCGAGATGCCGCCGACATTCACCAGCCGGTACGATGCCGAACGCTTCGGCATACGCGGCGCCGCCACGCCCAGGCAGGCCGACGTGATCGTCGTGTCGGGCTATCTCTCGTTCAAGACGCTTCGCCGCATCATCCATACCTACGAGCAGATGGCGTCGCCCAAATATGTGATCGCACTCGGAAGCTGTACGATCAACGGCGGCATGTACTGGGATTCGTACAACACGATCAAACAGCTCGACAAATATATCCCCGTCGATATGTACGCCAACGGATGCATGCCGAGGCCCGAAGCGCTGCTGGAAGCCTTCATCGCCCTTCAGAAGAAGATCGAAAACGACGAAGAGCCTTCCGGTTGGGAGAGGTACCTTGAAAATATCGAATGGTACCGCCAAAACCAGAGGGCAGTTCTTGGCGAAGATATAAAGCCGGCCTACGAAGCCGACTGGTATACGGAGGGGCGATGAATATCCTTGCATCTTTGCAGCCGCAGCTTTGCGACAAATTCGAGACCCAGGCTTTCGATCTCAAGCGCGACGATCTCGCGCAGGTGATCGTGGAGAAGAAGATTTGGCGTGCCGTCATGGACTATCTGAAAGAGGAGGCCGGTTTCGTGACGCTGCTTACGATCACCTGTACCGACTGGATCGAAGAGGAGCGGTTCGAGCTCAACTACATCTTCGCGCACGAGACGAAACGGTGCGATCTGATGCTCTCCTTTTCGATCGCCCGCGACGGTGAATCGGTGCAGACGCTCACCGACCGGTGGCCACAGGCGGAAGTGATGGAGCGCGACCTGCACGAAATGTTCGGCATCGTCTTTGAAGGCCACCCGAATCTGGCTTCGTTCGCTCTCGAAAACTGGCACCATACACCGCCGCTGCGTAGAGAGTTCGACACGCTCGCTTTCGTCAACGAACATTTCGAGTTCCGCAAAGGCAGGGAAGAGAATGTCGACGTCAAGGCCGAAGCAAAGCGTCTGCGAGCCCTGAAAAAAGCGAAAGCGCAGGCCGAAGCCGAAGCCAAGAAAGAGAAAGGGGCCGACGATGCAGACGAATAAGACGATCAATGAAACCATCAAGATATTTCACGGCCCGCAGCATCCCGGCATCACGGGCAATATGAGCGTGGAGCTCGATCTGGCTGGCGAGACGATCCAGCGTGCCAAAACGCATGTGGGCTACCTCCACCGCGGTTTCGAAAAGCTGGTGGAGCGGCGTACCGTCATTCAGGCTTTCACGATCGTCTGCCGCATCTGTGTCCCCGAACCCGACATCAACGAGCAGAATTTCGCGGCGGCAGTCGAAGATCTCGCCGGTATCGAAATCAGCGAAAGGGCGGCGGCGATCAGGACGATGGTGCTTGAGATGGCCCGTATCGGGGCGCTGATGCTCTGGATGGGCGGTCAGGCCAGCTCCGTGGGGCTCGATATTGTCCCGCAGTGGTGCATCGCCGACCGCGACCTGATCCTCGACCTCTTCGAGGAGCTCACGGGTGGCAGGGTCTACCATATGTACATCTTCCCGGGCGGCGTGCGCAGAGAGCTTCCCGAAGGGTTTTTGGAAAAACTTTCGAATCTTTGCGACCATCTCGAAAAGAGGATGGAACGGTACGACAAGATCTTTTTCGAAAACGCCACTTTCCAAAAACGCGCGATCGGTGTGGGGATCGTCGACAAAAATGAGGTGATCCCCAACGGATACAGCGGCCAGGTATTGCGCGGATGCGGCTTCAAACACGATGTGAGAAAAGATACCCCCTACCTCCTCTACGATCGGCTCGATTTCGAGATTCCGGTACGAAACGAGGGAGATGTCTACGCCAGGGCATTGGTGCGGCGCGAAGAGATCCGCCAATCGATCGGCCTGTTGCGCCAACTCGTTTTGATCATCCCCGACACGACAGGCGAGATTATGCAGAAAATTCCGAAACACAGGAAATTCAAACTCCCCAAAAAGGAGACATGGGTCAAACTCGAAAGCGGCCGAGGTGAAATGGGGTATTATATGGCCGGCGACGGCAGCGAAAAGATCCGGCGCATGCAGGTGAGGGGCCCTTCGCTGATTCACGCCTACGCCCTGCTCGAACGGCTGCTCGTGGGCAGCGAACTGGCGGATGTGGCGATGATCATGAATTCACTGGGCATATGCCCGCCCGAAATAGAGAGGTAATCGCATGAAATGGTTGACGAAATTCGAAGGGATCATCTCCCCGTTCACCGCACTCGTGGAAGCTGGCGACAGACCCAACACGATCGCCTATCCGAAGGTGAAAAAAAGAGATACCGGAAGGATACCGGGGCTTTCATCTCAACGACCTGGAGCTCTGCATCGGCTGCGCCAACTGCCAGGATGTCTGCATGAACGACGCGATCGATATGGTCAAAGTCGATAAAATCTACAATGAAAAGAACACCTCCCAATCCGTCCCCAAGATCGATTACGGCCGGTGCTGCTGGTGCTCTCTGTGCACCGATGTCTGCCCGCCCCATTCGCTCAGGCTCGGAAACGAGTGCATCCATGTCGACGACGATCCCGACGCCTTTTTGTTCATGCCGGTCAATACCCCGGCCAAGGAGAAGCGATGAAACGGTTTTTCCTCTGGACCTTCCTGCTCTTTGCCGTTTGGATGGGACTCGCCGGCACGGCAGAAATGGCGGAGATCGTGACGGGCCTTGTCGTCAGTGCCACCATTGCCCGGTTGAGCATGGGTGAAATACCCGCCTGCAAAAAGGGCGGGGGATTCAATCCGGTCGCTTTTCTGGGTTACCTGGTCGTGCTCTTTAAAAATCTGATCATCTCCAATATTCAGATCACCAAGCGGGTCTTGCATCCGAAAGTGCCCGTCAATCCAGGGATCGTCGAACTGAAAACCGATATCGAATGCGACTGGAAAAAATTGCTGCTCGCCAATTCGATCACCCTCACACCCGGCACGCTGACCCTCGATGTCATAGACGACAGACTCTATGTCCACTGGATCGACGTATCCACACGCGACAAAGAGAAGATCGACGAAATGATCAAGGGAGATTTCGAGAGAGCGATTCAAAAAATATAAATAGGGAGTTATGTGACACGTTTGAGAGTGTCCACTGTTGATAGATATTCGAAAACTTCTTTTCTTCCTGTCTCTTTCTGCTTCAAGAGGAAGAGATGGTCATTGGACTTGATGACAGGCATCGGCTGACATTGGAACGACCTGGGCAAACATGAATGCTTCTTTATGATCTAAATGGGGAAGTTTAAGCGTCCCTTACACACATCCTACACATAGATTCTATATAGTGGCTTTAACTAAAACCCAGAAGGTACATGATGAAACAGACAACATTCACTATCGCAGCCATTCAGGCATCTCCCGTTTTTATGGATCTGGAGGCAACGATAAACAAAGTGTGTGACTTGATCCATGAAGCAGCAGAAAAAGGTGCCAGTCTAGCCCTCTTCCCGGAAGTCTTCGTCCCCGGATACCCCGACTGGATCTGGCATGTATCTGCAGGGGAGATAGCTCTGCATCAGGATCTTTATGCCAGACTGCTGGAGCAGGCGGTGGAGGTGGGCGGTCCCCAGACAGAGCGCCTATGTGCCGCTGCCAGAGAGGCTGGTATCTATGTCGTTATCGGTGTCAATGAAAAAAACAGCTATGCCGGCGGAGGTAGTATTTATAATACACTGCTTTTTATCGATCCTGACGGCCATTTGTACGGGAAGCATCAAAAACTCATTCCCACCGCACCCGAACGCACGGTCTGGGGCTATGGTGATGCGCGTACGGTTAAAGTCTACGAAACGGATCTCTGCAGGGTCGGCGCATTGGTATGCTGGGAAAACTACATGCCGCTGGTACGCTACGCTCTCTATGAAGAGGGGATTGAACTCTATCTCGCGCCGACCTACGATGAGGGGAGTACATGGGCCGCTTCGATGCGACACATTGCCAAAGAGGGCAGATGTTATGTCGCTGGATGCTGCATGGTACTCAAAAAAGAGGATGTTCTCAAAAAACTCCCCGAACTGAAACCCTACTATGTCGATACAGACGAATGGGTCAACAAAGGCAACAGCCTCATCGCCGATCCCGATAGCAATATACTCGCAGGACCGCTCAACGCCAAAGAGGGAATCCTTCTGGCCGAAGTCGATCTGCACAGACTGAGAGCTTCCAAATGGAACCTGGATGTTGCCGGACACTACGCAAGACCAGATGCCTTCGAGCTTGTCGTACATCGTCCTTCCATCAAAGATCAGGAAGAACTAACCGAACCCATGAAGGATGCAGATATACCGACAAACTGAGATCGGCACATGTTATTCGTCGAAAATTTCGGCTACGAAAGAAGCGTCAGAAGAAAGAGTGTAATTTTTATTATATCTCTTTTCATTCGCGCCGTTCTTTGATCTCTCAACACTTCATGGTACAAAGAATCAAGCAGTATATATGTCTGCGATTGTAAAAAGTTGGTTTAGGGTTTTTGTAGTAGTGTGAAAGTGGCGGACAGGGAGGGATTCGAACCCTCGGTACCCGCAAAGGTACGCACCCTTAGCAGGGGTGTGGTTTCAGCCAGCTCACCCACCTGTCCATGAAGTGGATGAAATTATAGCGCCGATTTCTTAATATTCGCCTTAAAATGCGTTGTAATAGCCCGATTTCAAGATGGTGTCGAGAAGCTTTTGAAGTTGTTCGGCCGTTTCGCTCTTTTTCTCTTTCGCTTCCATGATTCGCTCTTTGAGTTTGACTACAATTTCGGCTTTGCTCAGAATTTTCATCACGTCTCCTTTGAAAACTTTCAAAAAAATTAAGCAAAATCTGTTCCCCATGAATTGTGCGCTCTCTCCATGCGTTTTTTGGCTACAATGCCGCAAACTTTTTTGAAGGAATAAGAATGTTTCAAAAATATGCACCGCTGGTTTTCGTCATACTCTTCGCGCTTTTTGTCGGATGGATGATTTGGGGGATGGAGACGGCGGTTCCGCAGGGGAACTGGTAACGGAAGATAAAAAAGGGAAGCGTCAGAGCGCTTCCAGGATTTTTTCGACCACTTTCGCGGGCTCTTTGGCCTTGTAGATAGGCCGTCCTACGACGATGAAATCGACCAACTCTCTTTTTGCCGTGTCGATGTCGGCCACTCTTCTTTGATCGTCGCCAGGTTCGCCGAATGGACGGATTCCGGGTGTAAGCGTCAGAAAATCGGCTGCGGTTTCATGTTTGATCATTCGGCTCTCAAAGACGCTGCAGACCACGCCGTCAAGCCCCGCCTGGTAGCTTTGCAGGGCGAACGCTTTGGCCTTCTCCTCGATATCGGCACCGTAGATCTCTTTGAACGTATGGTAATCGAACGATGTCAATGCGGTCACGGCGAGGACGAGCGGCCTTTTTTCAAAACTTTCGAGCCGCTCCATCACCGTTTTCATCGCCTTTTTGCCGGCACTGGCATGGACATTGAACATATCCACCTCCATGTGCGCGATCTCTTCGGCGGCATCGGCCATCGTGTTTGGAATGTCGTAGAGTTTGAGGTCGAGAAATATTTTGAAATCGGGGTTGATCGTCTTGATCTCTTCCAGAAGTTCGCGACCGTCGCGAATGTAGGACCTGAAACCGACTTTGATCCAGACGTCATACTTCGAGATCGATTTGGCGAGGGAGATGTTCTCTTCTTTGGTGGGAAGATCGAGCGCGACACACAGCTGCATAGGTCACCTTCTTTGTTTTTACGACATTATATCAGGGGTCAAGCGCTCATTCAAGCGGCTGAAGGGCGAAACGGAGTTTGTGGACATCGTCTGCCACGGGGATTTTGAGCATGAAGAGCGTATTTTTGATGAAATGCTCCTTGGGCATTTCGATAACCAGATAACCCACCTTCACTTCGCCCGGATGCAATGTGCTGTTCTCGGGTATTTTTGCGTAGCAGATATCTTTTCGAATGTCGCTGAAGACCTTGGCGAGCACCTTTTCGGTCGGCAAAAGGGCATCGGCCGTCGTGGTATTGCCTTCGGCGATGACGCCGTATTTCAGAAGCTGCTTTTTGTATATTTCCCTTCCAAGAAGCGGTTTGCACCGTTCGGGCTGGTTGAAGTAGTCGGGAGTTTTATTGATGGGAAGCAGTTTGATGATATCTTTGGGGTGAAAGAAGGTAATCTTGTTCCACTCCATCGGAACATCGTTTTTGCCGAGATTTTCGACGGCCACCGCGATGACCGCCTCTTTGTCTGCCTGGATCGGGTTATTGATGACCATCGCGGATACCCTGGAGTGGGGCAGTGTGGAGGTGAAGATGCCCATGCCCTCCACGAAATTGACGCGCTGGCCATCGGCAGGCTTGGGTATCAGCACCGAAAATGCGATCTTTTCGCTCTTTTGGCTTTTCTGCTGTGAACATCCTGTGAAGAGGAGCAGTAACGCCAGTACCGAAATCCAGGCCCTCATCCTACTATCCGATGACGCAGGTTTGAATCTTCGCGACGATGCTCGGATCTTCGAGCGTAGAGATATCCTGTTTGATCTCTTCGCCTTTGGCGATGGCGCGAAGGATACGGCGCATCACCTTGCCAGAGCGGGTCTTGGGGAGGCCGGGGACCACCTTGATCGTATCGCATTTGGCGATATTGCCGATCTCGGTCGCGATCACTTGGTTGATCTCCTTGACCAGCTCCGCTTCTTCGCCGAAGGTGTCTTCGGCATTCTTGAGCACGACGAAAGCGAAGATGCTCTCGCCCTTGATATCGTCGGGTTTGCCAACCACGGCCACTTCGGCGACATGCGGATGTTTTTTGATCGCCGCTTCCACCTCGGCGGTGCCCAGACGGTGGCCGCTGACGTTGATGACGTCGTCAACGCGCCCTGTGATCGTGATGTAGCCATCTTCGTCGATAACGGCGCCGTCGCCGGAGAAGTAGACGGGTTGGCCATCTTTCTTCGCGTCGCCGAAGTAGCTCTTGACGAAACGATCCGGGTCGTTCCAGATCGTGCGGATCATACTCGGCCACGGTTTCGTGATGCAGAGCAGTCCCTGTTCGCCCGGTTCGACCGGCGTGCCGTCGCGCTCGATCACTTCGGCCATGATGCCCGGCAGCGGGAAGGTGGCGCAGCCCGGTTTGATCGGCGTGGCTCCCGGAAGCGGGCTGATCATGTGACCGCCGGTTTCAGTCTGCCACCAGGTGTCGACGATCGAGCAGCGTCCGCCGCCGATCTTCTCGTAGTACCACTTCCACGCCGGCGGGTCGATCGGCTCGCCGACGGTACCGAGCACCTTCAAAGAGCTCAGGTCGTACTTTTCCGGTTCGTGTTCGCCCATCTTGTGCAGTACGCGGATGGCGGTCGGGGCGGTATAGAACTGGTTGATTTTGTACTCTTCGACCATCTTCCATGCACGTCCGGCATCGGGATAGGTCGGTACTCCTTCGAACATCACCGTCGTCGCACCGGCGGCCAGCGGACCGTAGACGATGTAGGTGTGGCCGGTGATCCATCCGATATCGGCGGTACACCAGTAGGTGTCGTTCTCTTTGACGTCGAAGACCCACTCCATCGTCATCTGCGCCCAGAGGATGTAGCCGGCCTGTGAATGCTGTACCCCTTTGGGCTTGCCGGTCGATCCGGAGGTATAGAGCAAGAAGAGCGGATCTTCGCTATCCATCACTTCGGGTTCGCAGAGATCTTTTTCAAGATCGATCAGTTCGTTGTAGCTGTAGTCACGCCCCTCGATCCAGACGACATCTTCCATGTTCCGCTGCACGACGAGCACTTTTTCGACACAATCGCATCCCTCTTCCAGGGCGGTGTCGACGACAGGCTTGAGCATGTAGGGTTTGCCCTTCCTGAACGCGCCATCGGCGGTGATGACCACCTTGGCTTCGGCATCGAGGATACGATCGCGCAGCGCTTCGGCACTGAAGCCACCGAAAACCACCGAGTGGATCGCACCGATGCGTGCACACGCGAGCATCGCGTAGGCCGCTTCGGGGATCATCGGCATGTAGAGAACGACACGGTCGCCTTTTTTGACATTGAACTCGTTCTTCAACAGATTGGCGAAACGGTTGACGTTGCGGTAGAGCTCCAGATAGGTGATGATCTGCTTGTCGCCGCGGTCGCCTTCGAAGATGATGGCTGCTTTGTTCTTTCTGACATCCAGATGACGGTCGATGCATTGGTGGGTGACGTTGAGCTTGCCGCCATTGAACCATTTGTAGAAAGGGGCATTGCTCTCGTCAAGCACCGTTTCGTATGGCTCGAACCAGTCGATCTTCTCTTTGGCCCAGTGATCCCAGTACCCTTCGTAATCCTCTTTGGCCCAGTCCATCAGGTCGTGGTACTCGCACATGTTCTTTATTCGCGCCTCTTTGGCGAATGCTTTGTTGGGGTAGTAGATCGGTCGACTCTCTACGCTCATTGATACTCCTTCGTTTTCTTTAATTTTGTTATATATGTATGTCACCATTTTGATGAGAGCAGATGGATATCCAAACTCTCAATCGTTTCGAACATGAACTATTGTGCCAACATTTTTATCATAGTATAGCGAAGCCCGATTGATTAATCGATTATATAAAGTAATGCCTAATCTTCAATGTCTCGTTTTGTAGGCGGCATTGACGCGCAGATTGAGCCCGAGCGTGTATATGTATGTCACGAGGCGTTTGGCGTAGTAGGCACTCATTCCTTTGAAACGCAGAAAGAAGAGCTCCGCGGCGCCGTACCGGCCGCCGAGTGCGATGAAGAGGCCGTCGATCTCGCCGTGAAAGGGCGCTGTCGGGCCGCCGTCGAGCTGCCGAAAGATGTTTTCTGCGGCGTGTTCAGCGCTTTTTTCAGCCACCTGTGCCGTCGGAGGGAGCGGCTCCCCTCTTTTGTCGACGATCTCCGCCACATCCCCGATGGCATAGATGTTATCGGCTCCGACGAGGCGCAGGTCGTCTTCCACCTTCAGTTGGTCAAATTGGTTTCTTTCGAAAATTTCGGGCACGAAACCGCTGTTGGCGGCGATGCCTCCGGTGAATATCATGAAAGTGTAGGATTGGGTGGTTCCGTTTCGAAACGTAACACGATCGGCTTCGACCTTTTCGATGAATGCGCCCGTTTTCACCATGACTCCAAGTTTTTGGAGCCTCTTTTGGGCACTTTGGATTAAAAAGGGGTCGAGCCCGGGAAGAATGGTGTCACACGCATCGATCAGAGTAATGCGGATTCGTTCGACGTTTTTGCCCAGGGCGTGTCGGTACCTTTCGAGCATATAGGCCATCTCGGCGGCGACCTCCACCCCGGAAAGCCCCGCACCCGCGACGAGAATGTCGATGGGGGTGTTGTCCCCTTCGAGTTTTTGCTTCACGCACTGTTCGAAACGGTGACGAAACTCGAATGCGCGCTCAAGCTTTTTGACGCCGAACGCGTGCTGCCTCAACCCTTCTATAAAAGTGGGAAATCGTGTATGCGCACCCGTGGCAATCATCAGCGTGTCGTAGGCGATCTCGCCTTTGTCGGTAGAGAGTCGGTTGTGCTCGTGATCGATATGCGTGATTTTCGCCATCTCGAAACTGACGTTGTGGCCGAACCCTTCGCACCAGCTTTCCAGATCGATGGTGATTTCGTCGATGTCTTTGGTCCCAGCGATATAGCCGTAGACTTCGGTTTGCATGTAGTGGTAACGGTTCTCGTCGATGAGCGTTATATGTATATCGGATCTTTTCGAGAGTTTTTCGACGGCTCTGAGGCCTCCGTAGCCGGCGCCAGCGACGACGATCTGTTTCATAAATATTCCTGTATTGATTTGGAAAATTATAGCAGAGTCTCGATATCGGTTAAATACACAGAAAACTGTATTAAAACGATATAAAAATGATCTATAAAATGATAAAAATACTAATATAGAGTTAAAGTCTATCAATAAAAGGATAAAAACTTCAAAATTAACGAATATTAATGTGCAGTTTAGTTTCAAATTGTATAATTTGGCGATGAAAGTCAACGATATTTTCAATATTGTCCACAATGCCCTGGAAGCCAAAAACAACGGAAAGAAGATTTCGCAGAAGAAGATGGCCGAAGCGTTGGGTGTATCGATGCGGACCTATCAGGATTGGCGTACGGGCAAGGCGCAGCCGATGGCGGCGCGGGCATTGATGCAGATGCTGGGCGAGCTGGACGATGATGAAATTATACGTGTCGTAAAAAAAATAAAGGCTTTGGATGAGCAATCTGACGCAAAGTGAAAGAGACGGTCTCAATGAACTCTTCTGCCACATGAAAATGGCCAACCTCCCTTTTTCTAAACGATTGAAGCTTCGGCTCAATGCGCTTTTGCTTTTACTGAAGATGAGGATCGTCCATTAGACTTCTTGGTGCCACATGCTATAATCTGCGCCCGAAACGGTGCCGGCCGAACGCGAATGGCACTGAAAACGGATATATCAAGGAGGGAAAGAGATGTTTGGAAAGAAACTCAAAACGTACGATTACGACCAGGAAACATTGAATCAGTTTCAATATGCCAGGATCAAGACCAACAAGGGTGACATCTGGCTCAAGCTCTATGTCGATGAGGTGCCCAACACCGTGGCGAATTTCGCAACGCTGGCCAAAGAGGGTTTCTACGACAATCTGAAATTTCACCGCGTCATCAAAGGTTTCATGGCGCAGGGAGGATGCCCCCACAGCGGCCCCGGCGGCAATCCGGCGCGTGCGGGAACGGGTGGCCCGGGATGGGCGATACCGTGCGAGACCGAAAAGAATGTCCACAAGCATGTCAAAGGAACGATCTCCATGGCGCACGCCGGCAAGGATACGGGCGGCAGCCAGTTCTTCATCTGTTTCGCGCCGTGCCCACATCTCGATGGGGTCCATACGGTATTCGGTGGTATCGAGGAGGATGACGCCGACAGCATGCTGGTTCTCGACAGCATCGACCAGAACGACACGATCGAAACGATCGAAATCTATCCCACCCGCGAAAAATAATACTTCGATTCAGGGGACGGCGTTTGTTTCCGTCCCTTTCCTCTTTTTGTCTAGCTATTGTTTGTCAAGGATATGGACGACGATTCTGTTGCGGCCGCCACGTTTGGCTTCGTAGAGGGCCCGGTCGGTCTCTTTGAGCAGATCGAGTTCGCTAATGCCTGACGAAGGAACGACGCTCGTGACCCCGATGCTACAGGTCATCTTGATGGATGTCTGCGGTTTCTCGTTTCGGGCTTTGAGGAGTGCCTGAATCTCATCCGCGATCTTTTTGGCCCCTTCCACAGGCGTGTCGGGAAGTATGAAAATGAACTCTTCGCCTCCGTAGCGGGCCACCATGTCCATCGGCCGGCTGATCGTCTTTTCCAAAATGGCAGCCATCTCCCTGAGACAGAGGTCGCCGGCGGGGTGACCGTAGGAGTCGTTGATATTTTTGAAGTGGTCGATGTCGCACAGTACCATCGAGATGGGGCTCTTATCGCGAAGGGCCGTACGCCAGAAGGTGGTCAGCCTCTCTTCGAAAACGCGTCGGTTGTAAAGACCCGTCAGCGCATCGCGTGTCGAGAGCTTTTCGAGCAGAATATTGGCCTGTTTGAGCGCCTCTTCGGCCCGAATACGCTCCTCGATCTCCGTACGAAGCTGATCGTTGATCTCTTTGAGCGACCTGGTTCTCTCTTCGATCCGTTTTTCGAGCCCGATGTTCAGCTGCGACAGCTGTTTCGTATAGTCGCGCATCTTCTCGACCATATCAACGACAGCATTGTGGATGACCGACACTTCGTCACCTCTGTCGATCTTTTTCTTCGTGAAATTGAACTTTTTGGGATCGAAAGAGGCCAGATCCTGCGCCAGCGATCTGAGGGGCTGGAAGGTACGATGCAGCAGCATAGAGAGAATCACCACGAGTAGCAGGGAGACGCCGAGCATCTGGAAGGTAAAGATTTTATAGTGTCCCAGGAGTTCGGCCTGGCCGGCGTTGGAGTACTCCAATTCGATGCTTCCGATCGGATGATTGGAAGTTTTGTCGTAGACTGTGCGTTCGAAGCGAATGGGCTCCGACATTCCGTGAATGTCGTTGGAGGCATGAAAGTGATAGTGTGGATTGCCTTTGTCGTCCGTGACGGCCAGGTTGATGAGAAGCGGATTGTCGTGAACAATTTTATCGAGATAGTCGCGCATCGGATCGTCCATTCCCAGATAGAGATCGATCGCCACGACCGGCTCAATGGAGGCCATGAGGAGTTCGCCTTTCTCCCGTTCGCTCTTTTGCGTGAATCGTTCCACCGAGAGATAGTTCGAATAACTCAAAATACCCGTCGCCATGACGAAAAAGAGGATGACAATGGCAATGATGCGGAGGGAGATGCTTTGAAAACCCATTACCTCACCCCTTCATCACGGTAGATTTTCGAAATCTGAAGCAGCGCGGGGTCAAGACAAAGGCCCGATTTTTTCAATGCTGCAAGATTGATGATCGGATAGACCCTCTCTTTGGTGACAAGCGACAGCAGTGCGCCGTATCGAAGAAGGGTATTGTCGTAGGCGATGGTCATGCTGTGATGGCGCATCGCGAAATCGACGGCATCGAAGATATGCCGTCTTGAACCGTTGAGAAGCAGCAAGACCGACATCTTCGCACAATCGTTTATATCATGATACTCCCTGACTTCAATCAGGATGTCGCCTCGATCCACCAGATGCCTGCTCGTTCGCACAATCTCGTCGCGAAGATGTGTGGCGATCTTTTCGTCCCCTTTTTCATGAAGGATACAGATTTTTTTTGGACGCTCATTCGGATGCGTGCGATCGAGCATGACGATCCGAGGGACGATTTTTGCATAGGTGTTTAGCAAAACCGAATTGTAGATATACCCCAGCGAAGAGGTTTTGAGAAGAGCGATCGCCAGGAGGGCAAAAAAGATCGGCGTCGTTTTCACAGTGGCCACTCGAAACGCAGAAGGTATCTTCGTCCAGGCCGGACGATGCCGTCGTGACGCGCATAGTAGCTGGGGTCGGCGATATCGGCGTCGTTAAGGTTTTTCACCGCAAGACGCATGCGCCAGCCGCGGGAGGCGTGATAGGTATAGGCGATATCGGCCGTGGTGTAGGCGGGCAGGGAAGGTTTGTCGTGGTCGGTGACGGGCCGTTCGCCCCGGTAACGGAGCAGTGCGGCGAAGGTGTGCCGGGCCGTAGGGGTGTAGATATAGTCTGCGAAAGCACTAAAGTGCGCGACGCCGGGCATCGACTGTTTCACACCGGCGTAACTGATATAGTCGGTATCGTTGTACGCTCCGGCGATTCGGAAACGATGTCCGATGGCCGGACGTGTCGTGATATCGAATTCGATACCTCTCCCTTTTCGGTGGGAGTAGTTGGCATATTCGGGTCCACTTTCACCGCGCGGCCGGTCATACAGATCGATCAGATGGTCGACATCGGTAAGGTAAGCGGTGACTTTCCCTTCCGTATGCAGCGAAAAGTGGTGGGAAAGGGAGGCTTCGATCGTATCGGCCTCTTCCGCCTTCAGATCGGGATTGCCCTTTCTTGTTCCTGGTTGGTCGATCGTGTAGAGTTCGATCCACGAAGGGGCCCGATAGGCGTGTCCATATCCAATTTTGAGGTTCGTGTTTTCCCCGATATGATGCAGATAGGCGACATCGGCACTGAGGTACCCCTTGCCGATATCGCTGTACCGGTCGTAACGAATCGCATACTGCAGCCGACCCTTTTCGCCCGTTTTCATCCGGTCGGAGAGAAAGAGGCCGCCGATGTAACGCTTTCGCTCGGGCTCTGTGAGCGGGTTACTGCTTTGGCTGCCGTCAGGGAATGCGATGACGAAACGGTTTCGGATCTGGCGGGTGGCCGTCCCTTCGAAGCCGGCTTCGATCGTGTGCCCTGCAATGCGGTGTGTCGTGACCCCGATATGCGTCTGCCATGACGATTCGCTCTGCTCCATGGCCAACGAGTATGGTGTCGTGCCGGCATAGTCCTGTGCGTCGGCATCGAAGATATAGCGGCTGTAGTCCAACTGTATCGAGAGCCGTTCATGTTCGGATATATCTTTTTCGTAGGCAGCCAGCGCAAAAAGATAGGTGTTGGCCATTTCCGGCTCTTTTGTCTGTTCCAGACGCTCTTCCCAGCCGAAATAGTTGCCGTGCCGCTCCTTTTTCAGTCGCGTTTTGAAGGTGAACCCGCCTTTTTCGTATCGGATGCCCGCGCCGAAATCTCGGAGCCATTCACTCGATTCGGGTTTTCTCTCGAGGGTGCCGGGGACGGCATATTCGGGTGCGTCCAGTGCCCGGTCGTGCTGCCGATAATAGCCGTCGATATAAAGATCGCCCCCATTTTTCAAAGTAATGTTTCGCGTCAGGCCGCCGAATCTCTCCTGATAGGAGCCGATACCTCCAAAGAGTGCGGAGGGCCCTTTTGCGGACGCCATGCGTGTCGTCACCCGGATGATGCCGGTCATCGCCCCGGACCTTTGCATGGCGGCCACCGGTCCGAGCGTCACTTCGATGCGTTCGATCAGTTCTGTCGGCAGATTGAGGTAGTAGGAGCTGTTTTGGAAGATGGCGGTCTGGATCGTGTGGCCGTCGACGATGAGGCGGAATTTATCGAACGTGAAATTGTTTGGATTGTCGTACCCACGCATCACGACCTTCTTAATGCCGTTTTGCATCACCGAGGTCTGCACCTCGGGCACCAGAGAGAGCGCTTCAAAGAGTGTCTCGATGCCCAGCGCCTCGAGGGTTTCATGGTGCAATACGGTGACGAACTCCGCTTTCTCTTCGACGTTGAGGCGTGCTTCGGATATTTCGGCGGTCGCTTCGTTGAGCCCCTCGAGCAGTCTCTTCGCGGCTGAAGAATCGGCCGATGCGCCCATCATGGCCGAAGGAATAGACAATAAAAAAAGGAGCCAAACCAATCGCTTCATAATGAGGAGAATATCACATCATTATTAAAAACAGATGAAGATAAACAATTCATGCGAGAAATGTATGCACGATAATTCGGAGGGAAAAATTATTTCGAGCTCTTTGAAAGAGTAGCCAAGCGAATGAGAGAATGCAACATGATATTTATGCGCCATATATGATAAAATAGTACTAAAAGCTGACATGGTGCAGTTTGAAAGAGTCAATAATGTATGGATTTTTCAGAGTGGCGGCGGCGGTGCCGAAGGTGCGTGTGGCCAATGTCGCGTTCAATGTGGATCAGATCGCCGATATCTGGCGTATCGCCGATGAGCAGAATACGGCGGTGGTCTGCTTTCCGGAGCTTGGCCTCACCGCCTACAGTTGCGGCGACCTTTTCTATCAGCGGCGGCTTCACGAGGCGGTGGCAGAGGGGCTCGAGAGGCTTGTGCAGGTATCGATGTCGTGCAAGAGTGCGGCGATCGTGGGGCTTCCGGTGTGGCACGACAATAGGCTCTACAACTGTGCCGCACTCCTGCAGGAGGGAAGGAT
>JAUUDL010000012.1 GCA_030826715.1 Hydrogenimonas sp. | reverse complement strand
TATAGCTTGTCGAACCAAAAATTGCAATATGCTTTTGCATTTCTATTCTCCTATGTTCTGGGACAAAAATAGAATAACCTTCACCGTAGCTTCGGCTACGCTGAAGAACATCTGCCTCGATTAAAACGCTCCTGCTTTCGCTGAGACATATAAGGAGTTATGCAGGAAGTCTAATACATATCATATAATAACAAATAAAATGCATCAGTTATCGCGTCACTGAAAGTTTCCGAGCCGCTGCATACACGTTTCATACCAAAAAACCCATCTTTGGCCTGCATGGCTATTATTCAATACTCCCTATTCTCTTTCGTATCGCCTTTTTCATCCTCTCGGAGAGCTTCTCCATATTCTCCAATGCCCATCTGAGATACCCGGCATCGTGCTGTGCGATCTCGTCGATGCTCTGCCCCCTGTATTTGCCGAAGGGAAAGAGCCAGACTGCCTCCTCTTCGGCGATTTCGAGCGCCTTTTCGAGCGTTTGGCGCCAATCTTCATCCAGCCCCTCTTCGCCCTCTTTCTCCATCAGCAGCCACTCGATATACCCTGGGTCTTTTTTGGCCACCTCCACGATCTCTTCGCCTCTGTATTTGCCGAAGCGAAATGTTTTGTAGGTGATCGGTTTGGCCGTCAGTTCTACGAGCTCCTCGGGTGTGTGGTCGAGCAGCAGAAAATCGAGCAGCAGTTTGAGGACCAATACATCGCCCAGCGCATCGTGCGCCTGAATCTTCAATCCTATCGACTTCGCCTCTTTCTTCTCGCTCTTGTAGAGTCCGAAAGCGTACCGGGCATACTGCAGGCCGTGGGCTTCGAGATCGGGGTAGAGATGGCGCAGACAGCGCAGCGTGTCGATCAGCCGCATCTTCGAAACAAACCCCTCCTTTTCCAGCATCGCCAGGTCGAAAGGGGCGTTTTGGATCACCATGATATTTTCAGGCACGTTGAGCTTCTCAAGCGCCCGAAAACTCTCGGTTTCGGTACACGGCGGCATCTTTTCGACCATTTCGTTGGTGATGTGATGCACCGCCGATGCGCCGTAGCCGATCGGCAGAGGGGGCTTGCAGAGATCTTCGTGCACCTCTTCGATCGTCGTCGCCACCAGTTGGGGCTCGGCGACGATAAAGGCGATCTGGCAGATGCGGTCCTTCTCCTCCGCACCCGTCGTTTCGGTATCGAGTATGACAAATTTCATTCGTGGCTCTTTTCGTAATTTTTTTCAGTTGCAATATTATTTTCAGCACCGAATTTACCCAATTTCAGATTTCATTATGGTAAAGTAGCGACACAATAAAAAAACGGAGATATCCATGAAACTTGTCATTACCCCCTATGACCCTGACAACATTCCCAAAGAGGAAGAGATTCCGCTTCCGGACCCCCGTTTCTATGACGCCGTCGGCGGCGACGAAGCTTTCAACGCAATGGTGAGCGACTTCTACGACAAAATCATGGAGAGCGACATCGCCTTCTTTTTTCCGCAGGAGGAGGAAGAGATCGAACGGGTCAAAAAGCACAACGTCAAATATTTCGCCGAAATCGCCGGAGGGCCAAAACGCTACAGCCAGGAGGTGGGGCATGTGGATATGATCGAAATGCACAAACCTTTCAGTATCAACGAAAAGCACCGCACCGAGTGGCTGGGCACATGGCGAGAAGTGCTGCTCGAGCATGCCGCCCATGTCGAAGAGGCGATCACCGTCTCCTATTTCACCTATCTGGACACCTACTCCAAACTTCTGGTCAACCGCCGCAGAAACGCCCGCGCATTCGACGATATGGCGAAGGTATAATTACAAAATAGTTGAGTTCTCTTCGTCGTAGAACCACCGCCCCTTCTTGCGCACGAAGGCCGAACGCTCGTGCAGTACGCCCTCGCCTTGCGGGGTACGACAGAAGGTTTTATAGAAGGCTTTGAAGGTCACCTCCCCTTTCCTGTCCAACACGCCGCCCTTTTTGTGTGACAGGATCTCCAGACGGTAAAAGTCGCTCTCTTTCATCGCCTGCTCGATCGAAGCGTGCTTCTCATCCTTCAGCGAGGTGGCGACGATGTAATCGGCGTTTTTGAGCGCATACGCACTGTAGCGCGAGCGCATCAACGCCACGGCCGTCGGTGCATGCGCACCCCCTTCGATATAGCGTCCGCAGCACGCCTCGTATGTCTCGCCGCTTCCGCACGGGCACTCACGAGCCATGAATCGTCCCCGTCTTAAGATCGACATGGAGTGTTTCGGGTTTTTTCAAAAAGTAGTAGATCAGATACAGAAGCAGCCCGATACCGCCCAGCGAGAGCCACAGCAGCGCCGCGCCCACGCTGAATTCCCTCCGGCTGACGGTCAACGTGCCGTTTTGCATATCTTCAATCTTGTAGTTGTTTTGCGTAAAGAGGTCGATGACGCGCGTCATCTTTTCGCGCTCGAGCAGCTTGCCGTCGGAAACCACCTGCATCAAATAGCTCTGAAGCTTGGCGATGTTCTCTTCTTTCAGGCGTTTTTCGTAGACCAGTACGACGAGGCCCGCCGCCGCGGCGACGAGCAGAAAAAGGAGCGTCATGGCGCGGCCGCCGCCTACTGCTTCTCGATGATCTTGTTGATCACGATACCGCGAATCTTGCGCGCCTGATAGTCGAGTTTGTGGAAAAGCTCATACACCTTTTCGGCATCCAGCAGCGTCTTCTCCCTGAAATCGTACAGCCCCGTACTCGCATCGTGGGGGATATGCTCGTCCAGAAAACGGTAAAATTCGTCCCGTCTCGCTTCGTAGGCCTTCAACTCTTTCATGATCGATTCTTTGTCCATCATTTCCTCCGTTTTTTACAAGATTATACTATACTTTCGGCCATGGAATCCCTGCTGCTCTCGATTCTCGGCATCTACCTCTTCGTCGCCCTCGGCGCATTCGCCAAATGGCGTTTCAAAGAGGATCTGCACGAGCGTTCGCTGATACTCGTTTCGGTCTACATCCTCCAGCCCTTTCTGACCTTCTGGGGGCTCACCTCGCGGCCGCTCTCTTCCGATGTCTTCGAAGCGCCACTCTGGTATCTGGTGGTGGTGTCGCTCTTTTTTGTCGTCATGATTCCCATCGGCCGTGCACTCTTTGCCGACAGGAAGAAACGGGCCATCTTCCTCGTCGCCTCACTGGTCGGCAACACCGCCAATCTCGGCATACCACTGGGCATCGCGATCTTCGGCGAGGCGAGCGTCCCCTACACGACGATGATCAACCTCGCCAACGTCTTTTTCGTCAACACGATCGGTGTCTATATCTACTCTTCGGGCACCTTTTCGCCCAAAGAGTCCGTGATCAACGTGCTCAAAATGCCGATTCTCTGGAGCGCGCTCGCCGCCCTTCTCGTCAATGCGGTCGGATGGAAGATACCAGGTGCCATCGAAGAGAACCTCAAGCTCGGCGCCTACGCCTCCATCGTCGTACAACTGCTCCTCTTTGGCATCTACCTCTCGCAGGTGCGTGTGGCGCATATCGACTGGAAGCTCGCCAAAACGGTCGGTACGGTCAAATTCTTTCTGTTGCCGGGTGCGGCGTGGCTGCTTCTAAAAATGGTCCACCTCGATCCCTTCGTCACCTCGGTGCTGCTGATGGAGCTGATCACCCCGCTGGCGATCGCCAACGTCAACTTCGCCGCCCTCTTCCACTGCCGCCCCAAAGAGGTGGCCGCGCTGGTATTCTTAAGCTCGATCTTTTTTCTGCTCTATTTCGCGCTGCTGTGGCCGCTGATAAGCTGATATAGTATAATCGCCTAAAAGGACATCAAAAATGGAACACAAAATAGAAAACGAAGAGATTCAGAAGATCATCCACAATATCGCCGAAGATTTCCGCTACAGCGGCGAATATGAAAAGTACGCCCAGCTCTTCTATGCGGTGGACGCGACGAAAACGATCAACGACAAAGCCTACGGCGACATGATGGAGTATCTGCGAACATCGCTCAAGGAGCTGCAGAAAGATCTGAAGTGGCGACAGGATTTTTTGAGCGAAAATCCCCAGATCGAGGAGCAGCGCCTCACCGAGACGATGCAGACGATCGAGAAGGAGTATCTGGCGCTTCTGGATTACCTGAAGGGTATCGGTTAAAAGACTATTTTCCCCTCCTCCTGCAGGCGGCGGATGATCCCTTTGGCCTTTTCGTGGCCGGCGTGGGCCGCCTTTCGGCACCACTCCAGCGCCTTTTCGCTGTTTTGATCCACACCCCACCCCTTGTCGTAGAGCATGCCCAGGTTGTACATCGCCCGCGGATGGCCCGCGATGGCGGCTTTTTCGTACCAGTCGAACGCCTGCACGTAATCGAGCGGCACACCCACACCTTCCTGATACATCGCACCGATACAGTTTTGCGCTTCGGTGTGGCCATATTTGGCCGCCGTTTCGTACCAGCTCGCCGCCCGCTGGGGGCTGGGCTCCACACCTGCTCCCGCTTCAAGCATCTGGGCGACCTCGAACATCGCATGCAGGTTCCCCGCGCGGGCAGCCTGCATGAAGTGTTCGAAAGCGCTCTTTTCATCCACAGCACCCAGCCTGCCGCTTCTTAGAATATGGCCGAGGTTGAAATGGGCCACATGCTGCCCCTGCTCGGCCGCCTTCTGGTACCACCCCACGGCCTCTTCGAGACTAGCGTCGCACCCTTCGCCGTTTTCGAGCATATAGCCCACCATCGCCTGCGCATCGGCATCACCGTCGATCGCCAGCTCCAAAAAGGCGTTGAAGGCCGAAACCTTGTCCCCTTTCTGATAAAGTTCGCTCGCCATTTCGAAATATCTGCTCACAATACCACCCCCAGAAAAATCAGTCCGACGATTATACGATAAATTCCAAACGGGATGAAAGTATGCTTTTTGATGAAGGCCAGAAACCACTTGATGATCGCCAACGCCACGATGAAGGCCGTCACGAAGCCGATCCCGAGTGCCTGGGCATCGGAGAAGTCAAATTCGCTGTGGTGTTTGAGAATGTCGTAGGCCGTGGCCGCGAGCATCGTCGGCACCGCCAGCAAAAAGCTGAACTCCGTCGCCGTCTTTCGCTTCAGGCCGATCAAGAGCCCGCCGATGATCGTCGCCCCCGAGCGGGAAGTGCCCGGCACCATCGCCAGCGACTGAAAGAGACCGATCGCGAAGGCCTGCTTGTAGCTCACCTGCTCGACATGGCCCACATGGTGCTCCTTCTCTTTGTAGAAAAGCTCCACGATAATGAAGATCACCCCGCCGATCACGAGCATATAGGCCACCGTCTCCGGCGCGAAGAGCGACTTGATGATCTTATAGAGCGTAAATCCCAGGACCGCCGTGGGGATGAAACCCACGATCAGCCGCTTCCAGAGCTCTATGCTGTGGAAAATCTTCTCCTTGAAGGCAAAGATGACCGCCAGGATCGATCCGAGCTGGATCACCACTTCGAACGTTTTGTGCACGTCGGTCTGCTCGATCCCCATCAGCTTGCTTGTCAGTATCAGATGGCCGGTGGAAGAGACGGGAAGAAACTCCGTCACCCCTTCGACGATCCCCAGTATCAGCGCGTCGTACCAGATCATACTCGAACCTCCGTGCAGTCGCTTGACTGTTTGATGTAACCCATATAGACTCCTTCCTCTTTCAATAGCTCTTCGTGCGTCCCCTCTTCGACGATGCGCCCCTTTTCGAGGACATAGATGTAATCGGCCTTGCGGATCGTGCTGAGCCGGTGGGCGATCATGATCGTCGTGCGGCTTTGGAAAAAGGGCTCGAGCGCTTCGTAGAGGCGCGCTTCGGTATGCACGTCCAGTGCCGAGGTCGATTCGTCCAGGATCGCGATCTTTGGATCGGCGACGATCATTCTCGCGATCGCGATCCGCTGCCGCTGCCCGCCGGAGAGCTTGATCCCTTCGCGTCCCACGAGCGTATCGAGCCCATCTTCGAGCTTTTCGACCACCTCCCTCATCTGCGCCATTTCGAGCGCTTCGTAGATCTTTTCATCGGGCATATCCTTCCCCAGCGTGATGTTGAAGCGGATCGTGTCGTGGAAGAGTTTGGGGCTTTGCAGGACGAGGTTGACATGCTCGCGCACCACATCCAGACCGATGCGCCTGACATCGACGCCGTTGAAGGCGATCGTCCCGCTGTCGGGCGGATAGAAGCCGACGATCAGCTGTGCGAGCGTCGTCTTGCCCGAACCGCTGGCCCCTACCAGTGCCACCCGCTGCGAAGGCTCGGCCCTGAAACGGATCTTTTCGAGTACGCGATTGTCGGGCGAATAGCTAAAATCGACATCTTCGAGCTTCACGCCGACCCTCTCGGCCGTGAAGGGGTTTTCCAGATGCGGATAGTGCGGTTCGGTCGGCATCGCGAATATTTCGTTGATGCGCGCCACCGCGGCGCGGGCGTTGTGCAGGGCGTACTGAATCCCCAGAATATCCTGCACGGGCGTGACCATATACCAAAGATAGCCGAAAACCGCCAGCATCATCCCGATGCTCAGATCCGAAAAGGCGACCGCCAGAATACTCGCCGCTCGAAAGAGTTCGTAGCCGGCCAGAAAGGTCAGATACGAGACCCGGCTCGCCGCGTCGCTCTTCCACCCGAATGCGATGCTACGATGCCTGATATGCGCCGCGGCGTCGATCAGGCGCGCAAAGAAGCGTTTCTCCTGGTTGGCCGCGCGGATCTGGCCGAAGAGATCGAGCGTTTCGGTCAGCGCCGACTGGAAGGCGTCGATCGCCCTGTTCTCCTCCTTCTTGAGCTTGGCGACGCGGCGCGCGAGCTTGGTCGTGAAGGTGATGACCAGCGGATTGAGAAAGATGATGAAAAGCGCCAGCGCCCAATGGATCCAGAGCAGTACCCCCGCGATACCGATAAGCGAGAGGACCGAAATGATCAGACGGCTCACCGTCGAGGCGATGAAGGTGTCGATCGTCTCCACATCGGTCACCAGCTTGGCCGCGATCGAGCCCGAGCGCGAGGTTTCGTACGCCTTCATCGAGATCTTCTTCAGATGCTCCAGGGCTTCGGTCCGGATGTTGTAGGTGACATCTTTGGAGATCTGCATGAAGATCTTCGTCTGCAGAATGCTCAGCGCCGTGTAGGCGAAGCGGAGCGTCACCGTCGCCAAAAGGACCGTGACGACATACCCGAAGGTATCCATCGGCATGATGTGGGTGTCGATCCAGTGGGTCATCGTATCGCTCTTTTTGAGCAGAACCTCGTCCACGAGCACCGGAATCAGAAGCGGGGTGGGCACACTCACGAGCGTGGCGAGAATCGCCACGACATTGCCGGCGATCAGCGCTTTTTGGTAGGCTTTGACCCTGCGAAAGATCGAAGAGAGGCTAAGAGACATGCGTCAGTATCTGGGTCAGATCTTTCGTGTCGATGACGACGTTGGCCTCTTTTTTCAAAATCTCCTTGGCGCAAAAGGCGATGCGTGTCGCCGCATGGGCGAACATGCTGCGGTCGTTGGCCCCGTCCCCGACGACAACCGTCTCTTCGGGCGTGACATCAAGTAGCGCCTGCAGCCGCTGGAGCATATCCCCTTTGGAGAAATCGAACATCATATCGCCGCCGACCAGCCCCGTCAGTCGACCCTCTTTGGCGTGCAGCACATTCGAAAAGTCGGCATCGAAACCCAAAATATCCCTCGCATGGCCCGTCGCGTTTCGAAAGCCGCCGCTGAAGACGACGACCCTGAAGCCACGGTTTTTGAGCGCGTCAATCGTCTCTTTCGCCCCCGGCATGAAAGGGAGGTTGTGGCATATCTCGTCCACCTTCTTCACCTCCAGCCCCTCGAGCAGCTGCACGCGCGTGGTAAGGCTTTCGAAAAAGTCGAGTTCCCCGCGCATCGCGCGCTCGGTGATGACGGCCACTTTCTCCTTGAGCCCCAGCGGTTCGGCCAGAAAATCGATCGTCTCTCCGTCCATCAGTGTCGAGTCGAAATCGAATACTGCAAGTTTCATCAATGCTCCTATCTAAACTGATATTACGCAGTATACACCGTCATCCGTCAAACGAGAACGTATACGATGCGAGGCGAAAAGGTTCGGGCGTAGCCAAAGCTACGTTCGGTTCTTTTCAACGAAGTCAGCGTATGCGTTATCG